>NZ_CAMVEE010000008.1 GCF_947166415.1 uncultured Methanobrevibacter sp. | reverse complement strand
AAAAGGATAAGATGTGTGCCCATGAGGCATCAACCGGTCTTATCAATGCACAGCTCATGACAAATACCCATATTCTTGAAGTGTTTGTACATGAAGATGAGGAGGAAGATCCTGTCGAGCTTGCAAAGCTTGCGGAAAACAGGGCACGTGAACATGCACAGAATCTAATAAAAATGATGTATCATAGAAAAGCAATGAGAAAAGAAGCTGGAATGGGAATGCGTGAAGGAAAAGAAGATGCAGGACCATTATAAAAAGGTGAAAAATGGAATATAAAATAACCGAGAAGGATAAACAGGATACTTATGTTGTTCTTCCCGCATATAATGAATCAACAAGAATTCAACCGGTAATCGATGAGATTGCTGAGAAAGGATATAACATCATAATTGTCAATGATGGGTCTTCAGACAATACTTTGGATGTCGTTAAAGAATCTAAAAGGAAATACCCGGAAAGGATTCACATTTATTCTTTGCCTATCAATCGTGGTGTAGGTGTTGCTACACAAACAGGCTTTGAAGCAGTATTAAACTTCAATCCAAAATACATTGTCAGTATGGATTCTGACGGACAGCACTCTCCGGATGATTTGGATAACGTGATAAGGCCGCTGGTTACAGGTGAAGCCCAGGCGGTAATCGGTGTTCGTCCGTTGAAGGACATGCCATTATCCAGGAATTTTGCCAATGCAATTATGAATCTACTGACCAGGATATTTTATAGGGTAGACGTAAGCGATTCCCAAACTGGTTTCAGGGCTATAACTTATGATGCGTTGAAAGTAATAGAAATCAATGCTCGAGGATATCTGATTTCTTCAGAATTTATTCGTGAGATAAATGATAACAATATTCCATTTGTAGAAGTTCCAATTAAAACAATTTACACTCCTGAAACTCAGGCAAAAGGCACAAACGTTGTAGTCGCATTTAAGATCCTACTTCAAATGATTAAACATCAATTTTAAAAGGTGATAATATGTTTTTATACTCTCTTATATTTCCGATAATATCTGTAATAGCTATCATATGGTTCATTGCCAGATACTTAAAAGGGAAAAACGCCATTTCCACAGTGATTCTATGGTCATTGTTCTGGATTTTCGTTAGCGTATTTGCACTTTTCCCCCAAGTGAGTAATGAATTTGCTAAACTGTTCGGTATTACTCGTGGTTTAGATTTTATAATTATCCTGGTATTCGTAATATTGTTTTACACTGTTTTGAAAATGTACTTTATCATTGATAAGATGCAGAATGATATGAATACCATAGTCAAGGAGTTTGCAATCTCCAACGAAATCACTCTTGATGATGAAGAGGAATGATTTATGCTATATTTTAGAGGATGCACTGCACGCGAAAAGCAAACCGGCATTTCCCAGGCAACCGAAAGGTTGCTTAAAGATGCAGGTGTCGATTACCGCACTTTGGATGATGAAAAATGCTGCGGATCAGTATTGCTTAGAACTGGTTTTTTAAAGGAAGCGGAAGAACAGATCAGAAGAAATACTGATGTTCTTAAAGGAGAAAAGATTATCACTTCATGTGCAGGATGCTATAAGACCTTAAAAGATGATTATGAAGGTCTGGATGTAATTCATATTTCACAACTTTTAGATGAATTGATAAAAGAAGGCAAGCTTAAAATCCCTAAAAAGGATTTTGACGTAACTTATCATGATTCATGTCACCTTGGACGTCACAGTGGCGTGTTTGATGAGCCACGTGAAGTAATAGAATCTGTTGCAAACCTTATTGAAATGGAAAATAACCGTGAAAGCAGCTTATGCTGCGGTGCTGGCGGTGGCGTAAAATCAGCATACCCCGAAATTGCTAATCAGATGGCTGAATTAAGGATAAATCAGGCAAAGCAAACTGGTTGCAGCACTTTAGTGACTCCATGCCCATTCTGCAAGCTTAATCTTGAAAACGAGGATATGGAAGTTTTGGATTTAACTGAATTTTTGGTAAAATATGGTGGTGTCGATGAAAGCTAGTGAACTCGAAACAATGAGAAAATCATTCAATACAGTCAAGAAAAGATCCAACTCAATTAAGGAATCACCATCCACAAAAAGATTGATTGAAAGGGTTCAGGAAATCAAGAGATATTCAATCGAAAACAATGAGGAGTTGTTTAACCAGACACTGGATTCATTCACACGCAATGACATTGATTTTAAATTTGCCAAAACATCACAGGATGCCTTGGATATAATTGATAAACTGCTTCTGGAATACGGCTGTGATACCCTGGCCAAGGCCAAGTCAAATACCTTGGGTGAAATCGATCTCAAAAATCATCTGAAAGACAAGGGCATTGATGTTGTCGAAACCGATTTGGGAGATAGGATTCTGCAGCTTAAAAAGACAGACAACAAGCCGGTCCATCCAACAGGCCCTGCTTCTCATTTGAACATATCCAACATCACAGACATTGTTAATGAATCCTTGGACGTGAATCTCAATCCCGAAGCAAGGGAAATCATGGAAACAGTCAGAAGTGATGTGCTAAAACGCCTTGAAAATGCTAATGTAGGTATAAGTGGAGCCAATGCTATATCATCTGAAGAGGGGTCCCTTGTAATGGTGCACAACGAGGGTAATATTTCGATAGTTTCACTAAAAGATTTGCATATAATTGTAGCTGGAATTGATAAAATAGTGCCTACCTTGGAAGACGCAATCTCCGTTGTGAAGCTGGAGACAATCTTTGCTACCGGAAGTTATGTCACATCATATATGAATGTTATTTCAGGTCCGTCAAAGACAGCGGACATAGAGAAGAAACTCCTGAAAAACATGTACGGAGCCGAAAAGGTTGTGGTGATTTTGCTTGATAACGGAAGAAGCGAAGCGACACCTGAATGCCTGTACTGCATTGGATGCGGAAACTGTGTGGTTCACTGTCCTGTATACAATGCCGTTGGAAACGAATTCGGATTTAACAATTATCTGGGCGGTCGCGGAGTTGCAATGTCAAAATTCATTGAAGATGATGAAACCTGCTATAATTCAGGCCTCTATATGTGTACCCTATGTGGTCTATGTACGTTAAATTGCCCTGTAGCCATTCCAACCAATGAAATCATTGAGAACATGAGAAAGTTATCTGCTGATGTAGGGTTCTATCCTAAGGCCCATGGCATAATCAAAAGCAATGTTTCAAAAAATAATTCACCATACTAATCTCATTTTTTTAAAAAAAACCAATACTATTATAAATAATAAAGAAGTAATATTATTATATTATAAAATTATATTTTATTGGAGGAAATTTATGCTTCTATTAATAAGTCCTATAAATCGTGAAGAAGCTCTTGAATCAATTAAAGGCGGAGCAGACATTGTTGATGTAAAAAATCCTAAAGAAGGTTCTTTAGGCGCTAATTTCCCATGGGTAATTAAAGAAATCAGAGAATTGACACCTGAAGACAAGCTGGTCAGTGCTACTTTAGGTGATGTGCCTTACAAACCGGGTACAGTTTCTTTAGCTGCAATGGGAGCTCATGTTTCTGGAGCAGATTATATTAAAGTTGGATTATACGGAACAAAAGATCATGATGAAGCTGTTGAAGTCATGAAAAATGTTGTAAAAACTGTAAAAGATGTAAGTGAAGATACAATTATTGTAGCGGCAGGATATGCAGATGCTCACCGTGTAGGTGCAGTCGGCCCTATGGAAATACCAAAGGTAGCTAAAGATGCAGGCTGTGATTTAGCAATGCTCGATACTGCTGTTAAAGATGGTCATACATTATTCGATTATTTGGATATTGACCAATTGAAAGAATTTGTAGAGGAAGCTCACGGCTATGGTTTATTAACCGCTCTTGCAGGATCTGTCAAAAAAGAACAACTTAAACCGTTACATGATATCGGTTGTGACGTTGTCGGTATCAGAGGAGCAGCCTGCATTGGTGGGGACAGAAACACTGGTAAGATACACCATACTGCTGTTGCTGAGCTTAAGGAATTATGTGATTCATTCTAATTAGGTGTAATTTATGTCATTTTCAAAAAAAGTTCAAGAAGCAAGAATGTCTTTCACTTTTGATGATTTTCTTTTAACTCCTAATGCAAGTTATGTTGAACCAAAGGATATTGATACACAAATTGAATTAGGAAAAGGAATTAAATTGAACATCCCAATCTTAAGTGCTGCTATGGATACTGTAACTGAAGCGAAACTCGCAATAGCAATGGCACAGGAAGGTGGTGTCGGTGTAATTCACAGAAACATCACACAGGAAAGGCAAGTTGAAGAAGTCAAGAAGGTTAAGAATGCTGAAGATTTAACCATTCGTGATGTTGTAACAATTTCTAAAGATTCCACTATTGCTGAAGTTCAAGCAAAAATGAGAGATGAACTAATCAGCGGTCTTCCGGTTGTTGAAGGTGATGAAATCATTGGAATTATCTCCAAAAGGGATATAAGACCAGTTTTAAAATCAGAACCAAATAAAACCGTAAAAGATATCATGACTTCAGATGTTGTAACTGTTGAAGAAGGAGTTTCAGCTGAAGAGGCATTGAATATCGCTTATGAAAATAAGGTTGAAAGACTTCCTGTAGTTCGTGACGGCAAATTAGTGGGAATCATCACAATTAAGGATATATTGAATCATGCACAATATCCAAAGGCAGCCCGTGACAAAAACGGAAACTTCCTTGTAGCTGCTGCTTGCGGACCGTTCGATTTGGACAGGGCAATGGCTCTCGACCAAGCAGGTGCAGATATCATTTCCATTGACTGTGCTCATGCTCATAACATGAATGTTGTCAAATTCACAGAAACAATCAAGGATAATATCGATGCTGAATTATGTGTAGGTAACATTGCAACCGCCCAAGCTGCTGAAGATTTAATTTCAATGGGTGTAGATGCACTTAAGGTAGGTATCGGTCCGGGTTCAATGTGTACTACCCGTATTGTAGCTGGTGTGGGAGTACCTCAATTGACTGCCATTTCCGATGTTGCTGATGTGGCTGCAGAATCAGGCGTTCCTGTTATTGCAGATGGTGGTATCAGATATTCCGGAGATGTTGCAAAAGCTATTGGTGCTGGTGCAGATGCAGTAATGCTCGGTAACTTGCTTGCTGCTTCCCTTGAAGCTCCTGGTGAAATTGTAGTTATGAACGGTAAGCAATATAAGAAATATCGTGGAATGGGATCCATGGGTGCAATGACCAGTGAATATGACGGTGGTGCAGACAGATACTTCCAAGGTCAAAAAAGTAAAATGAACCACACTAAATACGTTCCTGAAGGAATTGAAGGTGCTGTACCATACAAAGGAACAATAGCTGAAATCTTGTTCCAATTGGTAGGTGGATTGAAATCATCCATGGGATACTGTGGTGCTAAGGATATTGCTGCAATGAAAGAAAAAGCTAATTTCGTGAGAATCACAAGCAGTGGTATTAAAGAGTCCCACCCTCATGACTTATTAATTACTAATGAAAGCCCTAATTATTCACCTCCTGAATAGTGGGGTATTTTCAATATTATTTTGATGGGATTGCAGGTAAGCATAAAGATTTATAGGCAAATGGTTTTTCTCATCAAAATACTTATATTTTTATACTGAATTTGGTGTTTTTTCTTAAAATGACTAATTTTAAGCAAACCTTTAAATATTAGTATATTCAATATTATCATATTAGATAATTTTATGATTATTTTAGATAATCAAATTAATTTACATTTAATCAAATTTTATTATTACGGAGAGAATATAAATGGCAAGAACTAAAAAAGTAGGTATCACAGGTAGGTTCGGTGCAAGATACGGAAGAAAAGCAAAAAGATCTGTTAAAATCATTGAAGAAAACATGAAAAAGAATCATGTTTGTCCTAAATGTGATAGACCTTATGTAAAAAGAGAAGCTGCAGGAATTTGGAAATGCAGAAAATGTGGTGCAGTATTTACTGGTGGAGCATACGTTCCTCAAACTCCTATGGCAAAATCTGCAGCACGTAGTATCAGAGACATTAAAGTGGAGGAATAGGCATTGTATAGGTGTCCACGTTGTGGAGCAGAAGTAGACCATAAAAGCTACATGGAAAATAAATGTCCTAAATGTAGATATAGGATTTTATTTAAGAATGTTCCAGAAACAACTAGAGTTATAAAAGCAAGATAATTTTATCTGCTTTTACTATATTTTTTACTATTTTTGATTTTATATGTTGATTTCAACTTCTAGAAAACCTTCTCAAAAAACAAGGAAGTTCTGTAAGAATTTAGCCCACGCATTAGGTTCAACATCTGTAAACAGGGGTAAAATGAACATGCGTGAACTTCTTTTGAAGGCTTTGCAACTAGATGAATTTAACTTGGCGATTGTTAACGAGATTAAGGGAAATCCAAGTAAAATAACTTTTTATTCCAATAATGGTGAAGTTTTACTTGTAATCTTGATATCAGCATCAATTGAAAATGAAAGGCTCAACATTGCCCCTTCAAAATTAAGGATAGTTTCAGATATTGATGAACTCAATGTCTTAGGCGAAATATTGGACATTGAGCTGGCAGAAAATGCAGACTGCAACTACCTTCATATAACTGCTAGCGAAGATTTGGTAGCTAAAATCAACTTCATCAACAAATTTGGGGATAAGACAAATTTCCAAATCAATGTAAAAAAGGTCATAGAGGCTAATAATGATTGATGAAAGTCCTCTAGAGTCTGTTAAAAGTGATATATCTATTGAGTTTGAAGATGATTTGCAGGCTAAAATAATCTATGATTCCATTATTCTGGAATTCGATACCGCTCCCGACTACAGATCCACAATGACTATTGACTTGGATGGTTGCCGGATTTTAATCAATATTGACGCAGAGGATTCCACTTCCTTTAGGGCATCTGTAAACTCAGCCATCAAGTGGATCAAATTGGCATTAGAAATAAATAATTTGACAAATTAATATTTATACAATTAACTTAAAATAAAAAATAGGTGATATTATGGAGATTCCTGAAAATATTCAACAGCAATTAAATCAGTTTCAACAATTACAACAACAAGCTCAAGCTGTAACTATGCAAGTTCAAAATGTTGAAATTCAAATTCAAGAAACTGAAAAAGCATTAGAAGAACTTAAGAAAACCGATGAAAGTACTGAAGTTTTCAAACAAGCAGGCACTTTACTCATTAAAGTTGACTACAACGATGCTTTAGCTGAAATGGAAGACAAATTAGAAACTCTCGAGTTAAGAAAACAAACCATGACCCGTCAAGAAGAAAGAGTCATGAAAAAACTCGAAGAAATGCAAAACACTATCCAAGCAGCTATGCAAGGTATGGGCCAATAGGCTTAATACTTTCATTTCTTTTTTTAGATTTTTATGTCAAAGCTTAAGGAATTAACACAAGAAGATTTGTCTAAAATATCCGACGATTTTGGAGAAATCCTCGAACGTGAAGTATCAAAGACCATTTCCACCAAGGAATTGGAAGATTTAGATTTAGATATTGTTCTCAGCTATGAAGACAGCCAATTGGATGTTGACGTCGATGTTGGAGTTCTTTTTGATGAGCTTTCCGAAATCAGTCAAGATCAAATATCCAAAGCAATCGATGAAGCTTATTTGAAGTTTGATTCTTATATTGATGACAATTACAGAGTCTAATTATTTTTTTTCAATCTTTTGTTATTACTTTTTTTAAATATTTTATTAATTAAAGTAATACTTTTTTATAAAAAAGTATTTATACTATTAAGTTCAACTATTAAATAAGTTTGAAGTAAATTTATAGCTTAGCAATTATATTTAACTCATGCATATAACACTATCTTTCAAATTCCCTCCTCTTTTTTACTTCAAACTCTCTTACTTTATTTTTTTCAATTAAACTTTATCAAGCAAATTTTATTATTTTCACATATTTTAAGGAACCTAAAAAATCAGCAGTTTACTATTTATTAAATTTTATTCATTTTATGATAATATATATTAATTAATTTACAATACTGTTTAATTTTTATGAATATTTCTAAAAATTATTTATTCAAGTTTACTTTAATTTTTTTAAACTTTAGTAACATTTATATACTATGTCAATTAACTTATTAAGTAGAGGGTCATAACATATTTGGTTATACTCTATAAATTGATCATTATTTCTTTATACTCGGGAGGGGCTGAGAAACACATCAGCTCTTCCTACCTCCTGTGTTTTTTTTTTAAAATATTAATATTTGAATATTCTAATTATTATTATGATTAAGAAAATACCCGTTATTGATTTGAAACAGCATCAGGCTGTAAGCGGTAAATCAGGTATGAGGGACACATACCAACCTTTAAGGACTGTTTTTGCACCATCTTCCAATCCTGTTGAAATAGCTCAGGGATTAAAACTGAACGGCGCTACTGAAATGTACATTGCGGATTTGGATTTGATTGAATCCAACGGCCATAACATCAACGATATCAGGATGGTCAACACAATCTTGCCGGTAATCTTCGACGGTGGCGTAAAGAACTTCGAAGCATTTGAATTTTTCCTGGATTATGCCTATAAGGTAATCGTTCCCACTGAAACTCTAGAAAGCATAGAAGAGATGGAAAAAATCTTTGAAAAGTTTCCAAAAGAAAGAATAGTCATAAGCATAGATGTGAAAAACAATGAGCTGTTCACTAAAAATCTGGATTTGAGCCTTTCCGAATTTAAGGAAATTTTAAAGGAATTGGATCCGAATGAAATCATCCTTTTAGACATTTCAGGTGTTGGAACAGAAAAAGGTTACAACAGGTACCTGCTTGATGAATTCGAGGACATGAAAGATAAGCTGATTATCGCGGGTGGTTTAAATAAGGATTCTATTGGTGAGTTAGAATCATTAGGTATAAAAAAAGTGTTGATAGGAACTAGCCTACATTCTGGTGAAGTAAAATTATTAGAGTAATATTCTTAAAATCACATATGGGAATATGCATGCTATAACAAATAAAACCATACCTAAAGCTAATTTAGGTTTATTTTCCTCTAATGATCCAGATATTACCATTACTATTCCAAAAAATCCTATAATTACTGGAAGGATATGTGAAAATATAGTTGTTCCAATTATCGCCATTTCAAATCACTATTATAATTTATTAGTTTTTAAATTATTTAAATATAACTTAATTATACTTTAAATTTTGTATTCACTGATTTAAATAACTTTTTTATTATTTAAAAATTATAACTAATTTATATGAGAATCGACACGCATCATCATCACAAGAAGGCAGGTCAGAATTTGGCATTTGTCTTTTTCATGAATCTGGCATTTAATGTCATAGTAATCCTTGGAGGTTTGGCCACCAACAGTATGGCAATTCTTGCAGATTGCATTCATGACATGTCAGATACCATTTCAATAGCTTTTGCATGGTTTTTAGAAAGGATATCACAAAGGGATTCAACAGAAAACTATTCCTATGGATACCAAAGATTTTCTATTCTTGGTGCTGTCATAATATCTGTTTTTGTAATTTTTATGGCATTCGTTATACTTAGCGAAGCCATTCCACGTCTGTTCTCTCCGGAAGGTGTTGATGCTGGAGGAATGTTTTTCGTAGCCATTGTGGGCATAATCTTCAAGTCACTTTCCGTTTACAAGCTTCACAGGGGTGAAACCTTCAATGAAAAGGCCATCCTGTTCCATCAGCTGGGGGATGTCTTTGAATGGGTAGCAATCCTGATATTGAGTGTTATCCTGATGTTTTGGCAAGGCGCTTCATACCTAGATCCGTTCATTTCCATTGGTATCGCTATTTGGCTTATTTTCAATTTGGGAAGGAATCTGTATAAGTCCATCCAGGTTATCCTTCAAAAGACACCGGACAATTTTGACGTTGAGGAGTTTAAAAGTGCAATATCTTCAATTAATGGAGTAAAGGCAATTGATGATTTTCATGTCTGGTCACTGGATGGTATTGATTCTGTTTTGACCCTGAAAGTCGCAATTTATAATCAGAATATGCAGGCGGAAATTAAAAAAGAGATTTATAGTATATCATCCAAATACCATATTGTAGACATTACTATAGAATTCGACTGAATGCGGTATTATCATGACTCTTGTTGTTATCGGTCCTGTAACTAACGACCTGGTTGTTATTGGAAAGGAAAGTTCAAATAAGGTCGGTGGAGCGACTTATTTTCAATCATTTGTTTTTGAGGAGTTTTATGAGGATTACTTGGCCATAGTTAACTGTTCAAGTAGGGATTTGACAGATGAGTTTCCCGATTCTAATAAGGTTCGTGTAATTCTGAAGGATGAAACCCATTATTTTATCAACAATTATCCATTTGAGGATAATTTGAATGTCAGAACACAATTGAGCAATTTTGCAAACATTCCAATTCTCAAAAGCGATTTGGAAAACATCTTACCGGAAACCATTGATGCATTTATTATAAATCCTCTAAACAGGCATGATTTTCCAAAAGAAACAATTGATTACATAAAGTCATTCGAAGTTCCAATCTTCATGTCCGTCCAGGGATTTTTGAGAGTTCCAAAGGACAAAGTAAATGAAAATTACACTATAGGATTGGAAGGGTTTGATGAGTTAGCCTCTATTTTAGATGGTGTATCTTCAATATTTTTGGATGAGGCAGAAGCAATCATCATTGGTGATGACTTCAATGTAGAGATGGTAATTACTGATGGAAGTAATGGATCTAGAATCATTTCAAACATAGAACTCAAAATCGATGCTGTAAAATGTGATGAGTTATGTGATACTACAGGCTGCGGAGACACTTACATGGCGGCATATATCTCACAGAAATTATTCTCCAAATCCAGTGAAACTGCCGGCAACTTTGCATCTTTAATTGCAAGTCGAAAAATAGAAAGTTTCGGACCATATAATTATAACAAATAATTGAAACTTCTTATTTCTTTATATAACTTTTAAATTTAAGCTATTTTTGAATTTTAATAGAAATTAATTAAATTTACTTTATTTAGAAAACTTTATTAATATAATATATTATATTTATATATGTATTTTGAATTTTTTAAACACTACAAAGGGTCATCATGTTAAATAAATCATCAAATATAATTGAAAAGGAATTTAAAAACTTGCGTAAGGAGTTACTGGATTTAACTCTAAGAAATCAACTCCTTAACTTCAAATCAAGGGCAAAAACCATCACTATAGTAAATCAATCCCCTATAAATCTTTTTCAAACATTGGTCCTGCAAGAGCACAAGATGTATTTTGTAGCCAATAAAAAGGACAAGAAAGAGGATAAGTCTTCAGTATGGGACCACATTCCCTTCGATTTCTCCAAGTTTTCGGAAGGGGATAAGAAACTGGCTACAGATTTGACCCCAAAAGAGCTTCAAAAAAGATTATACTATATCAATAACCAGGCTAAGACAATGCTTCAGGAGCAGGGTTATAACATTTTGTACTTGGCTATAGGTTTTCTGCACTGGAAGGACAAGTCAAAGCCTCGCCAGGTTAACAAAGCTCCTTTGGTATTGATTCCGGTTTCAATGGAAAGGAAAAAGGTTGGAGAATCATTCAATCTAGAATGGACCGGAGAGGATATTCAAACAAACATTTCACTTAAGGCCAAATTGTTGGATGCGGGCATTGAACTTCCAGATTTTCATTTCAAAAGATATGGTGAAGTCATAGACCATTACATTGCAAGTGTCCGTCGTGCAGTCAGCAGAATGGATGGCTGGACTGTAAATAGTGATGTGGCTTTAGGTTTCTTCAGTTTTACAAAATTTGTAATGTACAACGATTTGAACCCTGATTCATGGGCAGAGAATGTTGATTTAACAAAAAATGAGCTGATACAAGCTATTTTCAATCCCGCTAAAAATGACCAGGAATCATTTAGGGAAGAGGACATTGATTCACGACTGGAATACCAGAACATGTATCAGGTTTTGGATGCGGACTCATCACAGATTGCAGCAATTCAGGATGTAAAGGCAGGACGCAATCTGGTTGTGGAAGGTCCTCCTGGAACCGGAAAGTCACAGACAATCGTGAATTTAATTGCAGAATTATTGGCTGAAGGAAAATCAGTCCTGTTCGTTTCAGAGAAAATGGCAGCTCTTGACGTTGTAAAAGATAGGCTGACAGCTGTAGGTTTAGGAAAATTCGTCCTGGAATTGCATTCCCACAAGACAAGACGTAAAAAGTTCCTGAAGGATCTGCAGAAGGCAACAAACGTAAGGGCTCAGGAACCGCTGAACATAGACCAGACTATCCGCAAACTCGAAACATTGCGTCGCCAATTGGATGACTATTCCCAGATTATTCATATGCCTGCATTTGCAGTGAACCTGTCTCCATTCCAATTGTATGGAATGAAGGAAGCTGCCGATGACCATTTCGCAAGAAAGAATCAGATTATGCCTCTGGTCAGATTCCAAAATCCTGAAAGCATCACTCTAAAAGATCTTGATGACACGAAAATGGCTCTTGAGAATTTGGCTGAACTTTACCAGACAATTTCAAAGGAAAACCCTTGGAGTAAATGTGCTCCAAAAAGTTTGCTTCCGGCAGACTTGAGGGAAATCGAGATGCTCATCAACGACACTCTACATGCCCTGGACAACTTTTTGGTTGAACGCGGAAGGGTTTATGACATTTATGGAATCAAAAAGCCGGATACATTGAATGAGTTCCAGAATTCACTTTCCGCATTTGAAATCATCAAGTCACAGAATGCTGAACTTATTGACGCATCAATAATCAAATCAGGGGCTTGGAATAATAACAATGATGATGCATTTAGATTGATTCAAGAACTTCAAAAGTATCAGAAATACTCTGTAATTTTAAATAAATTCAATCAAAGCATTTTTCAGGCAGATATTGATAGGTTAATATATGAGTTAAGGAACATTTCCAATAAAAAGTTCCGTTTCTTTAACAACAAGCAGCATATTGAACTTGTTGAAAGGTATTATGCAGTTCCTGTTCCGGGAAGCATTGATGAAATCATAAGGGATTTGCAGGAAGCAAAAGCAGTAATAAAAATCAGAAAGAATTTGGAAGCCAATG
This sequence comes from uncultured Methanobrevibacter sp., assembly GCF_947166415.1. Taxonomy (GTDB): domain Archaea; phylum Methanobacteriota; class Methanobacteria; order Methanobacteriales; family Methanobacteriaceae; genus Methanocatella. The sequence continues at coordinate 46,920 of NZ_CAMVEE010000008.1, read as the reverse complement.
AGGAATTGGGTAGAAAATACTATGGGGCATATTGGCACTTGAATGCTGATGTCAATGATTTAAAAGAGATAGCTCGCTGGATGCATGAATTCACTGCTTTGGTTCGTGAAGGAACATTCTCTCAAAATACCATTGATTTAATGAGCAAGGATCTATTCGACATCAAACCTGAAAGGGACCTTGCAGAATACATAGACTCCGGAGAAAAATTCGTACAAGTTCTCACAAGGCTTAAGGACAAATTGAATCCAAGAAGCAAACTGATTTTCAAAAGGGAAACAGGTGACGTAAGCTTCGAAGCATGGCAAGAGCAGCTGTACAGCTGGAGAGGTCAGCTATCAAGCCTTCACTTATGGTCCCAATATCTGAATACAAAGAACGCTCTTCAAAGTTCAAATGCAAAAATGTTTGTTGATTCAATAGAAAAAAGGAACATCGACAAATATGATGTGGAAGCATTGGTTGAAGGAAACTTTGCAGATTCACTTTTAAACATATTATTTGTAGAAAATCGAGAACTGGCTACCTTTATTGGTGAATTGCATGAGAACAGAATCCGCGAATTCAAGGACTTGGATAAGAAAATACTTGTTCTAAACAGAAAAAGGATTTTCCATAAGCTCAACAGCAATATACCAAAGATATTCGGTGGAACCGAAAACCCTCAGGCGAAAATACTTGCTGGAGAATTTACAAGAAAAAGCGGACACATGCCTGTTAGAAAACTGTTAGAGAAAGCAGGAGGTATGATAAAACAGATTAAGCCTTGTTTTATGATGTCTCCACTGTCAATTGCACAATATCTTGACCCTACAAATGAAGAATTGCAGTTTGACGTTGTCATTTTCGACGAAGCAAGTCAAGTAAAACCTGAAGATGCACTTGGGGCATTCATGAGAGGTAAAACCGCTGTTGTAATGGGGGACACTCAACAATTGCCTCCTACTTCATTCTTTGATCAGATGTCAGATGCAGACAGTGATGAGGAGGAAGCTACTTCCCTTGACATGGAAAGTATTCTCCATTTATGCAAATTGTCATTCCCTGTAAAAATGCTCAAATGGCACTATCGTTCCCGCCATGAGTCCTTGATTACAGTTTCAAATAGGGAATTTTATGATGATGACTTACTTGTATATCCTTCACCTTCACATTCAGACCCTGAATTAGGTTTAAAATTCCATTACAATCCTAATACTGCATATGATAGAGGTTCATCTTCTGCAAACCCTCTCGAAGCGGAGGACGTTGTTGAAGAGATTTTTAATCACTTTGAAAAGTATGGCGATACAAAAAGTTTAGGTGTCGGTACATTCTCAGTTGCTCAAAAGAATGCAATTCTGGAAGCTTTGGAAGTGAAACGTAAAGAGCATCCTGAATATGAGCCATTGTTCTCAGAAAACAAGGAAGAAAGGTTCTTTGTTAAAAACCTTGAAACCATTCAGGGAGATGAAAGGGATGTTATCCTCATCAGTGTAGGATACGGTTACGACCAGGACAGAAAGATGTCACTTAACTTCGGTCCTTTAAACCAGGACGGTGGGGAAAGAAGGCTTAATGTATTGATTACACGTGCAAGAGAGAAATGTGTCGTATTTTCCAACTTCAAAGCATATGACATGCATTTGACAGCAAATCCACCATATGGGGTCAAAGCATTAAAAGAATTCCTAGCTTATGCTGAAAACCTGACTTTAGGAACTCAAATGGCTGAAGCACACACAAAAGAACCATTTGAAGATGCAATCGCCAGCTTTTTAGAGGAAAACGGTTATACTGTTGATAGACAAATCGGTTGTGCTGGATTTAGGGTGGACTTAGCTATTGTTGATGATGAAAATCCTGGAAAGTATATTTTAGGAATCACTACTGATGGAAAAATGTATTCCTCAAGCAAAGTGGCCCGTGACAGAGACAGGCTTCGTGAACAGGTATTGACAGGATTGGGCTGGAAGCTTTATCATTTATGGTCAACCGACTGGTATAGAAACAGGGATTTGGGTCGTAAGAAATTGCTAGAAAATGTTGAAAAATCCATTAGGATTTCCCGTGAGGAAGAAAAACGCAAATCCGAAAAGGCTAAAAAATTAGCAGAAAAAAGAAGATTAGAAGCTGAGAAAAAGGCTGAAGAATTACGTTTAGCAAAAGAAAGGGAAGAAGCAGAAAGAAAAGCCCAAGAAGCCGAAGAATCCGGTGAAAATATTGAAGTGGAAGATATTGGGTCATCTGTTTTCGTTGAAGTCGAAAAGGCCGATGATGATATTTTTGAAAAGCCTGTTGATGTTGGAACAATAGACCCTTCAGAATTATTTGATGATGTAGAAACTCCAAAAGGAACAATTAATCAGGACAATACATCCGATGCAAAGGATGAGTCTGAGTTTGTTGTGGTTGATTCTCCTGATGTTTCTGAGGATTCTGTTGTTGAGGATGAGTCTGAGTTTGTTGTGGTTGATTCTCCTGACGATTCTGTTGTTGGAAATAATTCTGAATTTGCCACAGCTGATGAGCCAAATGAAGATTCAAAACAATCTGAAACTGAAAGCGTTGAGGATGAATCATTTGCCGATAATGAGATTTGGGAGTCCGATGAAGGAGTTTCACCGGAAGATAATGCTGAAGTTTGGGAAAATGAAAAAGATTATTCTGACGAAAACGCTGAAGAAGAAAAATCAATTCCTGTAAAAGAAAGAATTAAATCAATCTTTAAACATGATTCTGAAGGCGGAATGAAAAGATCCATATTGGGGGACCTTAAGTTTGATAGCAATTTAGGTGAAAATTCAGGTTTAGAAAGTGAATTTGAAGATTCAATTGAAAAAGATATTAAAAAAGAAACTGATAATATTAAGGACTCCAAATCAGATTTAGAAGACAAGGTTGATTTGGGTTCTGATGATGATTATATTTATGTTGACCATAGTAACGATGAACCTGTAGTGGAGGATAATGAACCTAAGGTAACCTTCAACAAATCCGTAAAATACACAGAACCGATTGAAGAAGAACCGGTTAAAGAGGACAAATCCGTTGAAAGCGGACCTATCATCGATGAGGATATTAAAGAGGACAGTCCTGCTGAAAGTGAAACTACTTATGATAATAAGGTTGATTTGGGTTCTGATGATGATTATATTTATGTTGACCATAGTAATGATGAGCCTGTAGTTGAGGATGAGCCTGTTGTTGATGATAAGGTTGATTTGGGTTCTGATGATGATTATATTTATGTTGACCATAGTAATGATGAGCCTGTAGTTGAGGATGAGCCTGTTGTTGATGATAAGGTTGATTTGGGTTCTGATGATGATTATATTTATGTGGACCATAGCCAAGATGAGAAAACTGAAGAAGTTGAAGAACATGATGTGAAAGAACCGATTAGTGAAAGGTCTGGCAAAGACATTAAACACAACAGGAAACGCAGAGTCAGCTCTTTCATTTCAGATGTTCTTAATGCAGAATCTCAACTTGACCCTGAAGAGATTGAAGTGCTTCACGGTGAAATTATCGATGAGGACATGGAACGTTCATATAAGCCAGCTCCTAATGATGAAAATGTTGTAGAGGCTGAAATCATCAACGATGAGGAAGAACTGAATATATTTAACGATGAATTGCCTGATTTAAACAATGATATTCCATTTGATGATGAAAAAATCGATTTCAAAAACCTTGAAAGGCCAACACCTAAACCGGAATTCGAGGATGAAGAAGAACTTAACATTTTCACAGATGAGCTTCCGGATTTAAATGATGACATCAGAAAAGAAGCAACTAAAGTAGTTGACAATGCTGTAAGCGAATTCATGAACGATTTGTTTGTTGATGATGAAGCAGAACCTGAAAAAGAAATAAACATTCCGGATGTTGAGCCAACAGTTGAAAACGAAGTCGACATGGAAGGCAGTAAAGATTCTCAAATTGAAGAGGAAATCACTGAAGAGCATGCAGGTGATGGAGTAACCTATTACCAAGGTTCAAATGACGTTACAAGCAAGCTTAGGAAAAACAATTTCTACTATGACGATTCAAACAAGCCTCGTTCTGTAAGGGAGTCAATCAAAGGAATTAAAAATGACATGAAATACATCAACAAGTCATTAAAGGAAATTGAAAATCCTACTCAAATTGATTACGTGTCTGTAGTTGACAGGACTGAAGAATATGACCCTGCAGACTATCTGAACATGCCTAGTGATGATGATTCACAACTGATTATTGAAAGGGAAGAAAAGCTAACTTTCGCTGAACGGGAAGAAAAGAGAATCCATGATGAAATGTTGAAGGAGAAACTTGAAAAAGAGTTACGAAATGAAGAAGACGTCATTGTTCCTGTACATCAGCAATACAGAAGGGAAGAGCTAAAAGATCAGGTCCTTGAAGATATCATATCCTCTGCAAATGAAGATTATAAGGAAATTGAAAAGCAAAGATACAGAAGCAATAACACTTTGAAATCTTTTGATGACAAGAAACTTCCTGGCAAAAGGAAACTTGAAGACAGCATAATAGATTATGCTGAAGCCACTGATTTCGGTTTAAATTCTTCTGATGATTTATACAAAAGACCTCCAAGTGAAGTAGCAAAATCCATTGATGATATTGTGGATATTGAAGGTCCTATTCATGTTAATGAAGTGGTAAAAAGAATCAAAGACAGCTGCGGAATCAAAAGGGCAGGTGCTAATTTGAAAAAGACTGTCAATGCAGCTATAAATGAAGCGGAAAATCAAGGTTATATCATGAGAATAGGTGATTTCCTATATGACGCTTCAGACAATAATGTGGTTATCAGAAAAAGGGTCAAGCCGAATATTGATTTGATTTCCGATGAGGAGATTTCCAAAAGCATCGAACTGGTAGTGCTCCATAATCCGAATGTTACAACAAATCAGATTGCAAAAGAGACTTCACGTAACTTTGGTTTCAGGTCAACCTCCAAAAAGACTGCAGATAGGATAAATGGCGTTTTGGATTTGATGATAGCTAACAATAAAGTTAAAATAAACAATGATATTATTGAACTTAATTAGGGAGGTTTCAAATGTCTACAAAAGTCAAATCTCCCGATAATCTGCCTAACAAGCCCGGCGTTTACATTATGCGTGATGCATCAGACACCATTATCTACATAGGTAAAGCCAAAAGTCTTGTTAAAAGGGTAAAATCTTATTTTCGTGAAAAGTTGGACAGGCCAAAAACCCAAATTCTAATGAGTCATTTTGACAGTTTGGAGTATATCATTACCAATTCCGAAAAGGAAGCGCTTATTTTAGAGGCTAATCTGATTAAGAAGCACCGTCCAAGGTATAATGTGCAGCTTAAGGATGACAAAAGGTATCCGTATGTAAAAATCACATCCGAAAAGTTCCCAAGATTGGTCATTACAAGAAATGTTACTAAAAACGGAATATACTATGGTCCGTTTACTGATGCAGGTGCGGTAAAGCAGACTGTCAAATTCTTGAAATCACTGTTCAAAATAAGGACATGCCGCAATATGGATGGGCCTTGCCTCAATTCCCAGATAGACTTGTGCTATGCTCCTTGTGATGGAAGAATTTCACACGAGGAATACATGGAGATAATCAATAAAATCGATTTGTTCTTCCAGGGTAAGTATTCTACAATTGTAAAAAACCTCAAAAAGGAAATGGCTGATGCAGCTGCCAATGAGGAGTATGAAAAGGCAGCTGTCATAAGAGACCAGATTGCATCAATCGAAGAGATTATGGAAAAGCAGTTTGTCGAGCTCATGGATGACGATTTGGATCAGGACGTAATAGCTATTGCTCCAAGTGAAAATGAGGTTGTAGTAATCATTATGCCGATTAGAAACGGAAAAATCGTTGGAAGAGATGATTTCCTTATGAGCGGTTCCCAATACGATTCATCATCAGAGGTATTGTTTGCTTTTATTCAGCAGTATTATGGATATAACAGGCATATTCCTAAGCAGATTCTTTTGGATGAGGACATTGATGACAAGGAATTGCTTGAAGATTGGCTAAGTGATTTGAGGGGAAACAAAGTAAGCATTAAGGTTCCTCAAAAAGGAGTAAAATTGCGTCTTGTAAAAATGGCTCGCAAGAATGCCGAAATCATACAGCATCAAAAGAAGAAGATGGAGAATGCTTTGATAGAACTTAAAAAATATCTCAAGCTTGAGAAGATTCCTCATGTGATTGAAGGATATGATATAAGTAATATCTCAGGGAAGTTTGCGGTAGGTTCAAAAGTTTCCTTCAAGCATGGAAAGCCCAATAAGAAAATGTATAAACATTTCAAAATGGAAACTCCAGGTCCAAACGATTTTGCAATGATGGAGGAATTGTTGACCCGCAGATTGAAAATGGTAGGCGAAGATCCGGAACCTGACCTAATAGTGATTGATGGGGGTAAAGGACAGCTTGGTATGGCTTGCGGAGTATTGGAGGAATTGAATCTGACACATATTCCTATCATTGGCCTTGCAAAGGAGTTTGAAGAGATATATATTCCAAATTCCAAACGTCCGATTATTATTCCTAAAAATAACAAGGCACTCCACTTGCTTCAGCAGGTGCGTGATGAATCTCACAGATTTGCAATCACATATCATAGAAAATTGCGCAGCAGGAATATTTCAGCTTCTTCACTCGATGATATCCCTGGTGTAGGTAAAAAACGTAAGATTGCTCTTTTAAAGGAATTTGGAAGTATTGATAATATTAAGAAAGCTTCTGTAGAGGATTTAGCGAAAATAGACGGCATGAATCAAAAAACGGCTGAAAATGTCTATAATTATTATCATTAACTGCTAATCATTTATTATTAAATTTAACTGATTTTCCATTAAGTTTAAATATAAGAATTTTTAAAATGTTTCTATAAGTAATTAGAGTAAGGTTTAAATTATGGTTAAATGTCCTCGGTGTGGTTATGAAAATTCAGCCTCATCAACTTATTGTGATAATTGCGCCTATCTTCTAACTGACCAAAATGGAAACCGGCTTAATTCAAGAAAGTCTAAAGGTTGGAGATTAGGTGTCGCAAAAAAGATTATCATCGTAATGTTTATTATTGTTATTGCATTGTTATTGTTTTCTTTTATTTACAATACTACCCAGCCTGATAATGAAACATCATTGAATGTTATAACAGATGATGGAAACAATCATCATGTCGCTTCTTATCCATACACTGCTGTTGTTGAATATAACGGGTACTGGTATGGTAAAATGGGAGACCCTAATTATTTGGTTGAGCAGTCAGGCAGCGGCAGGGGGAAAATGCTTTTGGATTGTGCTGCATGGGAAAGAGTTCATATTGAAGCTCAAAAGCAGGATTCCAATGACGGTCCTTTAACAATAAAACTTTATAAAAATGATCAAGTTGTAGCTGAAAATTCAACTACTGCTGTTGGTGGAAGCGTATCTATAAATTATAATTATTAAAAAATATTATAATTTGTTTATTGCTTTTTCAAGCAGTTCGACAAGTTCGTCGGTTTTGTAGAGACGGATTTCCTGTTCTTCCTTGTCTTTGAAGATTTGGATGAATTTGATCATGTCATTACAAAGTTGGTCATATTGAATATTCAATGTGTTGAAGTTAGACAGTAGGCTAAATGCTTTCTGTTCATCTAATTTTGGGTTGTCATTTAAAATTCTTTCTATATTTGCAAAATGAGTTTCAATCATTAATTTTTCTTCTTCTAAACTGTTCATGTATTCCTTAATTTTATTTTCACTAGCCATTTCAATCACTTGTTTTAAATGTATAATAATTAAAATATAAATAGTTTCAGAAATAAAGAATTGTATAATATAAGGGGCATAAAGAATGATAAAAGTTGAAAACGTAAGTAAAGATTATGAATTAGATGACGGTACAAAGATTAAGGCATTGAAAGATGTTAGTTTTGAAGTTAAGGAAGGGGAGATATTAGGAATCATGGGAAAAAGCGGTTCCGGTAAAACCACACTTTTAAGAGCCTTAAGGGGTGTTGAACATATTGATGCGGGCAGCATAACTGTCGGTGACACCGGCGTTGATGCCAAGTCTTCCCAATATTATTACAACAAGCTCAAAAAGGTAACAGCAATCCATCTTCAAAGGTCCTTTGGATTATGGCCGGATACCGTGCGTGAAAATGTTTTAAGAAAATTGTATGCACGCAGATACTTTGATGAAGGAGACACCAATTTTGAAGTGGCTGAAAGTGAATTCGGTCAGGAAGCTGATGAAATTCTAGAGCTCGTTTCTTTAACCCACAAAGCAGGCCATTACGCATCTGTATTGAGTGGTGGTGAAAAGCAAAGACTTATCATGGCCCGTCAACTTGCAAAACAACCTCAAGCTTTACTTCTCGACGAACCTGCAACCATGGCATGCCCTAAAACAAAACAAGAAATATTGGATGCAGTCAAAAAGATCAATGAGGAATTGAACATCACCGTAATTCTTGTCTCTCACTTGCCAGATGTTCAAAAATATCTTGCAGATAGGGTAATTCTTCTTGAAGACGGTGAAATAGTTGATGAAGGTTCACCTGATGAGATATGTGACAAATTCATGGAGAATATGGAACCTATTGTGGATATTGAAAATGTTGCTACCGATGAAGATCTGATTGATGTGCGTGACGTTTACAAAAGATTCTACTTATTGACAGGCGGAGAAGTTTTACAGATTGAAGACATAAACTTCAAGGTCAAAGACCAGAATATTTTAAGTTTAATCGGTCCGAGTGGTGCTGGAAAAACAGTGCTCCTAAGAATGCTCGGCGGTCTTGACGACCCTGATGAAGGGGAAGTGCTCTATAAGGTCAATGATGAATGGCACGATATTGACATTCCGGGCATGGGACGTATGCAAACCAGATCCAAATTGGGGTTCATGCACCAGGAATTTGCATTAAGCCATTATGCCACTGTATTGAATCAATTGGCCGTACGTTTAGGTTATAAAAACGACAATATTGTAAAAGAAGCACAGGAAAGGGCAAAAAATATAGGCTTAAGCGATGAGCTATTGGATTCTTTCTACCTGCTGACAGATTTGCCTGAACATGAGGCAAAACATCGTCTTGAACAAATAGGTTTGGATTCAGAAATTCTCAATGATTTGTTCCCTAGATTCCCTGAAACCGCAACAAGGGAAGCTGTGGCAGATATATTTGAAAGCCTTGATTTGGATTTGGAAATCCTAAACAGAAGGTCATATGAATTGTCAGGTGGTCAAAAAGTCCGTGTAATGCTTGCATTGATTCTGGTTTCAAGACCAAAATTCCTGCTTCTTGATGAACCATTCGGTGATTTGGACCCGGTAACCTTAAGGACAGTTACAAATTCACTCAAAAAGATTTCCAAAAAATATGGAATTACAATAGTAATGGTTTCACACAATACAGATTTCATTAAGGAATTGAGTAACAGGGCACTCTTCATGGATGATGGAAAAATCATCGATGACAGCGAAGACCTTGATAAAATAGTCGACAATTTCATTGATTTCTGTCATGCTGACTATCTAAAAGGAGACAATTAAATGTTTGATGTCATAGCAGTCCCAATTGACGGATCAGAATATAGCTATAAGGCCGCTGATGTCGCAATTGAAATAGCTCAAAAGTTCTCATCCAAAATAGCTGCAGTCCATGTATTGGAGGAATTTTCATTCAGCAGCTATGATTCCGAAGAGGACACAGGTGATGCCATTCTGGCAAAGGTTACAAAAAAGGCGAATGATGTTGGAGTGGAAACCGTTGAACATCTGCTTACTGCAGACCCTTTAAGGGATATGAAATTCATAGTTGACCAAACCCGTGCGGATTTGGTTGTGATTCATGCTCATGGAGCAAACGATAAAAGATTCGTTTCATTTGAAGACAATGAAGTCTCAGACACTCAAATCGGTTCAGTTTCAGAAAGACTTTTAAGAACTTCTGACGTACCGGTATTGCTAGTTAAATAATTCCTATTTAACTTTTAATTTCTTTTTTTATTGATTAGATGGCTATTTTTAACTAAAATTTTAAATAGTATAAAAAACTTAGTATTCTTAACATAAACTGTTTAAGTAAAGGAGATATTTTATGATAGTTAAAGATTGGTGCTCATTCTGTGGAGAATGTGCTGGAGTTTGTCCAAGAAATTTGATACAAGTTAGAGAATACGCATTAGTATTCGACGATGATGAATGTAGAGATTGTGATACATGCATTAAAGCATGCCCAATTAACGCTTTAGAAAGAGAGGATTGATCATATGATAGAAACTGATGTAATAGTAGTTGGTTCTGGACCTGCTGGTTCCAGTGCAGCAAAACACGCTGCATTAGGCGGAGCAAAAGTTATTTTGATGGATAAAAAATCAGAAATCGGTTCCCCAAAAAGATGTGCTGAAGGTGTTTCAATTCAAGGTCTTGAAAAATTAGGAATCGAACCATCCCCACGTTGGGTTACCCAAGAAATTCAAGGAGTAAGGATTCAGACTCCTGATGGAACTGACGTATGGTTAACAAAAGATGAAGTTAAATTGCCTGAAGCAGGTTACATTTTAGAAAGAAAAGTATTCGATAAGCACATGGCAATGGATGCCGCAAGGGCAGGTGCCGAAATCAAAATCAAAACTTTAGTCACTGGAGTAGATAAAATAGATGACGGTTATATCGTTTACACTGAATGCATGGGCGAAAAGATTGATTACAAATGTAAAATCCTAATTGCTGCAGACGGTCCAGAAGGCCACGTTGCAAGATGGGCAGGATTAAGACCTGCTGCAAAACCTAAGGAAATGGAATCCGGTGTACAATATGAAATGTGTAACGTTGAATTCGAAAGACCTGGAGTAATTGAGTTTTACTTAGGTTCATGCGCTCCTGGAGGATATGTATGGATCTTCCCTAAAGGTGATGACATCGCTAATGTAGGTTTAGCAATTTTAGAGCATAAAGCGGAAAAAACAGCTAAAGAATACTTGGATGACTTTGTCGCAACATGCCCTTACTTAAAGAACGCTCAGGCTGTTGAATTGAATGTAGGGGGAGACCCTGTTGGTGGTATGACCAAAAAACTTTATGATGATAACATTATGGTTGTTGGAGATGCTGCAGGTCAAGTAAACCCATTGACCGGTGGAGGAATCATCTCAGGTATGACCGGAGGAATGTGTGCAGGTCAAGTAGCTGCTCAAGCTATTAAGGAAGACTGCTCCAAAAAGTTCCTAAAACAATATGATGAAATGGCTCATGAAGAACTTGACCATGAAATCAAAAGATATAAAAAGGTACAAGAATACTTGCTCACCTTATCTGATGAGGAACTTGACAGCATTGCTCACGCATTCCAAGGAGAAAGCTTTGATAAGATTTCAACCACTGAAATCGTTACTAAATTAATTAAAGTATCTCCAAAAGCTTTACTCAAATTAGGTAAATTCGTATAGGTGTTTAAATGATTCTAGTTACTGGAGGGGCAGGTTATATTGGTTCCCATACCAATAAGGCATTAAATAAGGCAGGTTATGAAACAGTTGTTGTGGATAACCTATGCAAAGGTTATGAAAACTTCGTTAAATGGGGTAATTTCGAAGAATATGACTTTGGAAGCGGTGATTTAAGGGAAGTTTTTGAAAAATATGACATTGACGGTGTCATTCACTTCGCTGCCTTCTCATCAGTAGCCGAATCAGTTGAACTTCCTCAAAAATATTTCAAGAATAACTACAAGAACACTCTTAACCTTTTAAAGATAATGAGGGAATTCGGTGTTGACAAGTTTATTCTTTCATCAACTGCCGCAGTATACGGAAATCCGGAAAAGATTCCAATTACAGAAGATCAAGATTTAAAACCAATCAATCCTTACGGACACTCCAAATTCATCACTGAAAAGGCACTTGAAAGGGAAGCCGAAAAAGGTGATTTCAATTTTGTATCTTTAAGATATTTCAATGCGGCAGGATGTGATTTTGACTGTGAGATTGGGGAATTGCACGACCCCGAAACTCACCTTATTCCATTAATACTGGATGCAGCTATCGGAAAGAGGGATAGCATTTCCATATTCGGAGACGATTACGACACTCCTGATGGAACTTGCATTCGTGATTACATTCATGTAAATGACTTGGCTGACGCTCACATCAAGGCATATGAATACTTATGCAAGGAAAACGAGTCAAACATTTTCAATTTGGGAAACGGCCAAGGATACTCAGTGCGTGAAGTAATTGACATGTGCAAAAAGGTCACCAAATGTGACTTTGAAGTTAAGATTGACAAGCGCCGTGAAGGCGATCCAGCTATTCTAGTGGCAGATTCAACCAAAATCAAGGAAAAATTAGGATGGGTTCCTCAATATAATCTGGAACAGATTGTTGAATCCGCCTGGAAATGGCATGAAAAAATGAATGGATTTTAGGTAATTTTCATGGAAAGCGAAACTCATGAATCAATAATTGACGTTCGTATAATTGTGCAGAGTTTGGATATTGCACAGATGGTTTCAAAAGCCGTCAGCAATGTTCAGCTTGAAAGGGATTATAATATTGTTGTTTCATCCATCATTCCTACAACCGAATTAAGCATTGTTAAAAAGGTTGCAAAAGGTGCCGACATCATACTTATCGGAAGCTATGGTCGTGATGAAAACTATAATATTCTTTACAATGAATTGAAGACTGATTTTAATAATGTGGGATTGTTTGATTATAACAACATGATTATTGAGGACGAATCAATAGATTTTGATTTAGCTCAAAAGGAAATCCTGAATTCAATAATTAGATCAACTTTATCTTATTCTTTAAACTTAATCAATATCCATACATTGGAAAACAAGCTAATGAAAGTGACTCACAACTACAACAATCTCCTTGATGACTACAATCAGGTCCTAAAGGAAAACGAGGTTTTTGAACGTGAAAACAAGGAGTTGCTTGAAGATATTGATGAAATAAAATCTGATTTTTCAGCGTTTAAATTGCGCTATGAGGACATTTACTCTCGTGATATTCTTGAGATTTTCAATTTGAATGATTTGTGGCTGGAACTTTTCCATCAGGATTTGAATGATGAGGAAAGGGTAGTAATCGCTACAAACAAGTTTAAGCCTGATGATATTCTGGTAGGGCAAGGTTATATCGCGGCCGAATCAAAGCAGAAAGCTGTCGAATGGCTCAACATTGTCAGAACCGCATTGATTTTTGTTGATGATAATGAAGACGATTTAAAAAGGGAATTGGATAGCGATAGCGAAACCAGGCCTCCTGAAGTAAGGGATGATTATGATATACCTAACACTTTTGAAAACTTTTGGGAATGAAACATTAATTATTTTATACTAGTTTAACAAATCTATAATTATACTATTTTGGGAGTTATCACATGCAAGGTGAAATGGAAGACAAGTGTGGTATTGTTGGATTTCATTGTGAAGATGAATCCAAGGATGTCGCATCATTAGTTTATTATAGTTTGTATGCTTTACAGCACAGAGGTCAAGAATCAGCAGGAATCGCTTCTTTTAATTCTGAAAAAGGCTTAAGTTTTCATTGCGGAATGGGTTTAATTACCGATGTCTTCAGTGATGAACAGCTTCATGCATTGTCCGGACACAATGCAATTGGCCATGTCAGATATTCAACTACCGGCCAGTCAAAACTGGAAAACTCACAGCCTTTCGTGATTGATTTCGGTGACGGATTCATTGCCATGGCTCATAATGGAGATATCGTTAACTCAGGTGAGTTAAAAAAGGAGCTTATTGATGAAGGATTCTATTTCAGGTCTGATTCTGATTCTGAAGTAATCTGTTACATGCTTAAAAAAGAGCATTATGATAATGGAAAGGATGTTTTGGCCGCCATTGAGGCGGTTTGCAAAAAACTTGTAGGATCATATGCATTAACAATTTTGATTGACGGTGAATTGTATGGTGTAAGAGACCCTATGGGAATCAAACCTCTTGCAGTTGCAGAAAAAGACGATGAATTTATTTTAGCTTCTGAAACTGTCGCTTTCGATGTTATAAATGCCAAATATATTAGGGATATCGTCCCTGGAGAAGTTGTTTACTTCAAAAACAATGAAATTAACTCCCATATGTTGGAAAGTGCAGGAAAATGCAAGCTTTCACATTGCATGTTCGAATATGTTTACTTTGCAAGACCTGACAGTACAATTGACGGCGTTAACGTTTATGAAACCAGAATGAACATTGGCCGCCAGTTACATAAGTTATATCCTATTGATGCTGATGTTGTTATTCCTGTTCCTGACTCTTCTATTCCTGCTGCAATCGGATACTCAAGAGCTTCCGGAATACCTTACGGTGAAGGTTTAATCAAGAACAGGTATGTCGGAAGGACATTCATCATGCCTACCCAAGAGGAAAGGGAACTTGCAGTAAGGCTTAAGTTAAATCCAATCAAAGAAGCCATCAAAGGCAAAAAGATTATTTTAATAGATGACAGTATAGTTCGAGGAACCACTTCCAAACAGCTATTGGATCTTGTTAAGGAAGCTGAACCTGCTGAAATCCACTTTTTGGTAGGTTGCCCTCCAGTAATTGCACCATGTTACTATGGAGTTGCAATGGCAACCAAAAAGGAATTGATTGCTGCTAATTACTCAACTGAAGAGATTAAAGATCAATTGGGCATTGATTCATTAGGTTACATCACATTGGATTCATTAGTGGAAGCTATCGGAATGCCTGAAGAGAATTTATGTTTAGGATGTGTGAATGAGAAATATCCTACTGAAATTCCGGAAGGGCTTGAAGCTGAAACCTATTACAAACCTTAGATATTATGGTTGAATTATTAGCTCCAGCGGGAAACTTTATTTCGCTTCGCGCCGTTTTGGAAAACGGTGCCGATGCAGTTTATTTTGGCCTTGAAGATTATAATATGAGGGCCAATGCTAAAAATTTTTCTTTGGATGATTTAAGCGAAGTTGCAAGCATTGCCAAGGAATATGGGGCTAAAACCTATTTGGGCACTAACATTATTTTAAATGAAAGGCTGGCATGTAAACTGGAGTCAAATCTGGAGAAAATATCCTCATCGGAAATCGATGGGCTCATTTTATCAGACATTGGACTGATTGAGGATACCGTTTCTCATGGTCTTGAGGCCCATATCAGTGTCCAGGAAAATGTTACTAATTCTTATACCCTCAAAACCCTTAAAAAGTTAGGTGCCAAAAGGGCAATACTTTCAAGGGAATTGTCATTGTCTGAAGTCACTGAAATTACAAGAAAATCTCCAATCGAAACTGAAATATTTGTTCATGGGGCAATTTGCATGGCTATTTCAGGCAGATGCTTCTTAAGCTATGGACTGTATGGCAGAAGTGCAAATTGCGGTGATTGTCTGCAGCCTTGCAGAAAAAACTGGACATTGACCTATGAGGAAGGTGAAGACAGTGTCGTTAATTTCTCGGATGTGGAGGATGAAAGGTTCGTCATTACAGGAAGTGACGACGGAAGTTATAGGACCAATTTCTTTTCACCGAAGGACATGTGCATGATTGAATACATTCCTGAACTTATGGAAAGCGGTGTTGCATCCTTTAAGATTGAAGGAAGGGCAAGAAGTGCCGATTATGGGGCAATGGTGACTGGAATTTACAGACAAGTTATTGATGATTACGTTAAAGACCCGTCAAACTATAAGGTTAGGGATGAATGGATGGATGAGCTGACAAGCGTATTCAATAGAGGTTTTGACACTAATTTTTACTTCAACACTCCGTTTGAAGTGAGTGAGGACAATCAATCAAAATATATCAAGAAAGACATTGGACAAGTTGTTAATTATTACAGTAAGGTTGGAGCGGCAGAAATCAGAATTTGGGATGATTTGAAAATAGGAGACAAGATTATCATTCAAGGCAAAACCACAGGTTCAATCACTCATATAATCGATTCCATGCAGATTGAGGGAAAACCTGTCACAAATGTTGAAAAGGGAGCCAATGTTGCAATAGCCATTCCAACAAAGGTTAGAGAAAATGATTTTGTTTACAAATTAGTCGAGAGGAATGCTGATGATTAAAAAAATAGCTATTTACGGAAAGGGCGGAATTGGAAAGAGTACTACAGTAGCTAACCTGTCTGCCGTTTGGGCAAGCGAAGATTTGAACTGCCTGGTCATAGGATGTGATCCAAAAGCTGATACTACACGTACATTATATGGGAAAAGGATTCCTACAGTTGTAAATACTTTAAGGGATAACAGAAATCCTGAAAAAGAGGATTTGGTTTTTGAAGGTTTTAAGGGAATATCATGTGTTGAAAGCGGAGGTCCTGAGCCTGGTGTCGGTTGTGCAGGAAGGGGTGTTATCGTGGCCATGAAGCGCCTTGAAAAACTGGACATTTTCAATGACGATTTGGATGTTGTTGTCTATGACGTTTTGGGTGATGTTGTCTGCGGAGGCTTTTCAGTACCATTGCGTGAAAAGTATGCCGATGAGGTAATAATAGTTACTTCAGGTGAGTACATGTCACTTTATGCTGCAAACAATATTGTCCGTGGTGTCAAGAAACTCAAGGGTAATTTGAGCGGCATAGTATGCAACTGCAGAAATGTTGATAATGAGGAAGAAATTGTCAACGACTTTGCCAAAAAGATTGGAACTCATGTAGTTGGTACTATTCATAGAAGTAATTTAATTCAAGATGCTGAATTAGATGCAAAAACCGTTGTAGAAAAATACCCTGAAAGTGATGAAGCACAAGAATACATGAAGTTAGCTAATAATATTATGACAAATGAAAATCTTTCCACTCCTGAGCCTATGAGTGATGAGGAATTTGAGGAATTTTTCAAAAGATACTTGTAGATATTATGTATTATTCGACTAAGTATGATTCACCTCTTGGTGAACTTTTCATTGTAAGCGATGGTGATGCAATTTTTAAAGTATCATTTACAAATAACAATGAAGACTGCACTGTAAACGATGACTTGCCTATTTTTAAAAAAGTCAAAAAATGGTTTGATGATTATTTCAATGGATTGAACCCAAAAATAGATTTCAAACTAAATCCTGAAGGAAGCGAGTTCAGGTTGGGAGTTTGGAATATACTTTCTGAGATTCCATATGGTCAATCGGTTACATATGGTGAAATCGCTTCAATGATTTCAGATAATATGGCTCCTCAGGCAGTCGGAGGGGCTGTGGGAGCAAATCCGATAGCCATTATCATCCCGTGCCATAGGGTTTTGGGGAAAAATGGAAAATTAACTGGTTATGCCGGCGGTTTGGATAGAAAAATCGAATTATTGAAAATAGAAGATATTAAGTTCAAAATGATTTAATCATATAGAATCATTTATGCTATGTTATTGCTCATTTTTTTCACAAGAAATTCAAGTTCCTTTTCAAAATTATTGGGTAATATTTATATTAAATGTAAACTAATATATAAATGTATCAAAAAAGTAATTGAAAGGGGTTTTATATATTTTAATTATTATGGGATTAATTAAAAAAATTAGTAGGAGATTTTTACTGTTTTTATAAGGCCAATTTTGAAGGGTTTCATACTCTTCAAGATAAACGTTTTGATTTACTTTATTTGATATGTTTGTAAAACACAAAATTGATAATGAGGTATACTTTGAGAAATGAAATTAAAAATGCTTTAGTTTTATTATTTATTGTAATTACCATGTTATTAATTGTCGGATCAGTAAATGCAGTAGATTCTAATCAAGAAATTACTGCAATCAATGATTCATTAGAAATTAATGAAGAATCTGTCATTATTTCTGATAACGAGATTTCCAATGAAATCGTTACAATAGATAATGATGATGGAAATGAAATTGAAGAGCAAAACTCAGAAATTGAAGTTTCACAATCAGATGATAAGTTAGGAAGTGCAGACGATTCCGATGTTCTTTCAAGAGCATTTTTCATTAATGTTGAAGTGGACACTCCAGTTGTGAAGGTTGGAGATTATGTCGTCTTTGATGTATATGTTCAAAATAATGATCAATGGAATACTTATTATGGTCAGTGGGGTTTTCTCCCAATAAATAATTGGTTTAATGAGTCTGAATTGAAATTTATAAATATTACTCCAACTGCATGGGCTATAAATTATCGTAATTTGACCCCTTCTGTCATGCATTATGGTGATGAAAATTCATCATATGTGCGTGCCGAATATGATGTATCATAT
The DNA here is from genome assembly GCF_947166415.1 of uncultured Methanobrevibacter sp. Lineage (GTDB taxonomy): Archaea > Methanobacteriota > Methanobacteria > Methanobacteriales > Methanobacteriaceae > Methanocatella. The sequence continues at coordinate 28,736 of NZ_CAMVEE010000008.1, read as the reverse complement.
GGCTGGCAACCTTGGAGTGATTTGCATTATAAAATTTATTTCGAGGCTTTAAAACCAGGTTACCATGAATTCCAAGCCCATATTTTTGATAATTGGGTTGAGTCCAGGGATATAGAACATGTTACGGTTGGTAATCCTGAATTAACCATAATCAAAACGCCTCATCAAACAGAATACTGCCTTGGTGATGATGTTTACTTTGACGTGTACATTGAAAATACAGGTTCACTGCCGCTAGAAGATACTTGTTGGTGGGATACATATGACCAATATCCTCCATTGATATGGATTGATGATTGGTATGATCCTGGATTGGTGTTTGTTGATATAACTTTTAATCCTGATAAAAATGGTACTGTCTGGGAAAAGAATTATGATTATGCCGATGAGTATGATGGTGCTTATGGCCATCAGCTATTAATCCGATATCTCACACAGGGTGATTGGAAACCGGGATACTCCCTTAATTTCACAACCCATTTCATAGCCAATAAAACTGGACAACTAAATAATAGTGCTCACGTTTTCTGGAAATGGAAAAGTTGGGGAGGTCCTGAAGTCCATGAACACATTGAAAGGTGGGGTAACAGCTCCGTTATTGTAGGAGTGCCTGAATTCACAATAGAAAAGGTTGCCTTGACCAAAGAGGTCAAAGTCGGTGAGGATGTAATATTCAATGTCACAGTGACAAATACTGGAGAAATTAACTTGACCGGAGTTTACATTCAGGACAACGAATATACAAATGGATTAGAATATTCTGATTATTCAGATAAAGCCGATTGGACATTCGACGGCACGGATAAATGGACTTATAATGGAAAACTTGCTCCAGGCGAATCAGTTAGCTTGTTACTCACATTCACTGCAACCAGTGCAGGTGTGAAAAACAACACTGCAGTTTGCGGAAATAACCTTACTAATGAAACTTTGAACAGTACTGATAATGTAACTGTAACTGAAAACGAAACAGAAAACGAAACAGATGATGATGTTCCTGAAGTTCCTGAGGAAACTCCTGAAGAGGATCCACAAGACCCTGTAGAAGTTCCTGAGGAAACTCCAAGAGAAGCTGAAGTTCAAAAAGAAACTTCAACTGTAGCTAAAACCGCTACTGGAAATCCGTTGTTTGTTCTGTTGATTAGTTTATTTGCATTAGGTTTCATTCCATTGAGAAAAATTAAATAAATAAATGTGATTCATTCACATTTTCTTTTTCTTTTTTTAAGTTAAATTTATTTAACAAGTTTGATAAATAGGATTACATGGATTTTGCATTGAATATTGTCATAGGTAACATCATATCCTTAATTGCAGGTGTTTTTATCATATTGAGCATGTGGGTTAATGATGAGAAGAAAGTATACTTCTATCAGTTCCTAAACGCTTTTATCCTAATGTTTTCATCAGTATTCTTCTTTTCCTGGACAGGCGTTACCACCATGGCCATTGCAGCCTCCAGAAATCTGATGGTATACAAGGATAGGTTGACTCGCAATTGGACAATATTTTTCATTTTCATTTCCATAGTCATAGGTTTGATTGTCAACACAATGGGATTTGTCGGTCTTTTGCCAATCATTGCAATCGTACAGATTACATTGTGCAATTTTTATCTCAAAACAATTAAGACAATCAAAACAAGCTTCATCGTAAACAGTTTGATATATGTCGTTTATTTCCTGGCAATTCTGGATTTCTCATCAGCAATAATCGAATCTTTTACCGCTCTGGTTGGATTGGTCTCATTGTATAGGCTAATCACTGGTGATGATTCGGAAAATTGAATTCTTTTTTTTGTGATAGCTATTGAAATAGTCAATCTTTAATATTTCATAACAACAAAAGTTAAACCATGAAAAAACTTGCAATCTTTGATTTTGACGGAACCCTATTCAATTCTATCGATGATGTGGTAATCTGCTTTAACAGGGCTTTAACGGATTATGGTTTGCCGACATTGACACGTGATGAATATATTCCTTGCTTGGGCGGAAACATTGATGAGATAGTTTCATTGGTGCTTGGTGAAAACAGCACTCCGGAAAATATTGAAAGTGTAAAGGAAACTTACCTGGATTATTACCTCTCTTCAAAAAAGGAAAATACGCTTCCTTTTCCGGATTCCAAAAAAACCCTTGAGAAATTGCAGGACAAAGGCATACTATTGGCAATAAATTCAAACAGATTGGATTATTCCCTGGAGTATTTCATTGGAAAATTCTTTTCGGATATTGATTTTGTAGATATTGAAGGCCACTCATATCCACACCCTTCAAAGCCAGATCCTTATGGAGTAAATAAGATTATTGAAAAGGCTGGTGTAGGTTTGGATGATGCGGTTTATATTGGAGACTCTTCAACAGATATCAGAACAGCTCAAAATTCAGGAATTGACTGTCTTATGGTTAAATGGGGCTATGGAAATCAGGATGACTATGAAAATGAGTATCCTGTATCAATCCTTTCAGATTTTTCTGAAATACTCGAATATTTCAAATGATTTTATCATATGGAGTGCCTATCTAAATAATTAAATATTTTTAATCGAATTTTCAAAGTAATTATTATGTTATTCGTTAATTATCCAAAATGTTCAACATGCCGAAAAGCCAAAAACTGGCTAGATGAGCAAAACATAGAATATGAATCAAGACATATAATTGAAGACAATCCTACCAGTGAAGAATTGCGTAAATGGTGGGAAATATCTGATTTGCCGCTTAAAAGATTTTTCAATACCAGTGGAATGAAATATAGGGAACTTAAACTCAAAGACAAGCTTCCAGACATGTCTGAAGATGAGCAATTGGATCTTTTATCCACTGATGGAATGCTAGTAAAAAGGCCGATTTTGGTCAATGAGGACATTGTTCTGGTTGGCTTTAAAGTCAAGGAATGGGAAGAAAAATTGTTATAATCTTTTTTGGATTTTAGAGTGAAAAATATTCTAGATGCTCTTTTTGAGTTTTTTTATGAATAACTTTAAAAAACAATAAAATCATATTATATTATGATTAAAAATTTTTAGGGGACAAAAATTGCTAGATATAAAATTATTCAGAGAAAATCCGGAAATTATCATAGACTCTGAAAAGAAGAGATTTAGAGATACTGAAAACGTTGAAAAAGTAATTGAATATGACACCTTATGGAGAGAAGGTGAGAAAAAACTCAATGCCTTAAGGTCTGAAAAGAATAAATTATCCAAATCATTTAAAAAAGCAAAAGAAGAAGGCAATTTGGAAGAAGTAATAGCAAGATCCAAAGAAGTAGCAAATGAAATTAAGGAATTAAGTGCTAAAAATGCCGAATACTTACAGATTAGAGATGATTACAGATACAAGGTAGGAAACATCATTGATGAGGATGTTCCGATTTCAGACACTGAAGATGACAATGTGGTCGTGAGAACCTATGGTGAAATTCCTGAACACGACTTCGAACTTTTAAATCACGTTGATTTGATTAAAAAAATAGACGGTGCAGATTTGGAAACCGCTGCAAGCATTGCAGGAGCTCGCTTTTACTACTTGAAAAGGGATATCCTACACTTGAACCTTGCTTTGATTCAATTTGCACTTTCCGAACTTGAAGCTGAAGGTTACATTCCAATGCAAACCCCATTTTTCGTGAAAGGGGAAGTTGCAGCTGAAACCTCTGAACTGGGCGAGTTTTATGAAACATTATACAAAGTGGAAAACGAGGACATGTATCTGATTGCAACAGCAGAGCAGACATTGGCTGCACTTCACAGGGATGAAATCATCGCTCCTGATGAGTTGCCTTTAAGATACTGTGCGCTTTCAACCTGTTTTAGAAAAGAGGCAGGTTCACACGGAAAGGATACATTAGGTATATTCAGAGTCCACCAGTTTGAAAAAATCGAACAGTTCATTTACTCAACTCCTGAAGATTCAAGAAACCAGCATGACCACCTGATGGAAGTAACTGAAAGAATCTATCAAAAGTTAGGCATTCCATATCAGATTATAGCTATCGTATCATCTGCATTGAACGACAATGCGGCCATCAAATACGACCTTGAAGCATGGTTCCCTGGTTCAGGTGCATTCAGGGAATTGGTTTCATGCACAAACTGTAAGGATTACCAGGCACGTAAAACCAAAACACGTGTGGGAAGGGCAGGTTCTGGAGATGCCCAAACATTGCATACCTTAAACAGTACAGCTATTGCAACTGAAAGGACAATTTGCTGCATTTTAGAAAATTATCAACAGGAAGACGGAAGCATTAAAGTTCCTGAAGTGTTAGTCCCTTACATGAATGGAAAAACCGTCATCGAAGCTAAAGAATAAAATTTTAATTGTGTGTATATTTACACACTTCCACTATTTTTTTTAAAATTTAAGAATTATTAGTCACCTATTTATCTAATACCACTCAATAATTATATAGATTAGGTGATGAAATGAAAACCATAGTGATTAATGCAAGCCCTAGGAAAAAATGGAATACTGCTGAGATAATGCAATCAGCACAGAAAGGAGCAGAATCAGCAGGAGCCGAAACAGAATATTTTAATTTATATGATTTGGTTTTTAAAGGTTGCAGAAGTTGTCTTGCCTGCAAACTAAAGGATAAGACTAAAGGAAAATGTTATTGGAGAGATGACCTGACACCTGTAATTGAAAAGATATTGGATTCCAATTGTCTTTTGATTGGCTCACCGATTTATTTCGGCCAGCCTACAAGCGAATTCAGGGCATTGCTTGAAAGACTGATATTTTGCGTAATGTCATATGATGACGGGTCAAGCTATTTTACAGGAAAAGTCAATGTGGGAATATTCTATACAATGAACGCTCCTTTGGAGTTTTATGAACAGTCCATGAAAGACAGCTTGGCAACTACAGAATACTTATTCTCATTTTTGAATGGTGAAATAGTTACATATCCAGTTTGCGATACAATACAGGTAAGTGATTATTCCAAATTTAACATGGCTGGATTTTCACAGGAATTGAAGGAAAAACAATGGATTTTGCAGTTTCCAAATGATTTGGAGAAGGCCTTTGAGTTAGGTGCCGAGTTAAGTAAATGATAATGCAGTCCTGCTTCATCAGTTGCAGGATATTTTTTTTCAATAATTTGAGTATACATTTTTCAAAAATGAATACAAACATTTATATACTACTTCATAGATATAATAGTGTATACAAAAAACACTTTTGTATACAAAAATTATGAAGTGATAAAATGCAAAACCAAGAAAATAAAAACCATCATAAAAGATTCGTATTCGGAAATGAAAGATTTGGGGGATCATACACCCCAGGGGAATTTGAATTCAATTTTCCGGATGACATGTCACGTGAAGATTTCGAAAGAATGTTCACATCAAGAATGAACGCATTGCACAAAAGGGGCAATGAGTTTGCAGAAGATTTTTTCGAAAAAGGACATAAGGTCAAGAAAGACAAATTGAAACCTTTAAGCATTCGTATAAAACCACACACTAAGGAATTTTACAAAAACCAGTCAATATTGACACCAAGGGAGGTGTTAGAGATGTATGAAAATTTCAACAACGGTTCAGAAGCGTTCATCAACTCTTTAATTGAAGATGAAAAGCAGCTTAAAAAGGAACTGGAAGATGTTCAGGAAAAATTGCACAACGCCATGCTGTTTAAAGAGAAACTGAGTGAACTGGAACCTATTAGTGATGTCCTGTCTGATGAAGACAAGTTGACTCAATTAATCAATAATTATGAAAATTCACAAATCAAAGCTATTGGCAATGAATCTGTAGCAGGCAAGGTAAAAAATGACATCATAAAAGATATTCAAATCTACAATACATTGGATGTCAGCGTTTACGATAGTCAGTATATTGTAATTACCGTTTACACCAATGCCCAGCCTATCGTATATTACTTTAAAAACGAATATTCAAAAGATGATATTTCACAGATTCTAGATTCCATAAAAGAGTTTTGTGAAGAAAAAGAAATTGGATTTAGATTATCCGACGAATCATATTTCGGAGAATAATCTCTTTTTTTTTAAAATTTGAAAAAAGTGGGGGTAGTTTTAATTTGATAAAATTAAAGCTACTCCTTCAATAATTAAAACGATTCCAATAATTATTGCAATATATACCGGTTGGTTAATTGAAAATGCAGCAAGTGCAATCGCGATTATACCCATAATCAATACGAGAATTGATGTAAAAGTGGATATTGACCCCATACGTGATATTAATCCGCTTATTCCAAATATAATCATGATAAATCCAACGATATAGAATTGAATTGCGATTAAGAAGGACAATGCATCAATATAGAATATGAACAGGAATCCGAAAATAATAGCTATAATCCCAATAATTATTGTGGTTTTGGAGTATAAATCAAACTCATTTCTCATGTTGTAACCCAAGTACACTGAAGAAATACCAAAGAACAGTAAGCTTAATCCCACGATTACTGATACAAGTCCAGATGAAAACATTGGGAATAAAATGAATATTAAACCGAGAACGATTGATAATATTCCAGCACCTTTATTTACTTCCATCATTTCACCTCCATTATTTAAAACTAATTTTATATATAAATAAAATACTATTTATTATTATGGTAGAATTTGAAGAAATAATCAATACAAGGCGAAGCATCAGAGAGTATCAGGATAAGGATGTTGAAGATGAAAAGATTTTAAAAATCCTAAAGGCAGGAATGCAAGCTCCCGGTTCAAGATTAGGAGCAGAACCTTGGGAATTCATCATAATCAAAAACAAGGAAACCTTAGCAAAAATTGGTGAAATCAAGCCTAGAGTTGCCAATGCTCCGGTAGCCATTTTACTGGTTGCAAACATTGAAAGGGCATTTTACAAAACAGTATGGCAACAGGACATGGGGGCGGCCTGTGAAAACATGCTGCTTGAAGCTGTCAACCTTGGATTGGGAGGTCTTTGGAATGGAGTGGCTCCTGAAGAGGAAAGAATGGCAAAAATCGGTGAGATTGTCGGAATAGATGACATCACTGATTTGAAGCCATATTCAATTGTCACATTGGGCTATCCTGCAGAAGGATGGGAAAACAAGTTCATGGACAAATTCGACGAAAGTAGGATCCATTATGAAAAGTACTAGAAATGACTTTGAAAGCATTATAGATAGGCATGATACCAATTCCCTTAAATGGGATTTGTTTGATGATGATTTGCCGATGTGGGTGGCGGACATGGACTTCAAGGTAGCTCCGGCCATTCAGGATGCAATCTTAAAAAGGGCCAAACATCCCGTATTCGGATATACGGTAGTTCCGGACGAGCTATTTGAAGCCTATATTAACTGGTGGAAATCAAGGTACAATCTTGAAATGTCAAGGGAGGACATGGCATATTCCATGGGAGTGATGCCTTCAATATCATCAATGATCAGATGTCTGAGTGATGAAAATGATGAGATACTGATTCAAACACCGGTCTATCACGTATTTTTCTATGTGATTGAAGACAATAACCGCAAGGTTATAGAAAACGTATTGATTTATGAAGATGGAGCCTATAAGATTGATTTCGATGATTTGGATGAAAAACTGTCGAAAGTCAAGATGATGATTCTCTGCAATCCTCACAATCCTGTCGGCAAGATATGGTCAAAAGAGGATTTGGACAGGATTATTGAATTGTGCAAAAAGAATGATGTCATCCTGGTTTCCGATGAAATTCATTGTGATTTAACAGATCCCGAACTGAAGTACAATCCATGTGCTGCAGATGACAACGTAATCAGATGCCTGTCCCCTTCAAAATCTTTCAATGTTGCAGGTTTTCAAAGCTCCATAGTCCATACAACAAACAGTGAACTTTTGGACAAGATAAAAGCTCAGATGCACATTGATAATTCGGATTCATGCAATGTCTTTGCGACATCTGCGGTGATTGCAGCTTATAATGGCTCTGAGGAATGGCTGGAAGAGCTTAAGCAGGTGCTGTATGAAAACAAGCAAGCGGTTAAAAAGTATCTTGATGAGGAACTGCCCATTGTAAAACTGGTGGAATGCGATGCCACATATCTTTTGTGGATAGACTGTTCCGCTTTAGGCGTTCATTCAGAGGTACTTTGCGAGTTTTTAAGAACAAATCAAGGGTTGTTTTTATCTCCAGGCCATCAGTTCGGTGAAAACGGCAAGAATTTCTTAAGAATGAACATCGCCTGTCCTCGGGAGTTATTGCTTGACGGATTGGCAAGATTAAAAGCAGGGATAATTGCTTTAAACAATATTCGCATATAAAAAATCCCTCATTTTTTCTATTTTTATTTTTCTATTTGGGTTTTAAATATTAATTTCTTCTTTTAATAATACTATTTCTTCAAAAATAAGGTGTAAAAACGATTGTTTTTTAATTTAGTGATGCAAGTAAGCACTTACATTCGAAAAACTTTATATACTCCCTTTAATATACTTAAGGGTTGAAAATGAAGTGTTTTGCTTCAGAAATGTTATGGGGGTATTATTATTATTAACAAAATTGCTTTCGCTTTATTCATCGTAATAATTTCTTTATTATGTGTAGGTTTTGTTGTTGCAAATTCCAATGAAATAGTAAATGATGGTGATGTTGACGTGTATGGTTCTAATCATGTAAAATTTGAATCCAGCTTATTAAATGGTCATGAAGATTCTGAATTAAGTAATTTGACTTTACATGATGGGGGCAGTGCTATGTCCAATAATATTAATTCCCATGTTGAAGGTCCATACAGTTATGTATTATAGTTAAATATCATCAGGACTGGGAATCTATAAAGTCCTGAACCAACCAGTCTGAAATACTAATGTCGGAGGGATATCTTATTATTTCCTCCTTCTTAAACCATTTCGCTTTGACGATCTCATCACCGTCCACCTTTATTTTTCCTGAATCATATTCTGCAGCGAATCCAAGCATAAGTGAGTTTGGAAACGGCCAGGATTGGCTTCTTTTATATTCCAGATTTTTAATATTAACACCAACTTCCTCAAGAACCTCACGGTGAACTGCCTCTTCGATGCTTTCGCCGGGTTCTACAAAGCCTGCAATAAGTGCATATCTGATTTCCTCATGATAGCTGTGTTTTGCCATTAGCAATTCATCGCCTTTTCTGATGGCCACGATAATTGCAGGAGCGATGCGCGGATAGTGGTTCTGTCCGCAGGAAGGACATTTTAGCATCATGTCCTTTTCATCTAATTGTGTTGGTGTTCCGCATTTTCCGCAGAACCTGTGTGATATGTACCAATCGTTAACCAAAACGGCTTTCCCGGCAATATGGTACAGGTCATGGTCAAATTCATAAACTTCAAACAGGGGATAATAGCTTTCATCGCTTTCAACATTAACAACAAAAGCTTTCTGGTCATTATATTTTCCGATATATAAACAAAAGTTAACATCAAATTCATCTAAGCTTTTAGGCAATTTCTTGTCGGAATCCAAATATAATTCCCTATTCTCATTGAAAATAAATATGTAATCATCTGCAGTTGGAGAAATTTTATCATCAAAATCGATTTCATAGTTTTCATAGATGGACTTTTCAATCATGTTATGTTTTTTATTTTTTATTTTTAATTAAATTATTCAAATTGTAACTTAAACTTTATATGAAAATAAATACTAATTTAATATAGGTGATATTAAATGGTATCAGAAAATATGGAAAAAGCTTTAAATGCACAATTAAACGCTGAAGTTTACTCTGGATATTTATATTTATCCATGGCAGCTTACTTTGAAGACGAAGATTTAGCAGGATTCGCTAACTGGATGAGAATACAAGCTGCTGAAGAACTGGAACATGGAATGAAATTCTACGATTATATCATTAGAAGAGGGGCTTCCGTAACTTTGACTGCAATCGAAGGACCACAAACCGAATGGGACGGCCCACTTGCAGCATTTGAACATGTTCTAGAACATGAAAAGAAAGTTTCAGGCCTTATTGATGATCTTGTTAATTTAGCTATTGAAGAAAAAGACCATGCAACCAACAACTTCTTACAATGGTTTGTTGAAGAACAAGTTGAAGAAGAGGAAAACGCAATGGAACTGGTCGCTAAAGCAAAATTAGCTGATGGCGATAACAGATTGATTTATGAATTGAACAAAGAATTAGGTGCACGTGCACCATCTGAAGACTAGATTCAATCTAGTCTAAACTTACTTTTTTTTAAGGTGTTTAAATGGATTATCCTGAAGGTCCGACGGATTTGGCTCAAGTCAACTCAAATGAATATGATGCTGAATTGGTAGGCATGAATGATTTAGGTACTGTACATCTGCATGGTCCTTTTGGAAATTTGGACTCCGAAGTCAAAATTGCCTATGTAATTGGTATGCATCCTCTTGAAAGCAAATCTCATAGGGCTTTGTTTGAGGAATTAACCCATAAAAATGATTTGAAATATTGCTATTGGCTATATAACATCAATGTTTTGGACAAGAACAGCGAGTCCGAAGGAAGGGATGAAGGCCAATTGTTAGCGCAGGAGTTTATCAGAGATGACATCATCAATAAAGGATACGACCTCTTTTTAGACATTCACTCCAACAGAGGTTCCAATGGCCCTGGAGATTATAGGATAACAAATTTTGTTTTTGCACCGGGCTTTGATGACGAATCCACAGTATATATGAACGAAATTATTGAAAAAATTGAAGAGATAGTATATTATGCTCCTGAATTCAGGTCAAGTCCGCCATACATAACAGAACCTACTGCCAAAGCGGGAATTCCAACATTGGTTTATGAGTGCTATTCATTTGAACCCTTCGACATAACCTGTGACTTGGCTTCAAAACTGATTAGTTCAGTTGAAGATTTAAAATTTTAGTTTATCTTTACTCAATTCTTTTTTTTGATTTTATGAAAAACTATATAATGCTTTATTAATATATTTATAAAAGAAAATATTTTATGGATGTGAAAAAATGATTATTAAAGCACCTTCAAGAATACATATGTCCCTTATTGACTTAAACGGGTCATATAGAAGAGTCGATGGTGGAATTGGTCTAGCATTAGCCGACCCACAATTTGTATTGGAAGTTGAGCAAATTGAAAGCGGAGTTGAGCTTGAATTTGCTGAAACCGTAACAGATGAAGAAGCTATTTTGGAATGTCAGGAAAAGATTCCTGATGCCGCTCAAAAAACAATTGAACATTTCAATATCGACGCGGGTTTCAAATTTATCGTACATCAAACTTATCCTCCACATTCCGGATTTGGAAGTGGAACACAGATTGCTGTTTCAACAGCTCATTTGATTACAGAAACAATGGGCATTGAAGTCGAAAGTCGTGAATTAAGTAGTATTGTAGGAAGAGGAGGGACCTCTGGAATCGGTACATACACTCACGATTTAGGAGGATTCATCTTGGATGGTGGACACAGCAAAGAAGAAAAACCTTTATTTTTACCTTCAGGTGCATCAAAAGCAAAACCTGCAACATTGATTGCAAGATACGATTTTCCTGAAGAATGGAAAATCCTGATTGCTATTCCTGAAATCGAAAAGCATGTGGAAGGTGATGATGAAGTGGATGTTTTCCAAACATACTGCCCTATTCCAAAAGAAGAGGTAGAACAGGTATCTCACTTGATTTTAATGAATCTTGTTCCGTTCATGCTTGAAAAGGATATCAAAAACTTCGGCTGGGCTGTAAGTGAACTTCAGAAAGTTGGTTTCAACAAGTTGGAGCATTCACTTGATGCGAGCTACTTGCCTACAATGAAAGCAATTGAAGATGCAGGTGCATACGGTGTTGGTATTTCTTCATTCGGACCTGTTCTCTATACAGTATTTGACGAATCAAATGAATTCATTGTAGAAAAGACCAAAGAGATAATTGGTGAAAACGGCACAGTGTTTGTCACCAAAGCACAAAATCATGGATTTGTTATTGAAAAATAACATTTTCCTTACTCTTTTTTTTTAAATTTGAGGAATTTTAATGGACACTTATACTTATTATACCGATGGTGCCGCAACGATGATAAATCAAAAGGGGAAATATCTTCGTGAAGCAGGTGGATGGGCATTCATTCAACTAAAAAATTCAAAAGAGGCATCTCATCAAGCGGGAGGATGTCCATTAACAACTAATAATGAAATGGAATTATATGCTATTTATGCGTCAATGAAGGATTTTTCAATAATTTCTGCTGCAGGCGATGAGCTGGTAATCTGTTCTGATTCTTCATATTGCATTGACATATTTACTAAATGGGCTAAAAATTGGCAAAAAAATGGTTGGAGACGTGGAAAAAACAAACCAATTCAAAATTTGGACATTATCAAAACCATTTGGAATTTAATGGCTGAAATTAATGATGAAGGCTGCAATATTGTGTTTAAAAAAGTTAAGGGCCATTCTCATGACAGATTAAACATTAAAGTTGATAAGCTTGCTGTAGAAGCTAAAAAAATTGCAAAAAGAACAGGCAAAACAGTAGGATATAACGGTCAAGGCGATAGGTTACTTGGCAGTAAAAAGAATTAGTTTTTTTTTTAAAAGGAAAGTTAGATGAATCTAACTTCCCAATTTCATAAATTCGTTTTTTAAGAAGATTATATTTCAAATCCACCGTCACATTTAATGATTTGACCGTCTAGGAAGGTACATTCATCACTTGCAAGGAATAATGCCAATTCAGCAATGTCTTGTCCTTCACCGCATCTTTTAACTGGGCATTGGTCAATCATGTTTTGCAATGCTGCAGGACCACCGATACTGTCTACCATAGCGGTGTGGATAAGGCCCGGTGCGATACCGTTACATCTGATTTCAGGACCTAATTCCCATGCCATGGATCTGGTTAATCCCATCATAGCGTGTTTACTGTCTACATATGCAGCGAATCCGTGGTGAGCTCCGAAGGATGCAACGGAGCAGGTGTTAACAATGGTTCCTTTTCCTTTTTCTTTCATAACAGGTGCAACAAGTTGTGTTAAAAGCAATGCTGAGGTGACATTGACATTGAACACTTTTGTCCATTCTTCGAGAGTTACATCCATTAATGGGGACATGGAAAGTACTCCTGCATTGTTGAATAGGATGTCGACTGTTCCATATTCATCCATAGCAGCATCGAATACTTTGTGAACTTCATCCAAGTTTGCCATATCTACGATTGCATAGATGGCTTCTCCACCAGCAGCTTTAATATCATCTACAACTGCTTTAGCCCTTTCTTCGTTTCTTCCGGTAATAACTACTTTAGCGCCTTCAGCTGCAAACAATTTTGCTGATTCTCTACCCATACCGGAGGTAGCTCCGGTTATAATTGCTACTTTTCCATCTAGTTTTCCCATTTATATCACCTTTTTTTTAAATACCATATGTAATGATATTTATACGAATAGTATATTTTGAAATATATTTAAATTTTTTTAAAATGAGTTTACATTTTTAATAAAATTAGCAATATGTAAAAAAATGTTGTATAAAAAAAGAATAAAGAAGTTATAATGTATAAACTTCTTTTGATGGAACGATTGTGATATCGTTATCGGTCAATACGGAAATTAACTTGTCGATATCATCTGCATGAAGTAACAGGATAGCTTTTTCCGCTTTGTCATGGCTGAATGCATAAAGATATTCCAAGTCGATTTCGTTGTCTTTAATGACTTTCAGGACAGATGTAAGGCCACCTGGGGTGTCGTTCATTTCAACGCCGATGATTTCAGTAAGCTTAACTAGGAAATTGTTTTCTTCCAAAGCTTCTTTTCCTTTTTCAGGATTGTCAACAACCAGTCTTAAGATACCGAATTCAGAAGTGTCTGCCATACACATGGCCCTGATATTGACGTCTGCATCAGACAAAACTTCCAACGGTTTGGATAAGCTGCCCATTCTGTTTTGTAAAAATATTGATAACTGTTTGATTTTCATTGTTTCACCTAATGTAAGTTTCTCTCATCAATCACCCTTTTTGCCTTTCCTTCGAATCTTGGCAAGGTTTTTGGTTCAACAAGTGTTACTTTGACGCGAATTCCGGTTTCATTTTCAATTGATTTGCCGATTTTTTCTTGAATGGCCATCATTTCCTTTACGCCATCAAAGAATATGTCCTGTGAAGCTTCCACTTTGACTTCAATTTCGTCGAGTGTTCCAGGTCTTGTAACTATTATCATGTAATGAGGCTCTACATCACCGATCTTAAGCAATGCCTTTTCGATTTGTGATGGGAAAATAGCTACTCCTTTTACTTTAATCATATCATCGGATCTGCCTGTGATTCTGCTCATTCTTGCATGTGTTCTTCCACAGCTGCATTTCTCATAGGTGAGTTTGGTCAAATCTTTTGTTCTGAATCTTATGACAGGCATTCCTTCCCTTTCAAGATTGGTTAAAACCAGTTCACCAGGGGTTTCTCCTCCCAGTACTTTACCGGTTTTCGGATCGATTATTTCAGGATAGTAGATGTCTTCTGCAATGTGCAGGCCGTTTTGTGCTTCACATTCAACACCGACGCCGGGACCCATGAGTTCGGTCAATCCGTAGATGTTGTATGCTTTTGTTCCGAAAATCTCTTCTACTCTTTGTCTGATTTCTTCGGTCCATCCTTCGGCTCCGAATCCGATTGCTTTGATTCCAAAGTCTTTTGGGTCAATTCCATCTTCAAGTGCAACTTCCCCTAAATGGATTCCGTAGGATGGGGTAAAAATCAATCCTGTAGCGCCGAAATCGCTCATGATTTCAATCTGTCTTCTGGTCTGTCCAGTTGAGATTGGGATGATTGCAGCACCGACTTTGTGACATCCGTAGTGGACTCCAAAACCGCCTGTGAACATTCCGTATCCATGGGTGTTTTGAAGGATGTCGTCTTCACCGATTCCCATCATGGTAAGTCCACGTGCAATGGTTTCAGCCCATGTATCCAAATCCTTTTCTGTATATCCTGATACTACAGGTTTTCCGGTAGTTCCGGATGATGAATGTAATTCTTTGATTTCCTTGATGTCTACTGCGAAAAGTCCAAACGGATAGCTTTCCCTTAAGTCATCCTTTGTAATGAATGGTAGCTTTTCAATATCCTTAAGAGTTTCAATATCTTCCGGAAAAACTTCCGCTTCACTATATCTTTTGTGATAGTAAGGTATCTTGTCGAATGCCCTTTTTACTGTTGCCTGAAGTTTCTTCAACTGCAATTCTTCAAGGTCTTGCCTTGGCATAGTTTCTATTTCTTCGTTCCAAAACATTTTTAGCCTCATTATTTTTTAATATAATTACTTTATATTTCACATACCTTAAAACTTACCCAAATATTTATGTGATAAAATTAAATAGAATATTGATGTAATTCTTTTTACATATCGTCAATAAAAAGTTTAAATATTATGTTAATTTAATATTTAATTGTAAATTATTAAATTCAGTTTGATTAAGGAGAATTTTAATATGGATATGATGAGTGTATTGTGGCAAGTTGGTATTTTTGCATCAGTTCTTGTTTTCGGTATTAAAATCGGATTGGCTTCCGGTTTGGCAAACCTGTCTAAAAAATTATTTGCAATAATCTGCATCGCTTACGGTGCCGGAATAATAGGCATTTCTTACATCGCTTCCTTTTTTGCTGATCAGCTTATTCAGGCGATTTATGGATACAATACCATATTTTATATAGTGATGGCTTCAATCATGATTATTGCAGGACTTTTTACCATAAGAGAATGGAAAATACATGACAAGAATACTTCAACTGCAACTTCACTGGCTATTATCGCTCCTTGCCCTTGCTGTTTCGGTTCAATTATTGCAAGCGTATTGATTGTGGCTCCAACAATAGGAGTCAGTTCACTTGACTTGAGCTGGTATGCGGCTGCAGCGCTTGTAGGTGTCATGATTGTAACTTATTTCGCATCCAATACAATCATTAAGTTTATCAATAAGCCGTATCCTATCGTATTGGGCAATTTCATGCTGTTGTTAGGTGCTTATTTCCTGCTTTCAGCTATCGTGATTCCGAATATAGCTGGTGTTTTGTCAAAAACTCAATCTCCGATTACCCTCGGTTCTCCTCAAGACCTGCTCATGATAATTCTTGCATTTGCAATATTGATTGTGGGCGGAATAGTTTTAAAAAGAGGGAGCAATATTTTAGAATAATTAGGTGAAAATCATGGCTTTAAATATTCCAGGTGGAGAATTTTTAACCGGCTCTCTTGATGTGATATCACAGAGTTTGACAATTCCAGTACTTGTCATTTTACTGATTATTGTAATAATTTCCATTATTTCATTGGGAGGGCTTATTGCCGAGTATACTTCAAGGAAAAAGGTTCCCGTTGGAGTTATCAGGGATTTGATTTATGATATCAATGCTGCGACTTCAACAGAAGATTTAATAAACAAGATAAAAAGTGCCAAAATTCCAAAATCTCAAAAAAAGGCACTGATAGAAATCGCTAATTCCAAATCTTTAGGAAAGGATTCCCGTGAAGCATTGGCTCGTAAGCTATTTGAATTTGAAGAAGAAAAAACATTTAAATCTTTACAGAAAACAGATATTATTACCCGTATCGGACCTACTTTAGGACTGATGGGTACTTTAATCCCGATGGGACCGGGGCTTGCGGCTTTGGGTGCCGGAGACATCAACACTCTTGCCAGTTCCTTGACTGTTGCGTTCAACACAACAATTGTAGGTATCGGTTCAGGTGCTTTATGTTATGTGATTGGAAAGATAAGGTCCGGATGGTATGACCGTTACTTGTCTGATTTGGATGCTTTGATTGATGCTGTTTTGGATTATATGAATAAATAGGGATAATATGGTAAGAAAACAAGGCAGACGCAGATCTAAAAGAGTCGAAGAAGATCCAATGGCTGGAACATCTAACCTTGTAGATGCAATGCTTGTTATTGCAGTCGGTTTTCTAGTGTTCGTTATCATCAGCTGGAACATGCAGGCTATGATTGACCCGGATCATACTATTCAGGAACAGATGGAACAGAAGACCACTACTGAAGTAGACCAGGGCCAGCAGTTGAATGAGACCCCGGACACTTCAAACAGTTCAGGCCAGGGCTATACGGAAATGGGTAAGGTCTATAAGGATCCCGCAACGGGCAAGCTGATAATGGTGGAAGGTTAACCCTTTCACACAAAAACTTTTTTTTTAAATACTTTTTTTAAACCGATTATTTTATAAACTTGTTTTACTAAATTAATACTTACGAATTTTTAATGGTGTTTAATTAAATGGAATTCTGTCCTGATTGCGGTAAGATGTTAATGCCAAAAGATGGTGTTATTAAATGTAGATGTGGCTATGAAAAGTCCCTTAGTGACGAGGATATTGAGGAACAGTATCACATGGAAGGTGAAACAAATCCCGAAGCCAAGGTCATCGTCACAGACAGGAACCATGTTGCCCTGCCAACCACCAGAATAACCTGTTATAAATGCGGAGGTACAAAGGGTTACTGGTGGACAGTGCAGACAAGATCAGCCGATGAGGCTCCGACCAATTTCATTCGCTGCGCCAAGTGCGGAAACACTTGGAGAAGATAATGTCATGCATGGGATTCCTAACAGCATAAAATATTATATTCAAACAAAATATTTTTATGTCTCATCATTTAATATAGAGTTACCCATTTAAGGTGATACTATGGCTCGCAAAACTTTTAACGAAAAATTACAAGACTCTAAAGACATGCCGAAAATAGTTGTTATAGAAGATGAAAAGTCCATTGAAAGATATGGCGGAAAGAACATGCTTATTGCACCGCCGATTGAGTACAATGAGATAATGTCCAGGATTCCCGAAGGCAAACTGATAACCGCAAAGGAAATCAGGCAGTACCTGGCTGAAAAATATGGAACTGATTTCACATGCCCCATGACTGCAGGAATATTCATCAGTCTCTCTGCACAGGCCAGCAACGAAAGGGATGAAGATAATATTCCGTTTTGAAGAACCCTGAAAACAGGCGGGGAGCTGAATCCAAAGTATCCTGGTGGAATCGAGTATTAAAAGGAAATGCTTGAAAGGGAAGGTCATGAAATTTTCACGAAAGGCCGAAAAAATATCAGGTATTTCGTAAAGGATTTTGAAAATAATTTATATGATTTACAATAAACTATTAAACAATGAAGACTCTCGAAAGAACATTGAAATCCGTGGCTGAAAATCCAAAATATATTTTTCGCTTAACAGTACAGGGTGTACTGGTGGGCATATTTGCAGGATTGATGGTTTGCCTATACCGTTTTTTACTTTATGGCTCAGAACATGTTTTAAGGGAGTATTTGAGTATAATACATGGAAACGTATTATACATATTTTTATTTTTCATTGCCCTTGCAATCATGGGGCTTATGGTTGATTGGCTAACCAAATGGGAAGTGGATTCTGCAGGAAGCGGAATACCTCAGGTATATGCCGAGATAAAGGGGCACATGGAAGCCAATTGGGCTAAAGTTCTTTTTTCAAAAATCGTTTCAGGTGTCCTGACAGCTCTAGGCGGATTGTCATTAGGTCCTGAAGGCCCGTCAGTACAGATTGGCGGTATGGCTGGAAAGGGCGTTGCCAAGCTATTCAAAGGATCCAAGACTGATGAGCTGAGACTGATTCTCGTCGGTTCTGCAGTCGGTATTACTGCGGCATTCAATGCGCCACTGGCTGGTGTGATATTCGTTTTGGAGGAAATCAATCATGGATTCGACAAGACACTTGTTTTCATAGCTCTAGTATCTGCCATCGTATCAGATTTCATATCCAAAGTAATATTCGGGCAATCCACAGCATTGACATTTCCTATAATTAACATTCCTTTGGGTTATTACTGGCTTTTAATCGTTTTAGGAATTTTAATAGGTCTTTTAGGATATGTCTATAATGTGGGAATGATAAAGTCAATCGATTTCGTTTCCAATCTGAAAATTCCGTCATGGCTTAAGTTCGTACTGGTGTTTTTGGTTTCCGGCGTTGTGGCACTTACAATTCCTGAAATCAGTGACGGTGGTCACTTCATGATGGACATGCTGGACATTGCAGTGCCTTCATTGGGCGTTCTGGTATTGCTTTTGGTATTGAAATACTTGTTTTCAATGTTTTCATTCTCATCAGGAGCACCTGGAGGAATATTTTTACCTATCCTTGTATTGGGCGCATATATCGGAGCAGTATTCGGGGCTGTTGTCGTTCCGGCATTCGGTTTCGAGCAGGTTTTGATTTACAAGTTTGTAGTGATTTCCATGGCGGGATTTTTCGCAGCTACAGTAAGGTCCCCGATTACTGGTGTCGTATTGATAGCTGAAATGTGCGGCTCAACTGAATCCCTGATAGCCATGATCATCGTTTCCCTGATAGCCTATGTGGTTCCGACACTTCTTGGAAACGAACCGATTTATGAGTCTTTATATGACAGGCTGCTTTTGGCCAAAAACAGGGAATTTGTCAAAAAGCCTTCCAAGCATGTATTAAGTGAATATGTCGTTCCATTGGATTGCAATTACATAAACTTCAAAATCAAGGACATTCCATTCCCGAAAAATGCAATTGTAGTATCAGTTATCAGAAACGGCAAGTACGTCATTCCGACTGAGGATTTCCACATTAAGTATTCGGACCAGATCAATATCTTGACAGATGTCAATGACTATCCTTATGTCCGGCAAGAAATTGAAGAGCTATTTGGTGGTTAAATGAGTTTAATTTTTAAAAGACATAGTGTGCGCAAGTTTACGGATGAAAAGGTTCCGGACGAACTGATTGAAAATCTGCTGAAGGCTGGAATGCAGGCGCCTTCATCATGCAATGCCCAGCCATGGGAATTTATCGTTGTAAGTAAAGAGGAGGACAAGAAGGCCATTTCTGAAATGCACAGGTTCGCAAAGCCTGCTGCCGGAGCATCCCATCTCATCATCACTCTTGGAAATCTCAATCAGGCAAAGGTTCACGGAATGATTGAACAGGATTTGGGGGCTTGCAATGAAAACATCCTTCTTCAGGCAACTCATGAGGGGCTTGGTGCCGTATGGCTAGGATTCCATCCAATCGAAGACAGAACATTAAGGTTAAAGGAGTTTTTGAATATTCCCGATTACTGCATTCCATTTTCGGTAATCTGTGTGGGATGGCCTGAAAGTGAGGGAAATGTAAAACTTAGATACGATGAGTCTAAGGTTCATTTTGACAGATTTTAATAGAATTTTTTAGGCAATTTTAAATATCAATAACAATAAAATTTTAATTAATAACTTAATTATTTAAGTTAATATTTATATGAGGTAAAACTATGGTAAGTGTAAATGTTGAAGCTAAAAAGACCGTAGACGTAATGATTGAAAAGGCAGACGAATTGAACATCGCTGTTTCAACTTTAGACAATGGCGCTACTGTCATTGACTGTGGTGTAAATGTAGATGGAAGTTTCAAGGCAGGAGAACTTTATACTAAAGTTTGTCTTGGTGGACTTGCAGATGTAGGAATCTCAATTCCTGGAGACTTATCTGAAAAATTCGCTCTTCCTTCTGTAAAAATCAAAACTGACTCACCTTCCATTTCAACCTTAGGTTCCCAAAAAGCAGGCTGGTCAGTATCAGTAGGCGACTTCTTTGCATTAGGTTCAGGACCTGCAAGAGCAATCGCTTTAAAACCTGCAGAAACCTATGAAGAAATCGGATATGAAGACAAGGATGCTGATTTAGCTATCTTGACTTTAGAAGCTGACGTATTGCCTGGTGAGGATGTTGCAGCATACATTGCTGAAGAATGTAACGTTGATACTAAAGATGTATACTTACTTGTAGCTCCTACTTCTTCTCTCGTTGGATCTATTCAAATCTCTGGTAGAGTAGTTGAAAACGGAACTTACAAAATGTTAGAATTCATTAAGTTTGATGTAACCAAAGTAAAACATGCTGCAGGTATTGCACCAATCGCACCTGTTGACCCAGACGGACTCAAGGCTATGGGTAAAACCAACGATGCAGTATTGTTCGGTGGAAGAACTTATTACTATGTCGAATCTGAAGAAGGAGATGACATTGCTAATGTAGCAGCTCAATTACCATCTTCCGCTGCTGACGGATATGGAAAACCATTCTTCGATGTATTCAAAGAAGCTGGATTTGACTTCTACCAAATCGACAAAGGAATGTTTGCTCCTGCTGAAGTAGTAATCAATGATTTGACTACCGGTAAAATTTATAAAGAAGGATTCGTTAACGCAGACTTGCTTAAAAAATCCTTTGGCGTAGATGAATAGATTTCATCTATTCTTTTTTCTTTTTTTCTAATCGTTTCACTATATTTAAATAACTCTAGTTTTAAAAGTATTATTAAGTAATTGAGGGTGAAAAAGCATGAGTTTAAAAGAAATATTTTCTGATTCAATTAGATATCCATTTTCTGATGTTTCTAAATTTGTAATCATAGGTATTTTGGCACTTATTGCAGGCATGTCAGGCATTCTAACAAATTATGAAATAAATGGAGCCATAATGGCTATTGCCGGTGTGGTGTCATTCATCGCAGCATTGGTTGTTAGCGGATATGGCGTCAGCGTCATAAAGGCGGGAATCGACAAATCCGCCGACGTTCCGGGAATCGATTTTACAGACAGCATCCTGAATGGTGTAAAGGTAATAATAATCAATTTCATTTACTTCATAATCCCGCTGGTCATTGTCGCTATTTTGTTTGGACTGTCCGCAATGGGACTTTTGGTTGACGAGCAGGTCTTTTTAGGCTTGGGAGTGACCGTAATAATCGTTGGAATCATATTATACATAATATTTTCTATCATGAATTATGTTGCCATAGCACGTTTTGCAAATACCGGCGAATTTTCCGACGCAATAGCTCTTAAGGAAGTATTTGGGGATGTCAAAAGAATTGGAATATTCAAAATCATCGGTTTTGTAATTGTCCTGTTTATCCTGATGCTGGTTATTCTTGCAGTATTGATAATAATCGGATTGATTCCATATGTAGGTTTAGTAATTTCCTCATTTGTAGGTGGAGCATATCTGATTTTCCTAAATAATAGGGCTTTAGGTTTATTGTACAGCGATTCCTAAATAAACCTACTTTTTTTATTTTTTATTGCTTTTTTTCAATTAATTTTAAATAGTATTACTTTTATAAATAAGTAAAGACTCGATTAATAGAGTTTTTTTTAAATTTAAAGGTGAATTATTATGGAAATCTTAGATATTATTAAGGAAGCGTTTGTCTTCCCATCCCAAAACTTAGAAAAGCTTGCAATTTATATTGTAATTACTTTTGTTCTCGGAATTCTTGTGGCTGGAGGACTCTTTTCAGCATTATGGGGCGTCAATGATTCAGCTATTGGATTAATTCTTGGAGCAATCTTGTTCATTGCTGCTATAGCTGTCGGATTAATAATTTCCGGTTATCAATTAAGCATATTGAAATCCGGTATCGACCAAACCCCTGAAGCTCCTTCATTTGAATGGGCAAAAGATCTTGTAAACGGTATCAAGCTATTGATTGTAAACATTGTTTACTTCATCATTCCTGCAATCATCGTATTGATCATCGGTTTAATCACCAATGTTCCAGGAAACATAGCTCAATTCGCTCAGGAAGCTGCTGTAGCTCCTGCAAACGCAACTGCTGTTGCTAACTCTACAGGACTTGCTGTTTCAGCTGTTTCTGAAAGCACTATGGCTGCATTTACATCTTCTTTAGCCATTACAGCTATTGTTGCCGTTATCGTATTCATTATCTTTGCATTCCTTGCAACCATGGGTCAATCAAGATTAGCAAACACCGGCGACTTACGCGAAGGTATCAACATACCTGAAGCATTCAAGGACCTTTCCAGAATAGGCATAGGCAAAGTTGTTGCTGTAATCATTTTAGCGATGGTTGTAGTTGCAGTAATCAACGGTATCTTAAGTTACTTATACGGACAAGTTCCACAACTGTCCATCCTTTCAGTTATAGTAACTCCATACTTAGCGTTCTTTACTCAAAGAGCTACTGGATTGTTATATTCCGATATAGCTTAAGTTTTTAAGCTATTCTCTTTTTCTTTTTTTTTAACATATTTATTTTACATGAAAAATAATTTAAAAAAATTTTTAAATGATAATCGTCAATATACTATTATTGGAGATGTTAAAATGACAGATTTAAAAGGTACAAAAACTGAAGCAAACTTACAAGCAGCTTTTGCTGGTGAGTCCCAAGCACACACTAAATACCAATATTTTGCAGCTAAAGCAAAAGAAGAAGGATATGTTCAAATCCACGATATTTTCATGGAAACTTCCAAAAACGAAAGAGAACACGCTAAAATTTGGTACAAAATTTTACACGATGAAGAAATTCCAGACACTATCGAAAATCTAAATGCAGCAGCAGACGGTGAAAACGAAGAATGGACTTCCATGTACAAAGAATTCGCAGAAACCGCTCGTGAAGAAGGATTTGCAAAAATCGCATTCTTATTTGAAAAAGTAGGCGAAATCGAAAAAGAACATGAAGGAAGATACAGAACCTTACTTGCAAATGTGGAAGCAGAATCTGTATTCAAAAAAGAAGAAGAAATTGAATGGAAATGTGAAAACTGTGGATTCATCTTTAAAGGACCACAAGCACCTGAAATGTGTCCTGTATGTGGATTCCCTAAAGCACACTTCGAAGAAAGAGCTCAAAATTATAAATAATTTTACTCTTTTTACTTTTTTTATTTTTAAAATACTAAAATTTTATATACCTTGTCAATAAATATTTTTTTTTACGGAGTTGATTTAAATGGTAGATTTAAAAGGAACCAAAACTGAAGAAAACTTAAAAGCAGCACTTGCTGGTGAATCCCAAGCACGTGTAAAATATGAATGGTACGCTTCTCAAGCTAAAAAAGACGGATATGTCCAAATCAAAGACATTTTCCAAGAATCATCCGACAATGAAAAGGAACATGCAAAAGTATGGTTCAAGATCTTACACGGAGGCAAAGTACCTGACACCTTAACCAACTTGGCAGATGCAGCAGCAGGCGAACACGAAGAATGGACTGAAATTTACAAAGGATTCGCTGAAACCGCACGCGAAGAAGGTTTCGATGAAATAGCTGATTTGTTTGAAGCTACTGCATCCATCGAAAAAGAGCATGAAGAAAGATACAATGCTTTAGCTGAAAACATCAAAGCTGGAAAAGTCTTCAAAAAAGATGAAGAAATCGCATGGAAATGTAATAACTGTGGATACATCCACTACGGCGCTGAAGCTCCTGAAGTTTGCCCAATGTGTGATCACCCACAAGCACACTTCAGAAAAAAAGATATTAGTTACATCTAAATCTTTTTTATTTTCTTTTTTTTTTAGCAAATATTTAATTCCTTAAATTTACAAATACTATCTTAAAGGAGATAGTATAGCATCGCTATTTTTTTAAGATTGCATACTATCTTAAATCTGGAAAGGTGATAACATGTGTACTGCAAGTAATTATATACAGATTGCCATTATTTTGGCCGTAATTTTGATTATGAGATTTCATATAATGAACGAGTTACAGTCACTCCTAGAAACTATAAATTCGAATTCAGAAAAATCGATCCAATCGAATCCCACTATGCAATCATCGGTGTTGCTGCGGGAATAGATTCATATCCTTTGTACTATGACGCATGCAATGAAAAAGGTCTGGCGATAGCCGGATTGAATTTTGCAGGCAATGCCGTATATAGGGAATATGAGGAGGATATGGTTAACATAACTCCTTTTGAGTTAATTCCTTATCTTTTGGGAAAAGCTGCATCAGTAAGTGAAGCTCGTGATTTGTTGAGTGAAATAAATTTGGTAAATATCAATTTTGCAGATGAATTGCCGTTGTCTCCCCTTCATTGGATGATTTCCGACAATTCAGGCGAGGCCATTGTTGTCGAGCCTTTGGAAGACGGCCTTAAGATACATGAAAATCCTGTCGGGGTCTTGACCAATAATCCTCCATTCGACAAGCAATTGTTTTACCTGAACAATTACAGAAGCCTGTCCAATAAAAATCCTCAAAACACTTTCGGTGGCGATTTTGATTTGGATGAGTATTCAAGGGGTATGGGAGGTATAGGTCTTCCAGGTGATTTGTCTTCAGCTTCAAGATTTGCAAAAGTGGCATTCACCAGAGCCAATTCATATTCCGGAAGCGATGAAGAAAACAGTGTAAGCCAATTTTTCCATATTCTTGCATCAGTAGAACAGCAAAACGGCTGCACATTCATTTCAGACCCTAATCTCTTTGAATATACAATCTACACTTCCTGCTATAACACAAATAAGGGGATTTTGTATTACAGGACATATAATAACTCCCAAATAACAGCTGTAGATTTGAATAATGAGGATTTGGATTCAAGCGATTTGATTAACTATAATTTGATTAATGAGCAAAAAATAAATTTCATTAATTAAATTCTATTTTTTTCTTTTTTTAGCCAATTATTTATATTAGAACTTTAATAAATACTAATATTATATTAATTAAATGATTAATTTCAGTATTTGGAGGCAAAAATTTTGAAGAATGTAAAGTTCATTGCATTGTTTTCTATATTATGTTTGCTGATTGTAATTCCTGCAACCTTTGCGGGCGATAATGATACTGCAATCTTGGCCAGTGATGCAATCCAAGAGGATGATGCAATCGCTGTAAACAGCTCTGCTGGTGACAATCTGGCTGATGAGTATTATTTTGATGCAAATGCTGAAAACGATGCAGGAAATGGGTCTTATGATAATCCCTATAAGGAATTAACATCCACACGCGTTAATGATAATTCCATAATACATCTTTCCAATGGGGAATATGAATGGGATCCCTTCAAAGGAGTATCCAATGTAAGCATTATAGGCCAGAGTGCTGAAAATACAATCATCCGAGGTGGTGATGGTCCGGGTCTTAGAGTATCTGAAAGATTACTTCTTCAAAATGTCACTTTAGTTGATTTTACCATAAGCGTGAATACAGGGACTCAAGTCAACATTACAAATGCGGTCTTTAAGGATTCGTTTAGTGGTAGTGGCGGTGCATTAAATATAATGGCCAATTCAACTGTTTCAATTGACAATTGTACCTTTTCTAATAACTCAGCAAATGAGGGAGGTTCAATTTACGCTAAAAATGCTTTTTTAATCATCAGTAATTCCAGATTTATAAAATCTACTGCTCGTGAAGATGCTGGCGGAGCTATTTATCTGTTGAAATCCAGCTTAAATGCAAGTAATATTGAAATAGTCAACTCAAGCGCTACTTTTGGAGCGGCAATAACTGCTCTTAAATCAAACTTAACAATAAACAATCTCACAGCAAAACTCAATAATGCCAAATATAACGGTGGAGCTATTTATTCCATGTATGGTAATGTCATTATTGGGAATTCTTCATTTTTAAATAATTCCGCTAAAAACGGGGCAGCACTGTTTTTAACTAATCTTGACAACGCTACATTATGTAATATTTCATTTACTGATAATATGGCTTCAGGCACTGCTGCAGCCTATGTGATTATGGACAATATCACATTGGTGAACATAACATTCATGGGCAATCAGGCGTTGTTTGACAATGATTATTATCAGACCTCTATGCCTGATTTAAACATTGGAAACGGAAATTATACTCTGATAACATATGACCGTCCATCCAATGGAACTCTGCCTTCAAGCTATGACTTAAGGCTATTGAATCATGTCACTCCAGTCAAAAATCAGGGAAGCGGAGGAAACTGCTGGGCATTTGCCGCAATTGCAGCTCTTGAATCCTGTATTTTAAAGGCAACAGGTCAGGAATATGATCTTTCTGAAGAAAACGTGAAGAACTTGATGGCATTATACTCTGACTACGGCTGGAAAATGGAAACCAACACCGGAGGATACGATAAGATGGGTGTAGGTTATTTGACCGGCTGGCTAGGTCCTGTTTATGACGTTGATGATGTTTACAGTGGCCAATCATTACTGTCCGGAGTCATGGATAGTATCGTTCACGTTCAAAATATAATATGTTTACAGAGAAGCAGCTACACTGACAATGATGAAATCAAAAGGGCAATCATGGATTATGGTGCAGTATCAACATCCATTTATTGGTCAGGCTCTTATGCAAAAGGAAAAAACTATTATTACAATGGAGATACAGGAGCAAATCATGCGGTAGCCATTGTCGGATGGGATGACAATTATTCAAGAACAAACTTCAGGACCACTCCTCAAGGTGACGGAGCATGGATTATCAAAAACAGCTGGGGAACTTCCAGCGGAGATAAGGGATACTATTACGTTTCTTACTATGATACGAAATTCGCTCCTTTAAATAATCCTGAAAAGACATTCACATTCATACTCAATGATACAATAAAATTTGACAAAAACTATCAGTATGATATTCCTGGAAAGACTGATTACTTCCTAAACTCTTCAAGCACTGTCTGGTATAAGAACAAATTCATTTCAACAGGCAATGAATATCTTGCTGCAGTATCCACATACTTTGAAAAAAATACCAATTGGGATTTATCCATTTATGTTAATAACGTCTTAAGGCATACACAAAGCGGCGTTGCACATTCCGGATATTCCACAATCGATTTGAATAACATGATCTCTCTGAGAATCGGTGACGTCTTTGAAGTAGTATTTAAAATCACAGTTGACGGCGAGGCGGCTTTCCCGATTTCAGAGGCGGTATCCCTGAATCATAAAATGTATAGTGAAAACATTTCATTTTTAAGCTATGATGGAGAAAATTGGGTGGATTTATACAATTTGACTTGGAATTACTCCACTCACAAATATAATTCACAAGTTGCATGCATCAAGGCATTTACAATACTGAATCCGGTAGGCACCAGTATCAGCATCAATTGCACTTTCTATAATAATCCTTCAGTCATTACAGCTAAGGTATTGAATCAATATGGAAATGTTGTTCGTTTCGGCAACATAACATTTGAGGTTGATGGTGATTTTGTTTCTGTTCCAATTGTAAATGGAATTGCAACTTTGAATTATTCAGTTCCTACTTCAGGATATATTCCGATTAGAGCCTATTATTCAAATAATGGTTATGTCAGCTCAAATGCCACAATTGAAAAAATTGATATGGAATTAGATATAGTTAAAAACATTGTGGATGCAGTAATCAATGTTAATCTATCAAAAAATATTAACGATACAATATATATTAAATTAAACAATGATTCAGCTATTTCTGTTCCAGTAATTAACGGATTTGGAAGTTTGAATTTAACTGATTTGTATCGTGGAAACTACAGCGTTTTGGCATTCTGCAATTCCTGTGAATATTACTATGAAAATGCATCTACTTCATTCACTATAGACTACTTAAAGACTTTCATTAAGGCAGAAAATGTTGTATATTATTATAATGGTACAATTAGCTATTCAATCAAGCTGGTGGATAAGTTAAACCAGACAATTCAAAACAAAAGCATCATCTTTTCTGTTAATGGCATGAACATGACAGCTACAACTAATGAAAGAGGAATAGCTTGCGTTAGCTTGAATTTGAATCCTGGAAATTATACAATAGACATTATATCAAATAATGAATCAATATGTCTCATGTCAAATGCAACAAAAACAATCAGTGTTCTTTCCACCATTATATTGTGTTTGGATACCAAATTCACTCTAAACTCAAAATATGAGGCCACTTTGCTTGATTGTATGGGAAATCCTCTATCCAATGTTAATGTATCAATTATCA
>NZ_CAMVEE010000007.1 GCF_947166415.1 uncultured Methanobrevibacter sp. | reverse complement strand
AATCAGACATTGCAAGAATGACTGCTTCAAATCTGAATTGGTCGTTTCCTTTTCCAGTACAACCATGTGCAATTGCTGTTGCGCCTTCTTTTTCAGCTACTTCTATAATTTTTTTTGCAATCAATGGTCTTGCAAGAGCGGTACTTAAAGGGTATCCTTCATATTCTGCATTTGCTTTGATTCCGCGTGAGATGTATTCGTTTGCAAATTCTTCTTTAGCATCGATGTTGTAGTGTTTTAAACCACCAATTTTTGATGCCATGGTTTTTGCTTTTTCCATTTCTTCTTCGCCTTGTCCTACATCAACACATGCAGTAATTACTTCTACATCATATTTTTCTTCTAATAATTTAACGCATACAGAGGTATCGAGCCCTCCACTGAATGCTAAAACAACTTTTTCAGTCATAAATAATCACCATAATAAAAATGAATAACAATAGATATTTTATTTTTAATAGTATTTATAATTTTTAAAAAACAGTAGGCAGAAGAGAACTCTTAATTGAGGGAAAAATTGAGGTTGAAAGTTATATGGGCATTTCTAAAATAAAACCCCAATTAAGAGTTAGAGTAGATTTTTACTCTCTACTAATAGATTATACTTCATAGTATATAAAAGTTTAGGTATGCCTAAATTTTAATAAGCAAGTTTTCATCTTCAACAAATTTAATCAGTCGGAAATAGGTGGGATTGTTCTCTAAAGTGTTTTTGTTTCCTATTATTATCAGTTTTCTTTTAGCTCTTGTGATTGCAACATTCAACCTTCTTAAATCACTTAGAAATCCTATATTTCCATTAGGATTGCTTCTGACTGTGGAAATGATGATGATTTCCTTTTCCCTACCCTGAAATCCGTCAACAGTCTTTACTTCAACAGGTGTTTTTTCCTGAATTATTTTCACCTGGTCCGCATATGGGCTTATGATTCCGATATCATCCTCACTAACGCCAGCAACCAGATAGTCTTTTGCAATGCCTACTGCTACTTTGGCCTCCAGCCTATTAATGATTGATTTAGAATCCCTTAGATGCATTTCCTTATTGTCATCAACATCTGAAGTGTCTATGAATAGCAATGCTTCCTCTTCGTAGCTCGCATCAATTATATCGTTTATATTTATCTTATCAACGCTTGAATCGCTTTTCAGGCTGTTGTTGTAAAATTCAGCATTCGGAAACTTCATAAGCAGCTTGTTCATTCTGTATTGGACATTCAGCAGTTGCGATTTTTGAGGATATTTTTTAATTAATGCCTCAAATAATGTTTTTTCAAGTTCTCCAGCTTTCTGGCTGATTATTGTAGGTGGAAGCTGCTTGTGGTCTCCAGCAAGAATGAACCTATGTGCTTTAGCTATGGGTATTAAAATGCTTGGAATTGTAGCCTGTGAAGCTTCATCGATGATTGCAACATCAAATTTTGTTCTGGCTATTGATTCGAGAGCGGATGATGAATTTGTAGCTAGAATAACGTCGCTCTCTTCAATAATCTTGTTGATCATCTTGTTTTCAATTCTCTTAATGTCTGAGTGCAGATCGTCAATTTCCTGATTGTAGTCAATCCATTGTGCCATGGATTTCATTTTCTCTGCACTTATTCCTCGTCCACCTTTGTCTTTGGAAGCATTGTATAGGATGTCATAATCGCTATATCCTCTCCTGAATTGGGGTGTCGGCTTTGTAAAAGTGCTTCTTTTTTCAATCAATTTGTCAATTTTTTTATGAATCTTTTTAATTCTCTTATTCAGCTCATGGTTTTCAACCTTGTAAGCCAGAGAATATGCGATGTTGTTTTTAGAAACCCTTTGGGGGTGGCCAAGCCTTGTAAGATTTAATTTTTTATTTTCCATCAGCCTTTCCAGGATATTGTCTATTGCGGCATTGCTTTCAGCTGTCGCCAATACTTTGTGGCTCTGTCTTGTTTCCTGGGAAATTAGTTCCACTAGAGTCCTTGTTTTTCCTGTTCCGAAGGGTCCGTGTATCAAAAAGAAATTTTCACAGGATAGGGCATTTTCAATAGCTATCTTTTGGGAATAGTTCAAATCCTGATCAATATAACTGATATAGGGAATTTTTCTATTCTTTTTAGGATTTCTGTCTGTTAACATATATTCCAGAGCGTTTTTTCCCTTTAAACTCAAATGCTTTAAGTTATCTTCCATTCTCCTGAATGTAATGTCATTGGCATAGAGGTCGAGTCTGACTTTTTTCTTCAAAGCCCATTTAGGAATCCTTTTATCAAATGCGACTTTGATGAATCTTGATCCCTTTTCAGTAACGGTGCCTGTCAGGTCGCTTCTGAGGGGATTATCGGCACTTACCAGAACCATGTCTCCTACGCTGATTTCAGTATCAATTGGCTCGGATCTTCCAAACTGCACAATCTGCATGCCCAACTCTTTTCCTACATATTTCCCTTTTACTTTATTGATGGCCCGGCCTAACTCTTCTCTTTTTTTGCCGGACATGTTCTGTATTTCAGTCTGCATCAGCTCGATTTCGGCATCTCTTTCGTAGTTAATGAGCCTGATTAATCTTTTAATATATTTCTTCAATTCAATCCCTAATTTTAAATAAGAGTGTTTATGTATAATTAATTATGGATTTTGAAAAAGTTGACGGATTTGACAGTTTGGAAATGAGCTACATATCAGACTTCTCAGGAGGGTTCATTTCAAAAAATTATGACATATTCCGTGAAATCGAATTAACCGCTTTAAACAGGTTCATTTTGGAAAAGTCTGTTTTCGGAACTCCAATTTTCAAATTGGGAAATGGCGGTAAAAGGGTTTTAATATCTTCAGGTGTCCACGGGAATGAACTGCCTCCTCAAATAGCCAATTTAAAACTGATGAACGAATTTGTCAACTTGGATATTCAAAACACATTATTTTTCATCCCATTTGTAGCTCCAAAGGCAACAATGCTCAATTCAAGATTTTTCAATTCAATTGATTTGAACAGGTCTTCACACATCAAAAATTCATTAAGCAATGTTATAATTGAAACAATTGAAGAGCTGGAAATTGATTTTGTAGGGGATTTCCACTCAACCGCATATAACAGCAATCCCGGTTGCGAATCAGTATTTTCATCCAAATCCCCAACTCCTGAAAGCTATCTGATTGCAGAATACATTTCAAGGGATGTCAATTGCAAATTGCTTTCAACAGACTTTGCAGGCCAGCCATATAAGGGTGCAGTTGAGGATGTATGCAATTTAAAAGGAATTCCGGCCATTACATGTGAAGTTTTATCTCCATTTTCAAGCGTTGGTGTGGGAAGTGTCAAAAGGTCTTACATCCAAATGAAAAGTTTCCTGTCGTATCTTGGAATTTAGATTTTTAAATAATACTTTTCAGATGCTCTTGGAGTACTGTTTTTAATTAATGTTTATATATTAGAGTAGTAAGGTGATTTTATGTCTTCTTATAAAGGACATTCGGTATTTGCATTCTTACTAGCTTTGATGTTTTTTCATAGTCCTCTTTTAATTGCTTTAACATTGATTGGTGCAAATATTCCTGACTTTGATCATAAATTCAAAAAGGAACATGTCTATAAGTTGATCATACTGGGATTGATAGTGTTCATTTCACTTTATATCCTTAAATTACCTTATTATATCGGATTGATTATCGTATTTTTAGGGATCTGTTTTTATTTTTCAGAGCATAGGAGTTTCACACATTCAATTTTCGGCGTCTTGACATTGACTTCAGCAGTGTCATTAATTGTAATCTGGGCATATGAATTGGTGATGGGAATCACAATCTTAAACAATTCATATTTGGTATTGGCGGTCATCATTGCTCTTTTAAGTTTCCTATTCTTGAATAAGAATGTGTTGATGGTATTTTTGCCATTGTTTTTTGTCAGCCTATTTTTGATTACAAACTTCAAGGTGGACTACATCCTAATTGTTCTGGCTTTGTTTTTGGGATTGATGTCTCATGTTATCTTGGATTCGTTCACTCCTTCGGGAATTAAGATTTTTGCCCCAATTTCTTCAAAAAAAGTCTATAGGGGCTTCGGTTTAGTCTGCATTTTCATCTTGATTATACTGTCGTTCATTTACCATGCGCCGGTTCTTTTTGGGATGTTCGAACATTATGTTTATATTCTAACAACATTCATTTTTTCATGTTAAATTATAATGTTCATTAATTTGTCAATTTCAATTTATTTTATTGTTATTTTTTATTAAATTAATTATGTTCGTTTATTGATTTTTTTAATAAATATTGTATTGATTATTTTAAAATTATGGCCGATTTTTTAGAAAAGCATACATTTATAATAAATAATCATGATAAATAATAATATTATTATTTAATGTCAGATTTCTGACATATTTATAATCAAATGAAATGGAGCTTGTTTAATGTTTTTGACTAGAATTGGATATGGAATCGCGTATTTTGTGGTTCTTATCTATGAAATAATTAAATCAACAATTGATGTTTGTTTTAATTCAATTATAAGGAGAAATATTGATCCTATTGTTGTTGATATTGAAACAGTTTTAGAGAGGCCTGTTTCTCAAACAATATTGGCAAATAGTATATCTTTAACTCCCGGTACTTTGTCTGTTGATTTGGACAGTGAAAATAACATTATTAAAGTAGCTGCTATTTCTCCAAGAGAAAAAAAGGATATCATTCCTTTTGAACCGTATATTAAGAAAATGTTGGAATAATACATTTTCTCATAAAATAATCGAGTGAGATAGTATGGATATATTGTTTATTTCAAAATATTTGGTGGTTATTGCATTAATCATATTAATGTTGGCTGCTTTAAGAGCAAGTGCATATAAATCCACTTCCATGGGGCTTTTAGGAAGCTCCGTAGTTGTCAATGCTTTTGCAGTAGCATTGCTGATTGTTGGTGGTTTATATAATCTTGAATTTTATAGGGATATATCACTAGCTTTAATATTCTTTGGTTTTGTAGGTACTGTTGCTTTCGCTGTAGTTTTGGGAGGGGATGACGAATGATAGAATATGTTCAATCCGCTCTTCTGATAATATCAGCGATTTTAATTATAATATCCGCAATCGGTATTTTAACCATTAAAGTCGACTCTAAAAATGTTGTTTATGCAAGGATACACATTTTTGGTGTTTTCGATATTGCTTGTATTATTGCTATGATTGCTCTTGGCCAATTTTTACTTGCAGGAATTTACTTTATTCTTGCACCGTTCATTGCTCATGCAATAGCTAATGCATATTGGAAAAAAGAAGATAGAGAAAATAACTTGGACTTAGTGACTGTTGAGGAAGTAGTAGAAGATGATAATCCTTTCATGCATCCTAAAGAAAAAATGCAAGCTTTAGAAAGTGAAAATTCAGAAAAGCTTAAAGCTGATGAAAGGTTCTCAGTTACTATGTTGGAAATTGATGAGGGGGAGTAAGATGTTAGACTTTGTATTAATGATTATAATTATTTTAAGTGCAATTCTTGCTCTTATTCAGAAAGATTTGCTAAAGGCAGCAATTTTAACAGGATTTTCTGGTGGAGCTCTTGCAGTTCTTTTCCAAATTTTGCTCGCACCTGATGTTGCTTTAACCCAAGCGATTGTAGGCGCAGCAATCATTCCGGTATTTATTGCTTTGGCTGTTAAAAAAACTCAAAGGGAGGATAGCTAATGGCACAAACACAACTTGCGATATTATTGACATCTATTGCTTTGGTCGTCATAGGCCTTTATTCAGCGATTTTTATTGATAATATCATAAAAAAGATTATTGGTATTAGTTTCATTGAAGAAGGTGCTAATCTGTTCATCGTTGCCATTGGTTATAAAGCCGGTGGAGTTGTACCTATTTTAATGCCTGGTATGGACACATCTTGGTTTGCAGCAAACGCAGCATATCCATTGCCTTTCGGTTTAGTGCTTACCAGTATCGTAATTGGTGCAAGTACTCTAGCAGTAATGCTTGCCTTAGTGATGGTTCTTTATAGAAGATACGGTACATTAAGTACAAAAGTAATGTTGGCAGACACATCAAAACAGGAGGAATACAATGAATGAATTAATTCCACTTATGGTTATTGTTCCGTTAATATCTGCATTGATCATCAGTGCCTTTTCAAAATTCAATAAGGTCACCAAGATTTTTGCATTGATAGTCGCTGTATGTCTTCCATTGATTCCGTTGTTGTCTAATTATGGTCTTCATTACTTTGGAGGATATCAACCGATTTTGGATAATGTAACTAATGTAGTGTATCACCCTGCAATTACCTATTCATTCACATTCTTGCAACAGGTATTCATTGCAATGATAGGTATTTTGACATTCTTGGTTGTTTTCGTCTATTTGACTAAATATAGGAAAGTTTCCGGACCATATTTATTCTTATTATTCTTAGGTACTGCGGCCGTTACTGCAATGTTGCTTACTGATGATATTTTCCACATGTTCGTATTCTTTGAGATACTGGCACTGGCACAAGTAGGTATTGTCGCAGCATCTTCAATTGATTATAGTTACGAAATGGCTTTGAAATATATGATTTTAGGATCAATAGGAAGCCCAATCATGCTTTTAGGAATTGGATTCCTGTTAGCTATAACTGGTAGCGTAAATGTCACAGATATTGCGGCTGCTGTTCATAATGGTTTAGTTGATATTAAATCTCCAGTATTTTTAGCCTCACTCGGTTTAATATTCTTTGGTTGGTTATATGCCTCTGGTTTCCCACCATTCCATACTATAAAATCTGGAATTTATTCAAAAGCAGAACCTCACGGAGCAGCATTGCTCCAGTCATTTACTGTAGTTTCCATGATATCAATCGTATTGATAATGATTAGAATATATTCATCATTACCGATATTCGAAGTGTTCATAGTCTTCTTCTCTATCTTGGCTATGATACTTGGTGTTTCTCTTGCACTCACTCAAACAGACTTCAGAAGAATGATTGGATTTTTAGCTGTAGGTGAACTAGGTTTCATTGGATTAGGTATAGGGCTTGGAACTCAATTTGCAATCACTGCCGGTTTGTTCCAGGCATTAAATGAAATTGTTATCACTGCATTATTGTTCATTGGATTCGGTGCAATAGTTGAAGCAACAAATGAAGTGGATACTCGCAAACTGGGAGGTCTTCTTGCATACCATCCAAAAGTCAGTCTGATGCTTTTGTTAGGCGGTTTGGCAATGGCTGGTGTTCCTCCGTTCAATGGTTTCCAATCCAAATTAATGCTTGTTCAAGCTTCTTTAAGTTGCGGATTCCCTGAATTGTCCATATTGGCAATTATGGTAAGTATAGCTACCTTCGTAGTATTTGTAAAAACATTCTACGTGATGTTTTTAAGACCGAAACCAAATGATTTGGAAGTTGAAGGCAAAGAGGTTCCTCGTTCAATGGTATTTGCAATGGGAATTTTGTTAATAATTATCTTAGCGTTAGGTCTATTCCCGGATATGGTTGTAAATGGAATTTCTAACTTTGTAGGAGGAATATTATGAAATTGTATGATCAAATATTTGATGTTGTAAAACAATTCAAAAAATTGTTCTCTCCGGGACCTGTAACCAATGCAGATGTTTCTGGAAGTTTAACTGCAGAAATGTTTTTAATCGTTTCATTAATATTGTCAGCAATATTGTTAAGGCATATAAACATTTTGCTTGCAGGCATTGTAACATTGATTTTGGCTGTAGTGTTGATTTCCAGTATTCCGCTTATTCCTAAGTTTAAACTTGAACAGGAAGATTCATTGGAAAAAATGTTGTTCTATGCTGTATTAACACTTTCAATCATTGTAGTGTTCTTATACTGGGGTGGTAATCTTGTCTAATTTAAGTTCAGTTCGTAATTTATTTGCAGCAATAATGACTGCGCTATTGTCTGTTACTTTATTTGATGCGGTATTCCATTTAAGTAACATGATTAATCCTGGTGTAAGCAATATTTACAATGCTTTAGGAACTCAAATAGCTCCAAACCTTGTTACTGTTGTTATTTTTGATTTCAGAGCATACGATACATTAGGCGAGTCAATTATATTGCTGACTGCAGGAATTGTAGTATTATTAATATTTGGTAAAGGATTATTGGGGGATAAACAATGAGTCAAGGTAGTGTCATTTTAAAAATAATATCTTTGCCAATTTCAATTATATTAATTTGTTTAGGTATAATGACCATTCTTGGAGGTCACATCACTCCTGGAGGTGGTTTCCAAGGCGGTGCGATGATAGCAAGTGGAATCATATTATCTATTCTTGTTTATGGTTTAGGTAATTCTCCATTAGAGTTGTCCCACACATATATTGAAGTTCTTGAATCCATTGGTGCTTTAGGATTTGTTATATTTGGTTTAATCGGTTTGTTCGTCGGAGGTTTTTATCTCTACAACTTTGGAACAGACCTTTTGAATGTTGTTCCAGCCGCAATCCAAAATGTATTCCATTATCCGGATGTTACCAATGCTGGAATTATTCCATACCTCAATATATTTGTAGGTTTGAAAGTATTTGTAGGATTGTCCTCAATTGTTATAGCATTTGCAGGATTTAAAAAAATAGTAGAGGAGACTGAATGATGTTAAGTTTAGGACCGATAATATTTGGGTTAATATTGGGTTTGGTTATCGGATCACAGATTAAGCCTAATATTGGTGATGCAAAATTCACTTTAGCATCATTTGTTGCCATATTAATTGCAGGAATCATAATTGCATGGCAAGCAGGCAATTATCCATTTTACACAGGTTTGCCAATTTCTTTTGCATTTCTATCTGCATTAATAGGAATTTTAGTAGGGATTCTACTATTTTCAAGGAGAAAATAAGGAGTTTTTATAATGTTTTTAACAACTAATACATGTGACGGAAAAAGGGAATGTATTAATAAATGTCCTACAAAAGCCATCAAATACATCAACGGCAAAGCATTTAGTTGTCTTACCTGTGGGATATGTTATAAAAACTGTCCTAATGGAGCAATATTCCAAAATAGCTATGGGGGATATGTTGTAGACAGAGCCAAATGTAACGGATGCGGAATGTGCATGTACAATTGTCCTACAAGCAATATCACTATTGAAGATGGAATTGTATATGGTATCTGTTCTCGTTGCGGAGTATGTGCTGAGGCATGTCCAAATCGTGTTGATGGTTTCGAACTTGAAAAGGAAAAGCAAATCAATTTCATAGAGTCATTGAAAATAATTTATCCTTCAATTGACAACATTCCTCAAAAAGAGGAGTCTCAAGCTAAATTGGTTACAAGAAGCTACTTCGGAACAGACCCTGAAAAGTGTATTCTATGCGGAAGATGTGAAGAATACTGTCCACTCGGCGCTATCCATGTAAAGATAGACAGGGATGATGGAATTTGTAGAGAATGTAGAATATGTGAAGATGTTTGTCCAAATCAGTCAATGAACAAATATCAAATAGTAAACAAATCATCATGTACACTTTGTCTTAATTGTATGAAGGCCTGTCCGAACAATGCAATCTCAGTTGATGATTCTGCTATTGTTGTCAATAAATTAAATCAAAAACCGACAGGTTCAATCGTATCATGTCTTAATTGTGGATTATGTGCTGATTTATGCGAAAACGAATCCCTTAAAAGTGTTGATGGAAAATTAAGATATGACCCAACCATTGATACAGAAAATACAACTCATGAAATAGCTATTGCTTCATGTCCGATTAATACCTTAAAAGAAGACGAAGAAATGTTTATTTATGATGAGTTTGATGATGAAGAATTGCCTACATTGGCAGGATTCTGTGTATCCTGCGGAAAATGTGTACAGGTTTGTGATGAGGCAAAAGCCCGCCAATACATGAAACATTCATGGGATGGAAGCGTTTCAGATGATTGCATATCCTGTGGAATTTGTGTGGAGCTATGTCAAGAAGATGCAATCACTTTAAACAGGGGTTCAATTTCTGTTAACTTGGACAAATGTATCCTATGTGAAAACTGTGCTGTACACTGCCCGGTAGATGCAATTCCAAAATCTACAATGTATAAAAATGAAATCAAAGATGGATTTAATTTCATCGAGCAAAAGTTATGCATGCATTGCGGATTATGCCATAACATATGTTCATATGATGCAATTGATGAAATTGATGGTCAATTTGTAGTTAATGATGAAAAATGTACTTACTGTGGAGCATGTAAGAATGCATGTCCTGCAAGGGCATTTTTATTCGAAAGAAATTTTAAAGATTCAATAGAGGGTATTTAAATGATTAACATTCTTAAAATAGCTTTGGAAGGAGCTTTCACCAACTTTAAAAGAATCTTTTTCGCGGCTGATAGGGTCACTGATATGGAGCTGAGAAGGCAAATATCAACACTTTCAGTTGAAGTGGATGATAGGGTTGATGAAAAAGCTTGTATTGGATGTGCAGGTTGTGCTAACGTATGTCCAACTGGCGCAATTCAAATGAAAGAGTTAACAAAACCTGTTAGATTAACCGATGACTGGGTTAAAAGCGAAGTACCTGAAATTAATCTTGAAAAATGTGTTGTATGTTACTATTGTCATGACTTCTGTCCGATATTTTCACTTTACGGACAAAAGGGAACAATTCACCCAAGTTGTGTAGGTGATCAGGAAGTCAATATTGAAGACTGCCTCGAGCAACCATTTAAAATTTCAGAAGATAAACTTAAAGTCATTGCACAATATTTATCAGATAAGACAGTATTGAAAAATAAAGAGGATGGTGAATAAAATGGGTATTAAAGGCTTTTCAAGAACAAAAGCAATTCACGTCATGTTGGTGTACACCGGCGGATGCAACGGATGCGACATTGAAATAGTTAATTCAATTTTATCACCACGTTTTGATGCTGAGCAGTATAATGTGTTTTTAACTTGGAATCCTCGTGAAGCCGATGTTTTGGTTGTAACAGGTCCGGTTACACATCTGAATAGAAAACCGCTTGAAGAAATTTACAACGCTATTCCTAATCCTAAACTTGTTGTGGCTGCAGGAAGTTGCGCTTTAATGGGCGGAGTTTATAAGAACTGTTATGGTGATATTCAATCAGAAGAAATTGAAGGACCAGTTGAAAATATTATTCCGGTAAATGCAAAGATTCCAGGCTGTGCCGTAAGGCCTCAAGATGTTCTGGCTGGAGTCGTTTCACTTTTACCAATATTATTAGATGCGGACTGAGAGGTGATTAAATGGATGAAAAAGTACCAAGAAGCAAAATAATTGAAACAGAAATTCCAATGGGTACAGTTCACCCTGCTGCATTGGAACCTTATAGAGTAAGATTCTTTGTTGAAGATGAAATAGTTCAAGAGGCAGAAATCACCATTGGTGTTAATCATAGAGGAATTGAAAGAATCATGGAAGGACTTCCAGTTGAAAAAGCTAATGCACTTACCGAGAAAATTTGCGGAATCTGTTCAAATTCACATATATGGAATTCATGCAGAACTGCTGAAATAGGTTTGGGCATCGAAATTCCTGAAAGAGCTACTTACATTCGTGTAATTATGGGCGAACTCGAACGTTTGCATTCACACTTCTTGTATCTAGCGCATGGTTGTGAAGTGTTGTCTCACGAAACTTTTTCAATGAGGGTATTCTACCTAAGGGAAATCGTAATGGAACTGCTTGCGATGATTGGAGGTAACAGGGTACAATACGGATGTTCCGTTTTAGGGGGAGTAAGGCCTAGATGTGACCTTGATGAAGCAAAACTGTTAAGACTTAAGGAAGATATGGATAAAATTGAAGAAGGTCTTACTGGATTTGCAAACAGGTTCATTGCAGATTCAATCGTAATGTCAAGGATTACCGGAATTGGCGTCTTGCCACAAAAGCAAGCTATCGAATTGGCTGTAACAGGCCCAACCCTAAGGGCAACCGGCGTTGCAAGAGATTTAAGAACAACCATGTTTGAATATGATAAC
The DNA here is from genome assembly GCF_947166415.1 of uncultured Methanobrevibacter sp. Taxonomy (GTDB): domain Archaea; phylum Methanobacteriota; class Methanobacteria; order Methanobacteriales; family Methanobacteriaceae; genus Methanocatella. The sequence continues at coordinate 48,276 of NZ_CAMVEE010000007.1, read as the reverse complement.
TTCGATTTCAATGTTATCACACAGCCTGACGGTGATGTAAAATCTAATTTGTTAATGAGGGCATTGGAATCATTTGAATCAATCAAGATTATCAGACAAGCAATCGCAAACATCCCAGAAGGCAAAGTAATCAACACGGATTGGGAAATGTTTGACACTGATATAACTGAAAGTTACATTGAAGTTCCAAGGGGAACTTTATATCATTCATATGCACTTGAAAGTGGAAGGGTAAGGCACTGTGTAATCAGGACTCCATCAATGGCAAACATTGGCGCAATGCAATATGCATGTATCGGAGACCAGATCACAGATGCTCAATTATGTATTGTACAGTGTGACCCATGTTTCACATGTACTGACAGAGCAATTGAAATAATCAGGAGATAGAAAATGTTTTCAAACGTTATAATTTATTCTGTCATTACTGCAGCAATAACAGTAATTGTCTGTTTTATAGTTTCAACATTGCTGCCAGGTATTGAGAGAAAATATATTCATGCAAGAATTCAGCAAAGAATTGGGCCTCTGGTAATATCTCCAGGAATATTGGCTCCAATCAAATTCATGTTTAAGGAAAATGTTAAAGTAGAGTCTCCAGTTCCAGGATTATATAAAGCATTGCCGATAATATGTTTCATTGTTGTAACATGTTTGCTCATTGCTTTAACTCCTCAAGCCTTTGCAATTCCTGCTCTTTCAAGTTTAGTAGCTATTGTAGGGCTTTTGAAAGTCGAGGAGATATGTTATGTGCTTATGGGGGCATTGTCAAAATCAGTAATGTCTGTCAGAATGCCTTTCCCGGACCAGATTAAAGGTGCTGCCCACAATAATTCAAACAGGTCATTCATTGAGGATATAAGTTCAAGAAGATCCTTAAGAATGATTACCTATGGGTCATTTCCATTGTATTTGGCATTGTTTGCACCAATAACCCAATCCAGAAGCATTTTCTTAGCGGATATTGTTGCATATCAGCAAGCTCACGGCCCATATCTATTTACAGTATCTGGAGCAATCGCAGCTATTGTATTTTTCATAGGTTATATGATTATATTGAATGAATATCCATTTTCAATCATTAAAGCAAAATCTGACGTTATTGAAGGACCTTACATGGAATATGCATCCAAATACAGGGCAATCGTTTACTTGACAAGAGGATTTTTCATGCTTGTGCTTGGCGTGCTGTTTTCAGTATTGTTCCTGGGAATTCCTCCTGTAATCACATCTGTGAATATACTGATAAACATTTTAGTTGCATTGGTTCTCGTATTCATGATGGGAATAATGTCTGCATTCAGCCCAGTATTTACAAACAGGCAATTGTTGCCAACAATTCTTGGAACAACATTGCTCGGAATTTTAGCTATTGCACTTGGAGTATTATGAGGTGATTATTTTGAAATTTGTTATGAGGCCATATCATATGGTAAGTCTTGGAGGATACATTGTTGAATGGGATTTTCCTTACAGAAATCTCATAGTGGTAAATAAAACCTCTGAACCAATTAAAGTTGAAATACCAGTTTTTCATGAAGAATGGATTGAAGAACATAGGGATTTGGGTCTTGAAGTGATTCCAGTTACTAAAGATGATAATTATTTAAGCATGTGGAAAAGGGCACATGCCGAATTAGATAAAATCAGGCCATAAAATGAATGATTATACATTAACTATCAAATCTGCTGAGAGAAAAGGTGTTTTAGATGATGTCACTGATGTTATCACTGCTCATGGTGCTAATATCAGTTATGTTCATCTTTTTGTCGAAAAAAATGATAAGGGTTCTATCAATTTGGAATTGGAACATGTAGAAGACATCGACTCTTTGATTAGGGACTTGAATAGGATTCCTGAAATAAAATCTGTAGAATTGCATGGTTCCCAATTGGATATTTATGGAAAGCGTATAATTATCATTGGTGGTGGAGCGCAAGTATCTCAGGTGGCTATGGGTGCAATCACTGAAGCAGATAGGCATAATATACGTGGAGAACGCATAAGTGTCGATACTATTCCTTTGGTTGGTGAAAAATCATTGGCTGAAGCCGTGGAAGCCATTTCAAGATTGCCTCGTGTAAGTGCTTTGGTTTTGGCAGGTTCCCTTATGGGTGGGGAAATCACCAAAGCAGTTAAGAAAGTTAAGGAAGAAAGCAATCTAGTTGTAATTTCTCTAAATATGCCTGGAAGCGTTACCAAATATGCTGATTTGATTATTACTGATCCTATTCAGGCTGGTGTTTTGGCTGTAATGTCTGTTGCCGATACTGCTGTTTTTAACATTGAAAGATTGGGCGGCAATATTAAATTTTAAGTTTATGGACATATAGTGGGGAGTTATCTTTAACTCCCCTTTAATATTATTTTAAGCAGAATTTCTCATATTCGCATTTTTCACATTTTTTAGGATTCTTTTTTACATTCGGAAGTTTTTTATTTTCAGTAATTTCTTTAACTTCTCGCATCACTTCAAACAAAGCTTTCCGTAAGTTTACATCCATCACGACTGGTCGCTTATCATCTATCTTTTCATAGATGACAAATCCTACGAAGACTTCGGTGTCAAATTCTTCTTCAAGGAGTATTGCATGGGCCACCAATTCTAGTGAATCCTGATTCCAAACTCCTTTAATAGGGGGATTTGAGTTTTTGATGATTATGGGATAATATTTTCCGTCAACAATTTCTATCTTATCGCAGATTCCTATCAGTTCAAGCTGAGGGTCTTTCAATAGGTATGAGTACATGCAATTTGGGAAAAACATATCAATAATCATGAATGCATCTTTATTTAGAATTTTCATGGACTGCTTTATTTTCAGTGCAGTAATTTTGATGTAAAAGTTGGTGTTTTCAATTATTTCATTGGTCTGTTGTGGGCTGATGTCCAAATCCATTGCTTTTATGGCATTTATGTTGCTTTCAATATAGCTGCCAATATTTTCTTGCAATAGGCTTTCGATTTCTGGGATGCTCATTTCCTTTTTTATTTTGCGCATATTTTTTTGAATCAAATCCTGGATGTCAATTTTAAGTTTTTTAATTTCGATGGCTAATTGAAAATTAGTTGTTTCGTTTTTATCCACATGCTTTTGAATGTAAAGCTTCATCGGACAGTACATATGTGTTTTAATTGAAGATATGTTCATCATAAAATAACCTCTTAAATTGTGTAATATTACTTAGTTTCTAATATTATAAAAATTAAGAAGTTATAACTGGTGTAAATTCTTTAAAATAAAATAAAAAAAGTAAATAGATAGTTATTTAGCTATTTAAAGTAAATTTATGTTTTGTAGTAGTCTTTATTGATTGCAGGTAATTTTGCAAAGATGATTGGAACTACAATCAGTATTATTGTCAATAAAAGCATTACGCCGAGACTGAGATTATCGGCAGTGGAAGCTGTTGAATAAACTCCTTGTATCCAAAGACCTGTTATGCAGACAGGCAATATGTACTTAATAACTGTCTTCCAGGTTTTGCCAACTTGGATTGTTGAATTTGAATTCAATGTTTCAATTAAATCATCGAATTTGTAAATCCAACCGAAGATTATACATTCAAGAAGTATCGCGAACAGTAATGCAAAGTTATTCAGGTATGCATCGAATATTCCGAGTATTGTACTTCCGTAACTTGTTGCAAATATGCATGATATAAAGAATCCTACAATACAAACCACTGTAGCGGTCTTTTTACGTTCAATAAGGAACTTTTCGGATATTGAATAGCAGACTCCTTCAAGAAGTGCAATTACTGATGTGATTCCTGCAAATAGGATGCACAAGAAGAATAACGGTCCGATAATATATGAAATTCCTCCCATTGTATTGAATACTTGAGGGAAAACAACAAATGCAAGACCTGTTCCTTCAGTAACAAGTTCATTAAATGGAATTCCGCTTGTCACGGTCATATATCCTAAAATGGAAAAGATTCCAATTGAGTTAAACACTTCAAATCCTGAATTTGAAAATGCTACGATTATTGCATTGTCAACCAGTTTTGATCCTTCAGGCAAATAGCTTGCATAGGTCATTGCAATTGCCATACCTAGACTGAGTGAAAATACTATTTGACCAAATGCCGCCAGCCAAACATTCAAATCCCCCAATGCGCTCCAATCCGGTGAAAAGATCTGAGTATATCCTATTGATGCTCCAGGTAATGTCAATGAGAATGCAACAATAAGCACTACGATTCCACAAAGCAGAGGGAGCAGAATTTTACTGACGTTACCGATTCCATCATTCAAGTCCCTTTTAATGATGAACCATGCCAGGAACCAGATAACAAAGACTGCAACAAGAACATTTGGAACAATGGTTAATGCGCCTGTAAGTGGGTCTGCAGCATGTAAAACATTATTTGCGAAATACAAGTCAGGGTTTGATCCCCAGGCTTTTGTAAAACTCAGTATGATATAAATAAAGTCCCATCCGACAACACATACATAATATGTTGTTATTAAAAACACGATTAATAGTATAAGCCATGCAACTGGCTCCAATTTCTTATTGACAACAAATAATATTCTTGCAAGAGATCTTTTAAATTTGAATCCGACAGCATATTCCACAAGAACAAATGAAATTCCAAGCAGGAATAATGAAACGATATATGGAATCATGAATGAGCCTCCACCGTTGGAGTACAGGACATTCGGGAAACGCCAAATGTTTCCAAGCCCGACAGCAGAACCGATCATTGCCATCATAAATGCAAGATTACTATTCCATTCTGTTTTTTTCTCTTCTGTCATTTTATCACATTAATTTGAATAGTAATATATTTTGTATTGCCAGTTTATATATTATTTGATTAATTCTGCTTAACTGGTATTATATTTGGCTAAATTTGTCAAATTATTGTTTAACAGTTATTTTTTTGGTTGAAAATACTGTTTATCTTCAAAAAAATAGTCTGAATTTAAGATTTAATGTAAATATTTTGCATTGTTTCATTAAACTATGTTTAAAAAAATTAGTTAATGAGAGTAATTTCTCTCATTTGTTTAAGCGGGACTTTCCTTGAGTTTCAGATACTCATCAATGGCTTCGCGTGTAGTTCCAACAACAAGCCTGTAGTAGTCGTCTTTTCCTTGGGTGATTACCTTTTCGACTTTTCCTTTGGCAATTACATGCTCACCGTCGATTACTTCTCCGGCATAGGTGTGTGTAAATGATACTACCTCTTTTAAAGGATAATCGACGCCATCAAGGATTTTTACATTTTCTATGGTGTAAAGGGAAGGATTGTCAAATGCTCCAAGTGCGCTTACAATGTCGCACTCGATTTGAGCTATTCCTTGAGGTTCATAAACAGTATCTCCCCATGTTCCTTCAATTTCATCATAATCCTTTGTAGCCAGAATATCGAATAATGTTCCGTTGATGGTTCCCCTATTTGCTTTTCTGTTTTCATACCATCTGAACTCTTCTTTGGTTAAGCTTGCATCGCTCATTCTTTTGTTGTATACGAAATCCCAATAGTCGTTGGTGATTCCTTCAACAGTAATGTGCTTGTCCACTTCTTCAAGATACACTTCTTTCCCTCTATGTTCTTTAAAGGCAGCTATTGCCCTTCTGTGATTGTCAAGCCCGTAAACGACAAAATCCAAATCGGAAACATCGCTTTTTTGAAGACCCGGTAAAATTGAACCTGAAATTCCCAGATGATCATATGGGATATCAGCCATGAAATGGAAAAAGTCTGCAACATCCATCAATTTTGCAATCAGTTCTGGATTTTTGACTTCCCCTCCATTTTCAAAGGTTTCCTTAAGGCCCAATAATCTCATTTCAGGCTTTATGATTCTTTCAACCTTGTCTAATGGGACGCCCATCATTTCAACATTGGTAACGTCACAGAAATATAAGTAATCAGGATGATTTTCCCTTAAGTATGTGTAAGCTTCCTCAGACCCTACCTTTCTGTATCTTTTGCCGTCCTTTTCACGGTCACCTTCAGGGTCTGGAATATACCTTAAAAATGAAATCACTCTGTCTTCAGGGTGAATATAATTTGTTGATGCGAAATACAAATCATCGCTTGTATAGATAAAATCTCTTGTTCTTACTTGCTGCATAAAAATTACTCCTAATCATTACTTTGTGTTCCTATTAAATTTAATTTTTGTTTTAATCTCAATATTTATATAAAGTCAAGTATAATAATAACTTATGACTATTACTCATAAGCATATTGATGATATTTTTGAATATGACGGAAGTCAAATCAATCCGTCATGGGCTTTTCAGGAGTTTGGAATCTACGGTTCCTCTATCATAACCTGGATCGGTCCGGTTAACATTACTCCCGATAATTTAAAGGATTTCGCTGATGTGGGCCTTGAAATCAAATCAAGCAACATGGTCAATTTCATTTGCGAGTTTTTTGACCAGCAACCTCCTAACATGAGGGTGGCTTACTTAAGACAAAGGCTTTTGGTAATGATTTTCAGAGAAATCTTAACAGAATATGGAATTCAAACTAAAAGGGAAGGTGATGATATCTTTGCGGATGGCGGAAAACTCTCCATCTCAATCGCCAGCGTTTCCTTAAGCTCAGCAAAAATCCATTTTGCACTTAATCTGGAGGATAAGGGAACTCCAAGTGATGTTGAAACAATCGGACTATTTGATATTAAGGATGATAATGGCAATCAGATTTTTAATGAGGATAACTTATTGGAATTAATTAACATAACAGTTTCCAGATTTATTGAAGAATTGGAAACTATCGAAAATGATATAAGCAAAACCAAGGTGTTAGGATGAAAATTTTAGTTAATGGTATTCAGTCAAATTTAAGGTTCTCATCTGCCCACGTAATTCCGGGCCATGAATCATGTGGATTCATTCACGGCCATTCCTACTTTGTGGACATTGAAATTGAAGGTGAAAGGGCGGGTGAATTTGAATTTGTGGTCGACTTTAAGGATGTCAAAGGTTTGACTAAGGCAATCTGTGATGAGCTGGACCACAGAATGTTGATTCCAGTTTATAATGATTTAATTGACTTTAAGGATTTTGATAAGGAAAAAGATTCAATTTTTGATTTAAAGAAAGCAAAATCCGTATACTTTAAGATTGACGGTAAAGGATATGCCTTGCCTAGTGTGGACTGTGTATTTCTACCGCTTCCATACACTTCCGCAGAGGAGTTATCCAAGTTCTTTGCTGAAACTTTGGCCAAAAAGCTTTCAGAAACTTATGATAACCTGGAATATGTTGCGGTTTGTGTCAATGAAGGAATCGGTCAGGGAGCAATGTACAGGAAAGATTTATAATGAAAGCTCCAATTATTGAAATTTTTTCAAGTTTTCAGGGTGAAGGCTTGCTGATAGGCCAAAGGCAAATCTTTGTTCGTTTTGCAGGCTGTAACCTGAACTGCAATTATTGCGACACCAATGATAGTAAATCCGTTATGTCAGGAAAATTGATGACTCCAGAGGAAGTCGTGGATAAAATCAATGAAATTTTGACTCCTGACTGCAAGGCCATATCATTTACTGGAGGTGAACCTAGCCTATATCCGGACTTCATAAATGAGGTCAGCAAAATTTGTGATTTGGATATAATGCTTGAAACTAATGGTACTTTACCTGATAATATCGATTTGATTGATGATTTGGATATTGTTTCATTGGATATTAAGTTGCCTGAGCATTTTGACGGCGATTTTAATGATGAAATTTTTTTAAATGAAATTAAATCACTAAATTTATTAATGGCAAAGTCCATAAATGTATATTGTAAAGTAGTTATATTGCCTTCAACAAAAATAAAGTCATTTAAAGGGGTAATCAAAAAATTATCTGAAAATATTTCAAGCAAAAGTAATCTTCAAGTAATTATCCAACCTTCTAGTCCATTATCTGAGTGGAAGGATCTTAATTTTAAATTATTTGAGTTTTCCGAGATTGTTGGGCAATATTTTGAAGTTTCCACCATTCCTCAAATCCACAAGATTTTGGATATTGAGTAATTTTGTTTTTAATATTTTGATTTTATTTTTAAGGTGTATAATTATAGTAGAGGTGTGAAAATGAAAGATAAAACATCCATTAACAGAAAATCAAATACAGGCGCTATTGAACGTGAAACAAAAGTTCATGATAAAGAAGGAGACATCATGGCTATTGCAACCAGAGATGTAGTTTCAATACCTCCTTCAAAAAGTATCAAAGATACCGCCAAAATTATGATGGAACATGAATTTAGAAGATTGCCAATTACAGACCCTGGTTCAGGCAAGTTGTTAGGTATTGTTACAGTAATGGATATATTAGATTTCTTTGGTGGAGGAAAAAAATTCAACATTATTGAGAAAAAATACGAAGATAACTTCTTAGCCGCAATCAACGAACCGGTAAAAGAGATAATGACACGTGATTTGATCACATTGTCTACCAAAGCTTCTATTGGCGAAACTATTGAAGTCATGTTAGCTAACCAGTTAGGTGCTATCCCTCTTGTTGATGCTGATGATAAACTTTCTGCTATTGTAACTGAAAGGGATATTGCTTTATCTTTAGCAGGTGTAGCTGGCAAAGAGACAGTTCAAGATTTCATGAGTCCAAAAGTTTTCACTACAACTCCTGGAACTCCACTTGAAGGCGCATGCAAAATCATGGTTAGGAATGGTTTAAGAAGAATTCCAATTGTTGGTGGAGAAGCAGACATTTCCAAAGCAGCTAAAAAATTATTAGGTATTATAACTTCTACTGATGTTATAAGATTCTTAAATGCAAAAGAATTATTTGACCATTTAAATTCAAATTTAGCAACTGACGTTTTAAAAACAAACATTTCCGAAATCATGGTCAAAGAACCAATTACAATTGAACCAACAATGACTATCGGTGAATTGTGCGAACTCTTCGCTGAAAAGAATATTGGTGGTGTGCCAATTGTTAAAAATGATAATGTCATTGGAATTATCACTGAAAGAGATGTATTAAACGCAGTTAAAAGATATTAAAACATTTATAGGAGATGATAATATGCAAATTAAGAATTTGATGTCTGAGGATTTAATTACTATAGACAAAGATCAAAATCTTTCTGATGCTTTGAAATTGTTACGTAAACACAATGTATCTCGTTTACCAGTAACCAACAATAAGGAGTTAGTCGGTATTATTTCAGAAAGGGATATCGCTAATAAGCTTGGTTCTTCAAAATATGAAAGCATGCCTGCATCAAGACTTCATATTTCATCTGTAATGGTTAAAGATGTAATTACAGTTCCTCAAACTATGCAATTAGGCGAAGTAGCAAAATTAATGTTAGAAAAAGGTATTGGTTCCGTTCCGGTCATGGATGGTGATAAAATGGTTGGAATTGTCTCAAAGGCCGATTTTGTTACCCTTGCAGTAGGAATTGCTTTTGATAAAATCACCGTAAAAGAGTTAATGACAAAAGATTTAAAATCTGTCTCACCAACTGAAAGACTTATCCATGCAAGAAGGGTTATGATTGAGTCCCATGTCGGCAGATTGCCGGTCATTGAAGATGAAACACTTGTAGGAATGATTACTTCTAAAGACTTGATGAGAGCATTCATAGACTTTAGAAAAAATGTTCCTGAAAAATATCAAAAATCTCAAATCAAGGAAGTCAGTGTAGAAGACATCATGTCTTCCAATCCGATTTTCACTTCAAAAGACGCAACCATAAGCGAGGTTTCCAAAATCATGATGGAAACTGGTTACAACGGTTTGCCGGTTGTAGAAGATGGGAAAGTTGTTGGTATTATAACTCAAACAGATATTTTAAGACTAATTGAAAAATTAGAATCTTAAATATCTCTTTTTTTATTTTTTTTAGGAGTGATTGATATTACTTTAATTTCTTTTTTAGGTCCTAATGGCACATTTACACACGAAGCGGCAAGCATCATGGGAGATAATCTAGTTCCTTTCTGCAGCATTCCTGCGGTTATGGAAAGCGTAAATAGCGGTGAATGTAAATATGGCGTTATTCCAATTGAAAATTCAATTGAAGGGCCTGTGGGCGTTACTTTAGATTCATTGGCCCACAAGTTTGATTTGACTATTTTTAAAGAGATTATCATTCCAATCAATCAAAATTTAATTGTCAATCCCGGTTGTAGAATTGAAGACATCAAAGATGTTTATTCACATGGCCAAGCGATAGCACAATGCAGGGAATTTATTGCCCGAAACAATCTTCAGCCTCATTACGCAGTAAGTACTGCAAGAGCGGCCAAGGATATAATTGGAGATAAATCTAAAGCAGCAATAGCAAATGCTAAAGCCATTGAATTTTATGATTTGGAAATTCTCGAGTCCAATATTCAGGATGTTGACAACAATGAAACTAGGTTCATTGTAGTTTCAAAGGATGGTCATGAAATCACAGGCAAGGACAAGACCTCAATTATCTTTTCAATTTATGAAGACCGTCCTGGGGGTTTGTATAACATTTTAGGAATCTTTCAGCAGGACAATATTAATTTAACCAAAATCGAATCCCGGCCATCCAAACAGGGTTTGGGCAAATACTTGTTCTTTGTTGATTTTGAAGGCCACAAAGATGATGAAAAAATTGCAAACATTCTTGATGAAATTGAAGACAGCACTTATTTTTTCAAAGTTTTAGGTTCCTATCCTGAATTTTAGACATGGTGTCTAAGCAGTCTTTCAATTAGGTAAACTTATAAATTAAAATTGATATATACTATATTATTATAATAATTTCAGGAGGGTAGGAATGGCTGATGATAGAGAAAAACTTCTAAGAATCATGGACAGTTTAGAAAAAGATTATCGTTCAGGTAAGCTTTCTGCTGATAAGTATAGTTATTTCCGTTCTAAATATGAAGATAAACTAAATTCAATTGATGCTAGGGAAGCCACCAAAAGGATAAGGTCTATGCAAGGTAAACCGTCCAATAATCAAAGAAAAAGAAGAAAACCTACCAATAAAAGAAAAGAAGAGCAAGATTTAGTTGAAAAATACATTATCAATCCTAAAAAAGGGGATGCTAAATATAATAAACCAGAGAAATCATCAATGGATGGCGGTACTTTCAAATTAATTTTGGTATTGGTATTAGTTGTTGCCTTTACAGCAGGTATAGCATATGGTGTATTTAGTTTCGATTTTGATAGTGTATCAAATACAAATTCTGTAGCAATAGTTCAAGACACTGCATTTCCTGAAATTAAAGAGGTTGTAAATAAAACCGTTACAAATACTACTTATAACGTTACTGAAGAAGTTGTTAACGTCACTGAAGTTGTAGATGATAATCAAAATCAAGATGTTGAAACCACAACAGATACTTCAACAGATAACTCCAACAACGATTATAATCCAACTGACAATACAAATAACCAGGATTCCGGTAACGAAGGTTCCCAATCTGATCAAGGCGGTTCAGATCAAGGGGGCAATGAAGGCTCCCAATCTGATCAAGGCGGTTCAAATCAGCAAGGTAATTAATTCTATTCAGAGGTAAGATTATGAACAATAAAATATTAAAAGGAAGTATCATTGTATTGATATTGGCTTTGGCGGTCCTTTCTGTTTCAATGGTAAGTGCTGATTCAAACAGTACATCTATTTTAACATTATCAAAAGGAGGTATTGTTATTAATTATCCTTCTGATTGGGGTTACTCTGAAGCTACTTCTCCAGACTCAATCATGGCGATTTCAAAATTAAGTTCCATTGATTCTGCCGGAGTAGGTCAAGTGAACATAAATGTTGAAAAAAGACCTATTGAAGGGGGAGACTTCTACACTTTTGTTAATAATACATATAAATCCATGCAATATGATTCTAATTTCAAGCTATTGTCTTCTGGAGCTGTAATGCTTGGAGATATTGAAGCTTTACAATATATGTATACTTCCAATATAAACGGCACAGAAAAAGAGCATAAAGCCGTTTGGTTTGAAAAAGGTGGACAGGCATATGTTTTACTTTACAGCGCACCTGTAAATCAGTTTGAATCCAATATGTACGTATTTGATTTCATATTGTCTGACATTAGAATCACATAATTATTTTTTTAGGTGTTAAAATGATTGTATTATGCGTTACAGGTAGCATAGCCGCTACCGAATCTATAAAATTGGCCCGTGAATTAAAAAGGAATGGTGTTGATGTCAAATGTTTCATGAGCGAAGCTGCCTGTGAAATAATCCATCCAAATTCCATGGAATTTGCAACAGGCCAGGAAGTTGTAACTGAATTGACAGGTAAAATTGAGCATGTAAGATATGCTCAGGAAGACCTGATTCTTGTTGCTCCAGCTACTGCAAATACCATTTCCAAATTTGCGCATAAAATAGCTGACAATCCGATATCAACTTTATTAATCACTGCTTACGGTCATGATACGCCGATAATCTTTGTCCCTTCCATGCATGATTCAATGTATGAAGCCATTAAAGAGAACATTGAAAAAATCAAGCAGGAAGGTTCAGCTACTTTTATTAAACCTAGAATGGATGAAGGCAAAGCAAAATTCTCGTCTAAAGAGGATATTGTCCTCGAATCTTTAAGAACTATTAACTTGAACAAATGATGAACATGGTTAAGGGTAAAAAGATTTTGATAAGTATGGGCGGTACTTACGAGCCCATTGATTCTGTTAGGGGGATAACCAATAAATCTTCCGGAAAGATGGGTTTGGAACTGGCTAAAGAAGCTTATATTCGAGGTGCTGACTTGACATTGGTTGTAGCTAATGTCAATGTTGATATTCCATCTGTTTTTGAAACAATTCCTGTTGAAACAAGTAAGGAAATGAATGATGTTATTTTAAGCATAATAGGCGACTATGACATATTCATCTCTGCGGCTGCGGTTTCAGATTTTGAATTTAAAAAACAGGATGATAAGAAAATCGATTCAAGCAGTTCATTATTTCTTAATTTAAAGCCAACCACTAAAATCATTCGTCAAATCAAAAAAATCAATCCGGATATCTTTTTAGTGGGATTCAAAGCCGAATTTAACATTTCTCGTGATGAGATAATCAAGTGCGCTAAAAAGCAGATTGTTGATGCTGGTACCGATCTTGTAATAGCCAATGACATTTCAAGGGACGGTTGCCATTTCGGGTCCGACAACAATGAGGTTCTGATTGTTGATGATGAGGTACTATCAGTTCCTTTGGCATCCAAAAAACAGATTGCAAAAACAATATTTGATGTAATTTCTCAAAAATTATAGTTGCATGTAGATGCTCCAATTACTATTTATCTTTTTTCAGATTATCTTTTAAAATTATTTAATTTATAATCAATATTTCACCATGATTTATCATGAGGTGTTGTTTATTTATTTCGTAAAATTAAGATAATTGATTTGATTTCACTTGGGGATTGGTGAAAATTATATTTTCAAATTTTTATTTTAAAATTTCTTTATTTTGTCATTATCCTAGTATGGTATTTTCATTTTCAAATGCTGTTTTTGTATATGTTGTAAAATTGGTTTCAATATTGTCCCATTATTGATTTGATTATCTGCAAATAACTACTATTTCATATGCTGATTAGGGCAATATTCAGTAATACTTTTTTAAATAAAATAAGCAAAATTTATCTTGAAAAAAAAGTCTTCTAAAAATAAGTATTTTAATAAAATAAGTTCATGCCTTTAGGTGTTAGTTAAATGGAGTGATTAATAGAGTGAATCAACCTAAAGGACGTTTCAATGAACTTTTATTTTATTTGCATTAGCATATTTTATTTAATATTTTCTAGTATAAAAAGGTATCTAAGTAATACTTTTTTGGGATTTTTGTAGTAATTTTTTATTTATCTCTTTGTTTGTTTTTTAGTGATTTGGCTTAAAAAATTACTTGATTTTTTTTAAAAATTTTTTTCCACTAACAATGCAATATGGTCTTTTTCGTATGGTTCCAGTTTTACTTTTTCAATAATTTTAAAACCTTTTTCTTTCAATTTCTTTTCTTGTTCCTTGAAAATCTTTTTAGGTTTTTGTACTACGTCTATGCTTCTAGCCTTAATCATTAAAAGACCCACTCCATCTTCACTTGAGAATAAGTTCATGTTCCTCATAAACAATTCTGTCTGTGTTGGCTGGGCCACATCACAGTACACTAAGTCTGATTTTTCGACAATGTTGAGATATCCTTTCGGTTTGGTTGCATCACCTAAAATCGGAGCAATATTAAGTCTTTGTCTTGAAAGCTGAACCAGTTTTTTGGCTGTTGTCGGTGAAAATTCAACGGCATATACTCGTCCATCAAGTACTATATCTGAAATGTGGGACACGGTTGTTCCAGTTGATGCACCAAGGTACAGCACTTTTGAAGTGTCCAGAAGCTCCAGATTTTCTAATCCATTTAAGAGCGCTGCAGCTAATTTTGAACGTCTAGGATTCCATATTCTATATTCTTCATCTTCACCAATCAACTCTTCGCCATAAACTGATATGCCTGGTGTCATATTTTTAGTTGCAACATTTCCATTTTTAAAATAAACTTTCATGGCCTATCTCCTTTTCTTTTTCTTTCTGGATTTTCTCTTCTTATTTTTGGATTTGGCTTTCTCTTCACTTCTTCTTTTGGAGGTCTTTGTTGGAAACGGATTCTCTTTTTCTATCTCTTCAACTCTTTTCTTGAAATCTTCAAAAACATTTTCATCGAATGTCTTAGTAAAAACATCTCTTCTGACGGCTAAGGATATTTTACCTGCCAACATTCTGGCTATTTTTCCACGATTCCACCATTTTGCGCCTCTCACTTGAGGATGCTGGTAGATCAAACCATATTTGGGTGGTCTGTCTCCGCTCTTCAAATGCCTGAACAATGCCTTTTCAGCACCCATTATTTGAACGGTACTTGACGGATATAGGGCAAGCCTTTTAATTCCACCTGCATGTGAAATCAGTTTAGCACCAAGTGTCGAACCAACCAAAAGTCTCAAGTTCGGTGCAACGCTTTGCATTTTTAAATCGATGTATTCTTCAATGTTTCTTCTTGATTTTTGAAGTTCATAAATGGAATTGGCATAATTATTCATTATTTCTATGTCTTGCGGATTGATATCCTCTTCGAGATCTATAATGTCCCCCGGGAATGCATCAGGCTTTGCTTTTATAATCTCTTCCTTGCTTTTATTTTGTGAAATCAGCTTAATGTATGTCTCATTATTTCTGATGACTTCCATTTCAGGGAAGTATAGTGCATACCATTCCCTTATCCTTTCGATTAGTTTGGATATTGCCTCATCTATTTCGTCTATGGAATTGATGGCCTGTATCAGATGTTTGTCTTCTCCTGCAGATTCTTTTTTAATCCTATAAATTGCAAAATTCTGATAAATTTCAGCAAGTGCATCATTATCCAAACCAAATTCAGCATAGTTGCTTCTCAAGTATTCTCCGCCCTGATTTGGTGTTTGGATTTTAATTTTATCGCAGGAATAATCAGACAATCTTTTATTCGATTCGATTATTATTTCATCATAATCTTTTGACAGCTCTTCGATTATTTCAATCTCTTCAGCTACAATCTTTTTATCATCAATGTCAGCTAATCTGTCGAGCACTTCATCTTCCGGAAATAATTTTTCTGAAATTAATCTGTTTTCATTATTAAAAGCTAAAAATCCTTTAACACAGTAAGTTACATAACATTCCATAAGATAAATTATTCATTTTATTTTTAATAAGTATTGTCTATTCATCTAAAATTTGCAGTTTCCTCTCCAAAGTATTTTTTATGAGGAAATTTAAATTATTAATTGTATGTCAAGGGAAAGTTTGGACGATTTAAGATATGAATTGGAACTAAAAAATGCCGAAATAGATGAGCTAAATATGGAACTCGCTCAAAAAACAGAAGAAATCAATAAACTGAAAATATATTCCACCAAATTGAAATATCAAAATAAGAATCTGGAAGATAAGCTGGACACCAAAATAGATTATGACAAGGCAAGAAGTAAGGAATTGAATGATTTGGAAGAAAAGATTAAAGAAAAGGAAATCATCATTGAAGACAAGCAGGATCAAGTGAAATATTTAAGGTCATTAATTGACGCTTATAAAGACCAAATCGCATCAAATACTGAAAACCTTGAACTTCAGCTTAAAAAAATTACAAAGAATTATGAGGAGTTATTAAAACAGAAGGACATCATTATCGAAAAACAGGACAATCAGATTAAAAACCTCATCAAATCAAAAGAAGAACTCATCAAAACCAATAAGACCAATAGTGTTGGCTTGAAATTGCAAAATGAAAAATATCAGGAAATCATTGAAAAATTAACAAAAACTAATTAAACAATTAATTACAAAGTTGATATTATGTTGAAAACAAATGTTTGCGGAGTGGAATTCAGGAATCCCCTGATGTTAGCGGCAGGGATTATGGGAAGCAATGCCTCATCAATGAATTGGATTTTAAAATCAGGCGCAGGAGGAGTAGTTTCAAAATCTTTTTCTTTAAATCCTCACCCAGGCTATCCGAATCCAACAACTGTGGCTGTTGAAGGAGGAATTTTGAATGCAATAGGACTTTCAAATCCTGGTGTTGAAAACTTTAAAGAGGAATTGAAAAAAATAGAACATGAAAATAATGTTGTCATAGCATCCATTTATGGGGCAACACCCGATGAATTTTCAAAATTGGTGAGTGAAGTCCAGGATTATGTTGACATGATTGAATTGAACATTTCCTGCCCTCATGCAATGGAAGGATTTGGAGCGTCAATCGGACAGAATTGTAATTTAAGCCATACAATTGTCTCAGCAGCAAAGGATGCATCAGATGTTCCGATTATTGCAAAATTGACACCTAATGTTACAGATATCACAGAAATCGCTAAAACCTGTGAAGATGCAGGTGCAGATGCGTTGTCTCTTATCAATACATTGGGTCCTGGAATGAAAATCAATATTGATGTCGCCCGACCGGTCCTTTTCCATAAGTCCGGAGGAATGAGTGGAAAGGCAATTAAACCGATAGCTATCAGCAATGTATATTCTGTTTATGAAGCTGTTGACATTCCATTGATTGGTGTTGGCGGAATTTACACCTTTGAAGACGTTGTGGAATTTATTTTTGCAGGTGCAAGAGCAGTGCAGATTGGAACTGCCGTTATGGATGAAGGTGTAGACGTATTTGCCAAAATCAACAGCGGTTTAGAAAAGTTCATGTCCGATAAGGGATACTCATCCATTGATGAGATGGTAGGACTGGCACACAGGGAGTTGTAAAAATGATTAACGAACCGAAAATAGTAGAAATAACAGAAATTATTGAAGAAACTCCTACAATTAAAACTTTTAAATTTGATTGGGACTATGAATCTGTTGGAAAACCTAATCCCGGAGAGTTTGTCATGGTTTGGAATTTTAAAAACGAAAAACCAATGTCAATTGCCCAAATTAATGATAACGAATTGGCAATTACAGTCAAAAACATCGGAGAGTTCACCTCTCAATTGCACGATCTAAAAGTCGGCGACCAGATCGGTGTCAGAGGCAGTTATGGAAATGGCTTTGACAATTCATTTGAAGGTAAAAAGATTATAGCTATTGGAGGTGGAGTGGGAATGGCTCCAATCAATGCAATAGCAAGCGATTTAATCAATAAGGGCAATGAAGTCAGTGTCATATCTGCAGCCCAAACAAAAGATGAATTATTATATATTGAGTCTTTAGAGGATATGGGAGTTGACGTACATCCATGCACTGATGATGGAAGTTTCGGATTTGAAGGTTTTGCAACTGATTGCCTTAATGACCTGCTTGAAAGCACAACTTATGATTATGCATTTGTCTGCGGTCCTGAAATAATGATGAAAGGAATATTTGATATTCTTGAAAACTCCAAAATACCTGCACAATATTCCCTTGAAAGATACATGAAATGCGCTTTGGGAGTATGTGGCCAATGTTGCGTTGACAGCGAAGGATGGAGAATATGCGTTGAGGGACCTGTTTTTGAAAATGATAAGATAGTTCAAATTACTGAATTTGCGAAATACAGAAGGGACGCTTCTGGAGTTAAATATTAAAGATGTGATAAAATGGGATTAGATATTAAAGAACACTTAACTCCGCCCGTATTGCTGATAATATTCTTGTTAGTAGTTTCTTTAATGATAATATTTCCTGTTTTGAATATGGTTATTTTGGGGGCTATTCTAGCCTATGGAATTAGGCCAGTTGCCTTGAAAATTCAAAGCAAATTAAAATATTCTTCCATTTCCATTTTATTGGCGATGGTTCTTGTATTGATTCCTTTGATACTGTTAATCGCATATATTGTTTTTGAGGTTTCAGCATTTGTAACATGGGTTTTAGCCAACAATTCGAATGCAAATCTCCAAGGAACCATTAATTTGGCATCAATGTATTTGCCAAATCTAGATGTCAATTCCATTGCTTCAAGTATTGAATCTGTAATTTCCGGAGTTGGCACTTCCATTTTAAATTATATTGTTAAATTTGCAAGCAAACTGGCAAACATAACTTTAGATTTATTTATATTGGTTTGTTCTATATTTTATTTTGTTCGCGATGGGGGAAAATGTATAGAATTCATCCGTTCATTCGTTCCGGATGATTCCAAAGACTTTTTCGATAACACTATCCAGTCTGTTAAGGATGTTTTAAGAAGCATATTTTATGGACACTTTTTAACTTCTGTTATCATTGGTATTTTTGCATGTATAGGTTATTCAATTTTAGGATATCCATTCGGAATATTTTTAGGTGTTTTAACAGGCATACTTCAGTTGATTCCAGTATTTGGGCCATGGCCAATCTATTGGGCATTATTCTTCATAGACATATTCAGCGGCAACTATCCAAGAGCGATAGTGGTGTTGCTGTTCGGATTTTTCCTAAGCACTGTCGACATGTATATCAGACCAGCTTTATCAAGCCATTATGCAGACATACATCCATTAATCCTGCTAATAGGATTCCTTTCCGGACCATTGGTTTATGGAATAGTTGGTTTTATCGTTGGACCTTTGATTTTAGGAATAACTTATGCCGTTTTAGACAGTTACCGAAACGAGTATATTTTAGGTGATGAATGATGCAGGAAAATGTTGTCATTCTTGACATAGATTATGTGACTTTTGATGAAAAACCAGTCATCCGTTTGTTTTCAAAACAGGGAGACAAGAATGTAATTCTTTTGGATGACACTTTTGAACCTTATTTATATGTCGTTTCAGATGAAATCGATAAATGCATAAATGAAATTCATGAAAATCTGGAGGATGTGCGTGCTGAAAGGATTGTCAAAAAGGACTTTCAGATTGAAAAGGAATTCATTAAAGTAACTTTCAAGCATCCTCAAGAACTTGCAAAGAATAGAGATACTTTAAGGGATCTTGAAGGAGTCATGCAGATTAGGGAATTTGACATCCCATTTTATAGGAGATATCTGATGGACAGGGACGTAATCCCTATGACTGAAGTAACCGCAATAGGTGAGGAAGAGGAGTCTTTTCTTAATTTGGATTCCAAAAAGCAGGATGTCAAAATAATCAAGTTAACTGATAAGCTAAGGCGCGCAAGCGAATACCCTCAAAAATTCAGAATTCTAAGTTTTGACCTTGAAGTCAGAAATCCTCACGGAATGCCGAACTCAGAAGATGATGAAATCATCATGATTGGAGTTGCAAGCAATTTCGGCATCAACCAGGTAATATCAACAAAGACAAACTCTGCTGATAGGGATGATTTCGTAAATCATGTAGGTTCTGAAAAGGAAATGATTGAGGAGTTTGTAAGGATTATTAAAGAGAATAATGTTGACATTATTGTAGGTTACAATTCAGATAATTTCGATTTCCCATACCTTAAGGACAGGGCCAAAATCCTAGGTGTTGATTTGGATATTGGTATGGATGGATCTGATGTAAAGTATATCAGAAGGGGATACGCAAATGCAGCTTCATTTAATGGATTGATTCATGTTGATTTGTATTTAGTAATGAGAAGATACATGACTTTAGAAAGATACACTCTTGAAAGAGTTTATTATGAGCTCTTTGGTGAGGAAAAGATAGATGTTCCTGGTGAGAGGATTTGGGAATTTTGGGACAATGGTGGTGAGGAATTGGATAACCTGTTCGATTATTCCCTTGATGATGTGGTATCCACATTGAAGATTGCAGAGCAGACATTGCCGCTTAATTTAGAGCTCACCCGTATCATAGGTCAGCCATTATTTGACGTTAGCCGTATGGCCACAGGTCAGCAGGCAGAATGGTTTTTAGTAAAACAAGCTTATTTTGATGGTGAAGTGGTTCCAAACAAGCAGGGAGCTAATTTCTTAGACCGCGCCAATGCAGAAGACAATGAAGGCGGTTATGTGAGGGAACCTGAAACAGGCCTTCACGAAAATTTGGTGCAATTCGATTTCAGAAGCCTATATCCGAGTTTGATTATATCCAAAAACATCTCACCCGACGTTATGGTTCTTGGGGATGTTGAAAATGAAGACGATTATAACATTTCTCCTGAACACGGATTGAAATTTAAGAAATCTCCTCAAGGATTTATTCCTTCAGTCATCGATAAGATCCTGCAGGAAAGATTCAGACTCAAACGTGAAATGAAGGAATCTCAAGATGAAACAGAAAAGAAATCCTTAAACGTTCAGCAGCAGGCCATCAAAAGGTTGGCAAATACAATGTATGGTATTTATGGTTTTCCAAGGTTTAGATGGTATTCATTTGAATGTGCAAAGGCAATTACATCATGGGGAAGACAATACATCAAATCATCAATTAAAAAAGCAGAAGAATTCGGTTTTTACACAATATATGCTGATACTGATGGTTTTTATGCAAAATATCAAAAAGAAAAAAAGTAAGAGAAAATTAATTTTCTCTATTTAGTTATTTTTATTGAAGATGTTGCAGCTGTAGCAATACAATATTTGTTTGCCGAAGTAACAACAACCTTATGCAGTCCAACATCTATTGATTTAATAGGAAGTTTAGCAATCCCATCAGTACCAGTTCTTACAGTATATGTTTTATATGAACTGCCTGTGTAAACCTTAATAGTTAATTGAACTCCTTTAACTACATTTTTAGTTTTTGTATTGGTCATTTTAGCTTTAAAGTAGCCATTTGAACCTTTTTTAGCAACTACTGTTGTAAGGGTCAATTTTGTTGGGGATTTCAAAACAGTAATTTTTGAATCCACTTTGCTGCATGCAAAGTTTTTGGAATCAGCACCGGTTACTTCAACCCTATATGTTCCAGGAGCTAAATCAATTGAAAGTTTGATTTGTCCGTTTCCTCCGGTATTTCCGGTATAAGTGTAGTATCTTGTAGGTGCAAAGATTTTAATGGTTAATTTTGCATCGTAGATAGGTTGATTGTTTTTGGCTGGATTAACCAATCTTACAGTAAAGTATTTGCCGTCTTTGTAGTATGCTGTTACTGCTGGTGCAATGATTTTTGCAGTAGCTTTAGTTACGGTAATATATTTGGTTACAGAACTTGCAGCATATCTAGGTTCGTAGTTTTCTTCGGCCATTCCCACAACCATTTTATGTTTTCCAACTGCTAAAGAAGCGCTGAATCTTACGACTCCTTTGCTGTCAGCTTGGAATCTTAAAATGTTGTATTTTGTGGAAGTGGTGTACAGTTTTACTTTAATGACAGCGTTAGGTACAGGTTTTCCAGTTTTAGCATTCACGATTTTGATAATTGAAGTAACTCCAGTGTTGAATTTAACAGCAGAGTCTTTTGCAATAATCTTTACGCCAACTTTTTTAATAGTGATTGTTCCATTCACGCTTTTTTCATTAATGTTAACTGTATCATTGTTGCTTACTGTTAATGAATAAGTTCCTGGAATTAAATTTGTCACGCTAATTTTACTTTTTCCATTTGAATCAGTACCGAAGTAGTAGTCTTTAGCGGTAGTTTTTGGCATGTATAAATGAATGATTATTCCAGGCATAGGCTCACCAAGTGAATTAGTAACTGTGATTGTTACATTTTTCTTTGTTTGGTAAGGTTCAGTGAATGCATCAATTTTTATGTTGATTGTAGCTTTAGTGATTGTTAAATTGGTTGTCACTTTTGTGGATTTAACATTACTGTCAGTTGATAATTCTACGGTGTAATTTCCTACTCTTAATTCGTGCATTGATAAGGTATTGTTGACATTATCAAAGACGTATAGGTTTGCGGTTTTAAAGATTGCAATACCTTCACTGTTTGTAGTGGTTGAAAATCCGACTTTGATATTTCCGGTAGTGTATAATGAGAGTTTTACTCCGCTGATTGGAGCATCGTCATTGTCTGTATCAACTACTTTGAATGTGAAATTGCCTGTCTTATATTCGTTTTCATTGTTGACCACTACAATTCTTGCATTGTAGATTCTATTTAAAGTAACATTTTTTGAAACAGTGTTATTGTATGTAACAGTTAATGTAGCGGTTGTGAAATTGAGATTTTCCAATTCTAATGTGAAAGTTCCATCTTCAAAGTTAATGATGTTATAATTAACAGGTACTGTGTCATTACCACTTTTGTAGCTTATGTCAAATCTTATGTTATTTGTATCAAAGTCAAATAGATCCACACCGTTTGTAACGTTTATGATTGTCACATTGGTTTTTTTGGTGGAGTTCACGTTGACTGGAGTTTGAACGTTAATGGTAATGTTTCCAACAACAGATGCAGTGACAGTTTTATTTGATTCTCCATAGGTATCATTACCAAGATATTTGATGGTAATTGTATGGTTTCCGGTACTTAATGATGAAATTGTAATTATTGAGTTATTGTATGTGAATTGAAGTTCTTTACCGTTTTCAATAACTTTTAAATCAGCTGCAGTAATATTCAATACATTTTCACCACTTAAAACTGAAATGGTTATAGTCTTATTGTCACTTTCATTAAATCTCACATTATTTGCATTTACTTGTGTAGCATATTTCAATGCAACTCTTTTGGATGAAGTTGGTCCATCGGAATAGCTGACATTCACATATGCAGAAACGAATTGGCGATTCAATGAGAATCTGACTGTATTGTTTTCAATATTGAATACAGTGATTATTTCAGAAGTCGCATTTCCATATTCGTCAATACATGTTAAATTTAAAGTTAATTTGGATTTATCAACAATATATTCCATTACACCATCGGAAACAATGAGTGGAATTTCTACAGTATTTCCGTCAGTTGTAACTGTGGATGGAGCATCTAATGTTTTATTTCCAAATATTGATAAAGTAATAGTTTTTGATGAATTACCGTATAAAGCATTTCCTAAAAAGTTAATGGTTATGTTATGTTTTCCAACTGTTAATTCGTCAACAATAATCAATTCTGGATTATTATATATGAAATGTAGTTCTTCATCTCCTTTTAGGACTGTAAGTTCATCTGGGTGGACATCAAGGGTTTGGCTTGAATTGCCCTGAACAACCATGATAATTTTAGTTTCAGTTCCTTTAGGTATTTCTGTGTCTTGGGCATAAACTGTAGTATTCATTAGTTCTGGATTGTCGGCACCGTCTCCTTCACCATCCTCTAAAATTGTGCCGTCATTTTCTACAGCTAAAACATCTAACCCTTCATTGTCTACCTGTGTAGTAATGTCTGTTGCATTATCTTCACTTGCACAAACAGACCCCATACTTACTAATAGAAACAACGATATTGCTATTAGCAAGAGGTAAGAGTTTTTAAGTTTCATAACTTTTTTCCTCCTTTTTAATAAAAATCATATTTTTTTAAAAGAATTATGATTTTCGGTATACTTAATATTAATAATTTATAACATTTAACTTTATGTTTTAATTCTATATAATCATTTTCGATTTAAATGTACTAAAATCAAATTTATTTTACAATTTTTCATGTTTGTCACGATATGACTTGTTAATTATTTCATATCGATAGTCAATAAAAAAAGATTTGAAGAATAATGATTATTCTTCTATGTATGAATCAATATCGATATCTAAGTTTTCACAAATTTCTTTCAACTGTTCGTATAATT
This sequence comes from uncultured Methanobrevibacter sp., assembly GCF_947166415.1. GTDB lineage: Archaea > Methanobacteriota > Methanobacteria > Methanobacteriales > Methanobacteriaceae > Methanocatella. The sequence goes on along the minus strand of NZ_CAMVEE010000007.1, from coordinate 24,243 downwards.
TTGCATCAATTTCCAAACCGTTTGCTTCAGCTTCAGCGATTCTTTTCACTTCTAAATCACCAGGGATGGCTACATTTTCTCCGGTTGACCTGATTTGTGATACGAAGTCTTCAGTATTTGCAACAAACTCATCAAAATCGACGAATTTGGATGGATCAATTACAACGTATAAGTCTCCTTTGGTACAATCCTTATCTGGGGAAGCAGTACCTGTTACGCCGTATCCGTATCCTGCACTTACTAATGGTCCGGTTAGGATTTCCACAAGCAATGCTAGTGCATATCCTTTGAATCCACCGAATGGCAATATTGATCCTTCAAGAGCGGCAACTGGGTCGTTAGTAGGTTTTCCGTCCTTGTCCAATGCCCATCCGTCAGGCAAATCAAGTCCTTTTCTTTTGGATTCGATGATTTTTCCACGTGCTGTGGCGGATGTTGCCATGTCTACGGTAATGTATGATTCAGATGGAATACCCAGCGCAATAGGGTTGGTTCCAATCAAAGGTTTGCTTGCTCCCAATGGTGCAATTGCAGGGTCGGTATTTGCAAGAACCAATCCAATACAGTTTTCCCTTAATGCAAGGTCTGAATAAAATCCTGTAACACCGAAGTGGTTTGTATTGTGAACACCTACACATCCAATTCCAACATCTTTTGCTTTTTTGATAGCTATTTGCATGGCTTTGTATGATACAGCTTGTCCGAATCCGCTGTTACCATTGATTAAAGCGATTGCAGGTGTTTCCTTTTCGATTACAATATCATCTTTTAAGTTGATGGTTCCTGATTCGATACTTATCAAGTATTGTGGGAATCTTCCAAGTCCATGTGATGTAAATCCTTTTAAATCAGCATCAATTGTTGCTTCAGCTACAAATTCACTGTCCTCTTCACTAGCTCCTAATTTTTTCAATATTTCCTTAACGAGAGCTATTTCATTATCTTTCATTATCTTCATTCGCACACCTCAATTTTCTTATCAAATCAGTATTCAATTTCAGATCCTTCAAAAGCTTTTACTTTAATTGTCTCATCAGCAGTTACTTCACCAATGATTTGACAGTTGCAGTACTCTTTCAAAGTATCCATTATCTTTTCAGCTTCACTTTCTTCAGCTATTACTACAAAACCGACACCCATATTGAAAACTCTATACATTTCCTTGATGTCTACGTTTTGTTCATAAATAAGCTTAAATATCTCTGGAACTTCCGGAAGGTTGTTTATATCATATCCCACACCTTTTTTCAAGCGTCTGAGATTTGTGAATCCTCCCCCAGTGATGTGGGCAAGTCCATTGATATTATATTCTTTTTCAAATAATGCTACAATAGGTTTGACGTATAATTCAGTTGGTCTGATTAGTTCCTCACCGATGGTTGTGTTTCCATCAGGCATCTTGTCATCAACAGTAAAACCAGCATCATCAAACAATGCTTTTCTTGCTAAACTATATCCGTTAGAGTGGATACCGTTACTTTCAATACCAATCAATACGTTTCCTGGCTGGATATTTTCACCGGTGATTATCTTATCGATATCTACGAATCCGATTCCGGTGCCCGCCAAGTCAAAGTCTTTGATAATTCCAGGAAGTGATGCGGTTTCACCACCGATTATAGCTATCCTAGATTCTTCAGCACCTTTTACAAGACCTTCAGCAATTTCTGCTGCTCTTTCAGGGTCTGGTTTTTCAACAGCAAGGTAATCTACTAATGCTATTGGTTCTGCACCAACACATAAGATATCGTTGACAACCATGGCAATGCAGTCAATACCCACTGTATCGTATTTGTTCATCATTTCAGCAATTAAAATTTTACTTCCAACACCGTCAGTACTCATTGCGATGGCTTTGTCTCCTAATTTAACCAAAGCAGCATAGTGACCACTGTCGGTGATGATATCCCTATAAGATAATGTTGATTTAAGTTTATCTGCTAACTTTGAAACAGTAACAGCCTCAAGGTCTATATCAACACCAGATTCTGAATAAGTAACCATTTTTACACCATATAAGCTTTATTTGTTTATTTTTTTAAAAAAATAATATTTTTCAATATTATATATATGTTTTATTAAGTATTTAATAGTTATTTACCTAATGGATTCTAACACAGTCTAAATTGATCGGAGTTTTGGTTTCGATTTTGTAACTTCTGTGTATTGAAGATGCTAAATCGACTGCTTTGTACGGATCTCCGTGGCAGGTAATGACTTTTTCAGGTCTTGGATTAAGTCTTTTCACATATTCCATCAATTGTCTTCTGTTTGAGTGCCCACTGAATCCATTGATTGTTTTTACTTCCATTTTCACACAGAATTGTCTGGTTCTGCCATCATCATCTTCAAGAGGTATTTCTTTCCATCCTTTTTGGACTCTTCTACCCATTGAACCTTCAGACTGGTATCCTACAAAGATTAAGGTGTTCCTTTCGTCTTCACATAACCATTTGAAGTATTCTACAGAGTTTCCACCGGTAAGCATACCTGAAGTGGATAAGATAATTGAAGGCTGTTTGCTTTCGACAATTTCTTTTCTTTGGTCGTAGTTTTGGACTTTTTCAAACATGTCTGAAACGAATGGATTTCTTCCCATGTGGAAAATTTGGTCTCTTAAGTCTTTGCTTAAGTATTCAGGTCTTGCAGTGTGGATTGCTGTTGCTTCCCAAATCATTCCGTCAATGAATATAGGAACTTCCTCAATTAGTCCGTGTCTCATGTATTCTTCTAAAACAACCATAAGTTCTTGTGCCCTTCCTACAGCGAATACAGGAACCAATACTTTTCCTCCACGTTTGAGTGTTCTGTAGATGGTTTTCATCATTTCTTTTTCAGCATTATTCCTTGAAGGTTGCACATCCTCTTTTCCACCGTATGTACTTTCCATAATCACTGTTTCCGCACGTGGGAATCTAATGGTTGCAGGTTCAAGTAATCTTGATGGTTCGTATTTGAAATCTCCAGTATACACTAAGTTGTGAGCTCCGTCTCCAATGTGCATATGGGATATCGCTGAACCTAGGATATGTCCTGCATTGTGCAAGGTTAATCTTATGTCCGGTGAAATGTCAGTAACTTCACCGTAATCAAGTGTAATTGTATGTTTGATAGCTTTTTTAACATCTTGTGAGGTAAATGGCAAAGGATTGCCTTCCCTGTGAGCTATGTCCAAGTGGTCGAATTGTAAAAGTGTGGTTAAATCTCTGGTTGGTGTTGTACAGTAGATTGGTCCTTCATATCCGTAGTGGTAAAGGTACGGTACAAAACCGCAGTGATCTAAGTGAGCGTGAGATATGATAACTGCGTCTAATTCTTCAATTGAGAATTCAGGTGCATTCAAATAAGGAAATGCATTTTTATTGTCGGATGCTGCAACATTAACACCACAGTCCAATAAGACACGGCTGTTAGGGGTTTGTAAAAGCATTGATGAACGCCCTACCTCTTTGAATCCGCCCATTGAAGTAACTCTTGCCCAGTCGTTAGGGTGTTTGCTTCCCTGGTGAATCTGACGTCCAAGACGTTGCAACATTTTTTTCCTTTCTTTGCTGCTATTTTTTTGGATAGTCCTTATTTTTCCAATGATGTCTGAACTGATTGGCGGAGTCCTTAGAATTTTAGGCGCCCATCCAGTGTTCTTTACAATATTTCTGGAGGTCACACCATACTTTCCGATTACAAGACCTGGTTTTTTTGCAGTAATCACTACTTCACCGGTAACTGTATCAAAGTAGATGTCAGTAATCTCTGCTCCATCAGGCACTATTTCATGAATCTTGTTGATTGTTTCTTCAGGTTCAAGTAAAGCGCTTTTGTCAGATCTAATAATAATTCTTTTCCTAAGCTCTTTTGCAAGTGACCTTACTAGATCACCGTTTTCAGTAATAATTTCTGGATTTTTAGTGTAAACTACAACTTCAGGACCTTCAAATTCGACTTTTGAAACTTGAATTTCCTTTGGTAATTTTTCTAAAATCTCTTTTTTAATATCTTCTAAAATATCTGAAGTCATATAATCCCTTCAAAAAAAGTTTGTGTATATATAATAGTTTATGAAAGCATTTAAGCTATAATAAGTAAATTTCATAAACTATCTACACATTGTATATGAAAAAATAGTTAGTTATGAAAAATTAGCTTACTTATATTTTCTTGAGAATATCATTAATTTTTTCATTATCTAACATTTCAAATCCGTTTTTGTCTACTTTAGCAACCAAATATCCATTACCTGAATATGTGTCACGTTCAGCAGCGGCTCTGATAGCTCTTATGGCTATTTCAATTCCTTCGTCAATTGTTAAATCATCTCTGAATCTGTCTTCAAGGACACCATAAGCTACTATGGAACCTGATCCAGTTGAGATGTAAGTGTCTTCAATCATTCCACCTGCTGGGTCTAATGAGTAAAGAGATGGTTTGTCTCCGTCCATTCCACCGAGTAATGTTTGAACATACATCGGTCCTGAACGTAATATGTTTGCGGTTAATGATGCGGCAGCTTTGACACTCATTTTGTCATTGTTTCTCATTTGGTAAAGAGAAACTTCCGCTTCAATAACTTTCATTAAACTTTGTGCATCTCCCACTGAACCAGCAATGGTTGTTACAATATGATCATTAATTTTAAATATTTTTTCTGCGACTTTGTGAGCTACCAAGTTTCCCATACTAGCTCTTCTTTCGCTTGCAAATACAACTCCATCTTTGCAGGTGATTCCTACTGTTGTTGTACCTTCTAATATTTTATCATCCATTTAAATACACCTCATATAGTATTTAAAATATCTTATTTCAACTACACTATAGGTTGAATATAATAAAATCATTTAAACTATATCTTATATTGTTTTTTATTTAAAATCAGAATCAATTATTAGTATAAACTAACAATATTAATATTAGCTATTTGCATATATAAACTTTTCTTATTCAAGGTGAGTAAATTGAAATGGAAACGCATTGGGGATATACTAATATTGGATAGCAAGTTTTCACATGATTCTGATGCAGAGTTGGAAAAATTATCTAAAGAGCATAATGTGAAGACCATCATGAAGATAGACCATATTCAGGGAACAAAACGTGAGCCGGTTTATAAGATCCTTTATGGAAGCGAAACAGAAACAATCAATAAAGAGAACGGATGCCTATTCAAACTTGATTTGGCCAAGGTAATGTGGTCAAAAGGAAACAATAATGAGCGTTTAAGGATAGCTAAACTTGTCGGCGATGGAGAAACTGTAATTGACATGTTTGCAGGAATAGGTTATTTTTCAATTCCCATTGCAGTCCATTCCAATGCCAAAAAGGTCATTTCCATTGAAATAAATCCAAATTCATATAATTTTTTATGCGAAAACATCAACTTGAACAAAGTGGATAATATAACTCCAATTTTAGGAGATTGCAAAGTTGAAACTCCGAAATATTCCGCTGACCGTATTGTAATGGGTTATGTAAAAACCACTCACCATTATTTGAAGGTAGCTATCGACAGCCTTAACGAAGGCGGGATTATCCATTATCATGAAACTGTGCCTGAAAAATTAATCGAGACAAGGCCCATTGAAAGGATTGTCTCTCAAGCTGGAAACCGTGATGTGGAATTGCTAAAAATAAATAAAATAAAAAAATATGCTCCTGGAGTAGAGCATGTTGTTGTCGATGCTAGGATAAATTAGAAATCTTTTCTAAAATGAAGTCGCTTAACCATTCTCTGTTGATGAATTTTTCATAAACGCATAATCTTTCGATTAATTCAAATCCTGCATCTTTGGTAAGTTTTTCAAGTTCATCAATCCCCGGCCATGGGGATGTGATATTTACAAAATCAGGACTTACGGGAGATACGCCACCCCAATCGTCAGCACCGCACAATAGGAATATCTGTGCAGTGTCATTGTTCAGGTTTGGAGGAACCTGTATGCTGATGTCAGTATCCTTGAATAGTAAACTGCCCGCGATTACAGTTCTTATCATATCTAAAAAGCTTGGTTCGGGCCAGTCCTCCATTTCAATTCCAGGTATTGGTGTGAAATTCTGGATAATCACTTCCTGGATATGCCCATATTCATCATATAAATTCCTAATTGCAAGTAAGGATTCCGCTATTTCTTCTTTTGTTTCTCCAATTCCTATCAAGATGCCTGTTGTGTATGGGATCTTGAGCTTTCCTGCGTTTGAAATTGTTTCAAGCCTTAGTTCAGGATCTTTTCCAGGGCTTTTTTTATGCGCTGACAGTTCCATCAGTCTTTTTGATGAATTTTCAAGCATCAGACCCAATGATGCATTTACTTCTTTCAATCTTTTCATATCTTCATAAGTGAAATTTCCACCGTTGGTATGGGGCAGTAGGCTGGTTTCATCTAAAGTCATTTGGCAAATATCAACAATGTAATCAATCATTTTTTCATAGCCGAAATCCTGCAATCTTAAACGAACAACCTCTTCGCAATCGGCATCTTCACCGAAAGCAAACATCGCTTCTTTACACCCATACTTTTCAGCTTCTTTTAAATCTGCCAAAATTTCTTCTTTGGTTTTTAAAATAATTGCTTCGGGGTCATTCGCATCTTTTTTAAAATTGCAATATCCACAGTCATTTCTGCAGATTTCAGTCAATGGAATAAAAATATTTTTAGAATAAGTAATGAGATTATTCTCTCTATATTTCGCGGTTTCTGACATGTATTTGATAATGTCGTTGTCAGTTGCCGTTAATATTTTGAGAATATCTTCTTTGGCTAATTTTGACATGGTTATCCTTCACGTTCTGAAACGGTAACTTCTACGTAGAGTGGAGGAATTTCATTTTTGTCTTCCCAGATAGCGATTACAACATCAAAACTTGGAAGTTCAAATACCTTGTATGCGACTACAAGCCCCATAGATTCCAATTCCTCTTTCATTCTTATGAATCCTTTACTGTCTATAGGGTTAGTGGTCAATTCAGTTTCTTGAATGTGTTTATCGCCTGATTTAAGAATCTCTTCTATTTTTTCAGAATTTTCATCCAATTCAGTTCCGCCAAGGATTTCTCCAATTTCACTTAATTTTGAGTCGAATTCTGATATTGGTATGACTGTTCTTGAGCGTCCTCTGACAATTAGAATTCTATCGTTATTGATTGCAGGTCTTGAACCTTTAAAGGAATCAAAGAATCCCATGGCTTCTCCTGCAATTTCATATGTTTTTCTCATTAAATCAAGTCCTATTCTATATTCAATTCTTCTTTTAATTCAATCAATGTTGTTTCTTTTTCAGCATATGCATTGTGTCTGTGAATACTTTCTTGATTTTCTTGACGTGCAGTGATTAAAGTATCATCTGGGAAATCAGAATATTTTTTCACAATTTGTTCCATCATGTTTCTGACACAATCTTCAACAAACACAGGGTTTCTATGTGCGTTTAGAACAGTTGCATTTTCATCTGGTCTTTTCAACAATTCACAAACAGGTGAACTCATGGATGTTTCGATAATTTCAATGAGGTCTTCAGCTTTCACGACTTTGTCTTCAGGAACTTCAATTAATAATGTTCCAACTCCTCTTTGGTTATGTGAGGCGAAAGTTACTGTATCTAAGACTTTTTGAGTTGTTTCTTCATCTAAAAATTCCAATAGTTTGTTTTTGTCGGATTCTCTTACAGATTCCTGTGCACATGGACAAACTGTCATTCCGATAAGTTCGGCACCAACGCTTTTTCTGATGGAAACGTTTCCATCATCATCTCTAAAACCAACGGCTTTTGCTAAAAGTTTAGCCATCTCTTGGGTTTTATTTTTAGTCACTGGTGATTCTCTCATAAACATAAAATCAGTAGTCATGGATATTTCAACACGTTTAGCATATTCGTGTTTTGTCATCATGCGGTCAACGATTTTCGCACATAGTGACTCAACATCCACTCCTGAACCTTCAGCAACAGTCTCTAAAACTTCACTGATTGCTTCCGGATTTCTAGACATGTGTACTCCTTTTTGATCATTTGGCAAATCGACAAATGCATCAAATGTAGGTAATAATATTATTGGTCTTTTATTTGTTCTTTCTAATTGTACTAATTTTTTTACTCCTGTTACACCTACTCTTGTAAGTTTAATAGGTATGCTTGGAGTGTCATCTTGGGTGTCGGGTAAGCATACTGCCAATTTCATAACCTCTAAAATTTAATTTAAACATTATATTTTTTATGTCTTCATATTTATATAGTTAAAGTATTATTCGTGTATTTTGGAAGTTATTTTTCCCAATCTGATGTAAAATAATTTTCACATTAAAGCGTATATAAAAAGGCAGTATGATTTAATTTTGTTTTTTTTTTAAAAAAAGAGAAAATAATTAGCAGTTGTTCAACTGCCAATGATAATTTTATAAGATGTTGGAAGATCCCATGTCTTCTTTAATAACATCAAGAACGGTTTGAGTGTAGGTTCTTTCTATAATTGGGTCTTTCAATAATTCTTTGATAAACGCATTTAATTCATTTGTGTTTCTGAATTTAGCAATTAAGAATGCATCGTATTCTCCAGTAACGTCGTAAATTCCAACAACATTTTTATTAAAGAAAGTTTTTTCTTCCCAATTTTTGAGTTTTCCACCTTTAACTCTTACGCCAATGATTGTTGTTAAAACAAATCCTAATTTTTCATGGTCTATTACTGGGGAAAACTTTTTAATTACGCCTGATTTCACCATTTTGTCAATACGGTTGTGCACAGTACCAACAGAAACATCTAAACTACGTGAAATTTGTCTGTAAGAAGTTCTTACATCCTCATTAATAATTTTAAGAATGTTGATGTCTGTGCTATCAAGTTTTACAATATTGTCTTTTGTTTTAACCATTCATATCCCTTCATAAAATTAATTTGTTTTTTTATAACAAATTGTTTTAATTCTATAAAATTAATTAATTGTTTATATTATTTAAAAGTTATTGTAGTTTGATTTATTTTTTTTAAATTATTGCATTGAATTTCAAAATAACCTTGTTATTTTATTATGATTTTTAATATTTGTTGAAAATTTTTTAAAATTTATGGGGTTGAGTTATGTGATTTTTTAAGCGTATGTCTTATTTTTTTTACAATTCTAAAAGAATTTTTTGAATATCTTCAATATGGGCGTCAGTTTTAATGCCAAGAGGGTTATAATGGGTTTTTATCGCGATAAATCCTCTATTTTCCAATTCCTCAAAAATCAAATCTAATTTTGGGGCGCTTATTTTCAAAGATTTGCAAATTGCATGAACATCAAAAAATGTCGCGGGAGCTTCAGCTTCAATAAGGCAGCTATTCAATAGCTTCAATGCTTCCTTTTCACTATTTATTTTTTTGTTTTCTGTTTCATCAATCATTTCCTGGATGAATTCTCCATCTTGGATGTCTCCTAGCCATAACGGTCCGGCATGGATTAGTTTTTCCCCACAAATCGGACAGGTATCTTCAACTGAACTGGCAAGTCCTTTACTGGTCTGTCTGTGCAGGCAATGTTTGCAGTGGCTAATGTAACCGATATTTTTCAATGTTTCATCACATTTTTTTGAACCTTTTTTAATTTTCAGGTATAATCTCATATAATGTTCAGTGCTGTGTGACATTTTCACTTCAATGCATTTGGAATATTTTGAAAGAGTGAGTGCAATGAAACCTGCCAAAATTCTGATTCCTGTTTCATGACAGTATTCGCTTTTGTATGGTTTTGCATTATATTTTCTGATGCATGGTTCTTTGTAGGTTCCGCATAGTGCAGAAGTATCTGTTGCTGTAACACATAATAGGGAATTTCTGCGTGCGCAATATCCTGCGGAGTCCAGAAATGGTGAGGGTGTTCCGAATGGATCGATATCGATTACATCAAATTCTCCACGTTTCATTCTTAAAAACATGCTCGCGTCATGCTGATAAACTTCAATGTCCTCAAGGTCATTTAATTCAATATTGTGCCTTTCATAATGATTGGCCAGTTCGCTGATGTCATTTATGGATACGTTTCCAACTCCATCAATTTCGTTTTTATATCGGATTCCTCTAATTCCGCTTCCTCCGAACAAATCACAGATGTTTATTTCCCTATCTTCTTGCTTTTGAAATACTTGGATGGCAAGAATTGACAGGTCTCTGTTCAATTCCATATGTGGATTATAAAAAACGGGAGCATCAGATGAAACCTTGTCAAATTCCGGAAATTCAATTTTTGTCAATCCTTCTTCAATTCGCCTAATCTTATTTTCTTCCATTAATTCTCACTCTTAAAAATCTTTTGTCAATTAAGTAATGTTTTAAATATTATTAGATTTAAACATTAGTATGATAATTAATCTAATTTTTAAGATTTGGTGATAATTGTGTCAGAAATTAAAGTTCCTATTGCAAAACCAATAATTGGAGACGAAGAAATAGAAAATGTAGTTGAAGTTTTAAAATCAGGGATGATTGCTCAAGGACCTAAAGTGGCAGAATTTGAGGAAAAGTTCGCAGAATGGGTTGGGGCAAAATATGGAATTGCCGTAAATTCAGGTACCGCAGCATTGCATGTTGCTTTATTATCCTGCGGCATAGGCGAAGGCGATGAAGTGATTACCACTCCGTTCACTTTCATTGCAAGTGGAAACGCTATCGTATACACCGGTGCAAAACCTGTTTTTGCAGACATTGATTTAAAAACTTATACAATTGACCCTGATTCAATTGAAGAACTTATCACTGAAAACACTAAAGCTATTTTGCCTGTTCAATTATACGGTCAATCTGCAGACATGGACAAAATTAATGAAATCGCTGAAAAACACGATTTAATTGTCATTGAAGATGCAGCTCAGGCACATGGTGCAACATACAAAGGAAATAAAGTGGGAAGCATGGGGGATATGGCTTGTTTCAGTTTTTATCCAACTAAAAACATGACCACTTCAGAAGGAGGAATCATAACAACCAATGATGAGAAACTGGCTGAAAATGCAAGGATATTCAGAGCACACGGTGCTACTGTAAGATATCATCATGATGAAATAGGATACAACTTTAGAATGACTGACATTTCCGCAGCAATAGGTCTTGCACAAATGGACAGAATCGATGAATTCAACGACAAAAGAAATGAAAATGCCGCATACTTGAATGAAGGATTAAAGGATGTTGATGGTGTTGTAACACCTTATTGTGCAGATGGATTAAAACATGTATATCACCAATATACTATTCGTGTTGAAAAGGGAAATCGTGATGATTGGGTTAATGTAATAAATGAATGTGGTGTTGGCACAGGTATTCATTATCCTATTCCTTTATACAACCAACCGATTTATAAAGAATTAGGTTTTGATGGAGATTGTCCAAATGCAGAACTTGCAGCGGACAATGTGATTTCACTTCCTGTTCATCCGTCACTTACAAAAGAAGATTTAGATTTAGTCATTGAAGCTGTAAAGACAGCTTCCGATAAAATCTAATTTTTTTATTATTTTAACATTTTATTCACTGTTTCTACTTTAGCATCTAAAGTTCTGTTTTCCAGATCTCTTCTATCATCTATTTTTATAACTGTATACACTCTACCTATTCCAAGTTCGAAGATAGCTTCTTGAGCGGCAGCTATTGCGGAATATAATTCTTCAAGATTATCTGCTTCTATTTGAGTTCCCATTCCGGTTAACTGGTAACTGAGTCCGGAATCTTTTATTGACTGGACTGCTGCAGTTACATAATCTTTACATTCTGTAGTTTCTGTTCCAACTGGTAATATTGCAAAATCACAAGTTATCATTTTTTCACCTGGTAAAATTATTTATTTGTCTTTTTATAAATCAATTTAGTAATGGTCAAATTGGATAAAGATGAATTTAATAAAATGATTTTTAAAAGAATCAATAGCCTGATTGAAGATTATGGCTTAATCAAGGAAAATGAATTGATAGCTGTTGCGCTTTCAGGTGGAAAGGACAGTGTCTTAACATTGCATGCTCTAAAAAATTATCAGCAATTTTTGGATTTTGATTTGGTTGCCATTAGTGTTGATGAAGGAATAGATGGATATAGGCAGCATGGAATCGATTCTGCAGTTAAAAATGCTGAGGAATTGGATGTCGAGTTAGTTCAAAAATCATTTAAATGCGAAGAGGGTTTTGCTTTAGATGACATCTATGAAGATTTTAAGAGTGCATGCATCCCTTGCGGTGTTTTTAGAAGGAATATTTTAAATAAGACTGCATATGAATTAGGTGCCAACAAGATAGCTACAGGACATAATCTTGATGATGAAATCCAATCTTTTCTAATGAGCTTTGCCCGTGGAGACACAATCAAATTTTCCAAATTCGGTCCGGAACTTGAGGTCATACATCCTAAATTAATTCCAAGAATCAAGCCTTTGTGGAACACTCCTGAAAAGGAAGTTGGGATGTGGGCAGTACTGAACAACATAGATATCCATTTGGATGAATGTCCTTATTCTCATTTGTCTTTAAGAGCTAAAATTAAGGAGTTTTTAAATGTAAATGAGGACAAGTACCCTGGAATAAAAAATAATGTGATGGAATCATTTAAGAAAATACTTACTTTTGAAAATGATATTTCAACAAGCCTTAATGAATGTGAAGTCTGTGGTGAGCCGACTTCATCAAATATCTGTAAGGCCTGCGAATTAAAAGAACTAATTTCTGAGAATTGCAAATATCATATAGATGACGAATAGTGCAACCAATATTGCTCCTTCTTTTTTATCAAATTTATCTTGTGTTTTACCAAATATGAAGCATATTGTTGTAACCAGGACCATGAATATAACATCTATGAGCATGCTTGAGTCTAAAGGTATTGCGCTTATCGCACTACTTGCACCCAATACAAATAAAATGTTGAAGATGTTTGATCCGATGACGTTACCTATAATTAACTCGTTTTCACCTTTCTTTAAAGCAGTAAGTGAAGTCACAAGTTCAGGTAAAGAAGTACCTATTGCCACAATGGTCAAACCTACTAATGTTTCACTCATTCCAAGAGCTATTGCTATAGCTGAAGCGCTATCGACAACTAAATCTCCACCGAGAATGATTCCGATAAGTCCTATTAAAATAAAAATTATGCTTTTTGGAAGGGAATATTTCGGTTTTTCCACTTCATTTGCATTGCCGGATTTGCGTGTAGTGTAAATGAGATAAATTATGTAAGCTACCATAATAATCAGTAGGATTATTCCTTCAATGCTGGAAATGTCCCATCCAATTATGATGAATCCCGCAAACAATACTGTGATGGTGACTAAAAATGGTAAATCCTTATTTAAAGTTGTTTTGTCCATTAACAATTCATTAAGTAATGCGGACAAACCTATTACCATTAAAAGGTTAAACATGTTACTTCCAATAACGTTACTTACAGCCATCGCATTGCTTCCTGTCATGGAGGATGTAATTGAAACGGCCGCTTCGGGAGCACTTGTACCTAGCGCTACGATAGTTAATCCAACAATTATTGTAGGTATCTTTAAAAGTGAAGCAATGCTGCTTGCTCCATCAACAAAAAAGTCCGAACCTTTTATTAAAAATACGAATCCTACAATTAGTAATAAGGCTTGAATAATGATGCTTGCGTCCATTTTTATTCCTCATCTGTTTCTTCTTGAGGTCCCAAATCGGTTACTAGGACCTTATCAATTTGATGGCTATCCATATCTAAGATTTCAAAGATAAATCTGCTGCATTCAAATATGTCTTCCTCATCAGGGATTGTACCACTAATACTGAGGATAAATCCTGCTAAAGTAGTATAGTTGTCTTCCTCTTCATCAGGTAAAGGATCCTTGAAATCAAATAATTTCTTGAATTTGTCAATAGGATATCTTCCATCAATTAACCAGGTTCCATCTGCCCTTTGAATTGCTTCAGGTTCATCTTCCTCATCAATGCCAGGAATGTCTCCAACAATTCCTTCAAGCAAATCGTTTAAGGTAATCAATCCTTCAACGCTACCGAATTCATCCACAACAAGAGACATGTGAACGTATCCTTGATTTTCCTTGAATTCTTTTAGCAATTCCAAGGTTTCAAGATGTTCAGATACAACCAGTGGTTCTTTAACGATTTTATAAACATCAAATTCTTCTTCACTAAACATGACTGAAAGGATATCTTTCGCTTGGACAACTCCAATAAAATCATCCAGTTCCCCTTTTGCAATAGGGAAAATTGACCTTTTACTTTCGATGATCTTAACTTTGTTTATGTCACGGTCATCCTCCAAATCAATCCATATGATTTCATTTCTAGGAGTCATTATGCTTTCAACTTTTTGGTCATCAAGTTTGAAAACTCTTTTGATGATGTCTTCTTCTTCTTTTTCAATGGTGCCGTCTTCTCTTCCTTCTTTAATCATCAATTCGATTTCTTCTTCGGTAACAGCATCATCATTTCTGTTTTCAATTCTAAGCAACCATAAAAGAAAACTGCTGGATTTCGCAAGTATGAAACTTACAGGTTTTGAAATATTAGAAAGGACAACCATGCTTTTAGCCACTCTCAAAGCAATTCTTTCAGGGTCATTTAAAGCAATAACCTTAGGAACAATTTCTCCAACAACCAAAGTCAGGTAGGTTGTGACGATTACAACTATTGCTACACTGATAGGTTCGTTATAAGGTACAAAAGAAATTAATTTGCTTAGCGGTTCGGCTAATGTTACTCCACCAAACGCCCCTGTCAAAACACCAATAAGTGAAATTCCAATTTGCACGGTTGATAAAAATTCGTTAGGATCTTCCAATAAATCAAAAACAATTTGAGCGTTTTGATTTCCTTCCTCTAAGTATTTTTGTATTTTTGCTTTTCTAACAGATACAACAGCCAGTTCGGCCATCGATAAATATCCAGTAAGGATAATTAAAACTATAATTATAATTATTTCGAGTGTCGTTCCAATCATTTCTAACAAACCATTAAAAATATTATAAGTCACTGGCCTTCATAAAGCCAGTGTTACCATATATCTTATCCTGCATTTCCTGAACGGCTTCTGATGCTTCCTCTCTTGTAGCCACCTTCTTAAATATTCTTCTAGATTTGACTTTCAATGTTTTTCCGCAAACGCATTTGCGTGTAGCCACTCCTTCTTTTGCATACAGTGCACGTCCACAGTCGCAACGAAATATAAAATACATGATAGTTTATTCCATAAAATCAATTGTAATTATACTATATTAAACTATATTATATAAAATTTTCACTATCCACCAAGTATTTTCATGAATAATGGTATGAAAACTTTTGATGGTAGAATCACTAATGTAGCTATACTAACCCCAAGATTAGTTCCGATAACTACCAATAAAATTCTAAATATGTTATTGTTCCACAAGTCCCTAAAGCTTTCGATATGGGCCAAATTATGTATGTCCCTTTTTCTTACTTTTCTGAATTTCGCTTCAGTCAAACCTGAAAACCAACCTGCTGCAAGTAAAGGGTGAATTATGGTTAGGGGAGCCACTACTCCTCCAACGATTGCTGATTGGATTTTGGATCCGGAAAGAATGGAACCGATAAATCCCATAATCATGCTTATGGCGATGAACTCATATATGTTTCCGGTTATATTTATCCCATTAATATATGCCAGAAAAAATATCACCACAAATAATATAGGAATCATAGCCAAAAATATTTTAACCCATGGGATACCATTTTTATCATCAATTACTTCTAATTCAGATAATGGGGGCAATGTTTCGGGATTGTCCAAATATCTTTCGATTCCAGGCTTATGTCCTGCTCCAACAACAGCAATGACATGGTCATATGGGATTTGGAGAATTTTACCGGCAAGATAAGCATCTCTTTCATGGACAAGAACTTCATAAACGCTTGGTGATTCATCTTTAAACATTTCCATCAAATCATCGATGTTTTCAGGATCTTTCAAGTCTTCAATGTCCAATTCATCTTCAAGCTCATCCTTGTCAAAGATAGAAGTTAGCAATCCAAATAAAAATTTCATTTTTTCCATAAAACCCATCTTGTTCAGGGCTCTTTGCAGGGTGGTATTGATTTCCCTATCTATGAGAGCTATCGGGATGTTCAAATCTTCGCATGCTTCAATGGCGCCGACCATTTCAGAACCGGGTTTTACATCAACATCAGCACCGATTTTTGATTGGAAGTATCCGAGAATGGTTGTAACAAAAAATAATCCTACTTTGTTTTCTTTGATTATTTGTGTAACGGATATGCTGTCATCCTCTTCAATACCCATCATTTCTTTTTTCAATCTTGTGTATCTGCCACGGTCTAGCTCGATAGCTACAACTTCTGGGTGCTGTTCGTAAATTGCATCTTTCACTTCATTTACGCTATCTGCAGATACGTGTGCGGTACCGATTATTGTTAAACATTCTCTTTTCATTTAAAAAAACACTTCTTATTAATTTATTATCTAATTATTATGAAATGAAAATATATAAAGTTAATCTTTAATCAATTTCAGTTCATTGCCTTCATAGACTGCGACATTGTTTGTGATATTTTTTGAAAAACAAAATTCAATGTCCTTTGCATATCCTAATGAGGTAAGGTGCTTTCCAGTTCTGCAATTGCAGAAAGCTTCCTTTAGGGATTCATAGTCTCTGCTTGCCATTATGGCCGCTTTTGCAAGATCATTGGTCTCGCAGTCTTTTAAATTTTGGCAAATCCAGTACAATATTTCTCCTGAAGCTAAAAAATCTTCAAGAGCAAATTTCCCTCTGACACCTGCCATGACAACGTCGATGTGGTCTTTAGCAATTTGGGAACTTGCTTCACCGACTGCCTTTGCATTAAGCAGACATCCTACAAGTACGGTCGATTTCATATTTTCGAGTATTCTTGTTCCGTTACTTGTTGTTAAGATGAGCACATCTTTGGAAGTTTCATAATTTCCTATCTGCAGAGGGGAGTTTCCAACATCAAACCCTTCAATTGTCTGACCCATTCTCTCACCTGCAACAACTCCATTGTATTTTTCCTTCAATTCTAATGCTTCTTCAGGACTAAAACATGGAATTACTTTTTTAAAATTGTCCAAAGCCATTGTTATTGTTGAACTGGCCCTAAGCGCATCAACCATTATGGATACATCAGAACTTGTTGTTTCCTCAAGACTCAATGTCACTTTCATGAAGTAATTTATATCAAATAATTATATAATAATATTTATGAAAATTGTCACAACACCGATGTGTGAAGAGATAGTGAAGTTGGCAGGGATTTCCGAATATGCCGTAAATAAAAATCCTGATGAAGAGGAAGGCGATTTGGCTGTTGTATTGTCTGAAAGTAAAGTTGAGATGAAAAGTTTGGCCATTAAAATAAATACTCCTTCACAAGTCTTTGAAAGCATAAAAAAAGTATCCGAAATTGCCGAAAATGAGTTGTCTGATAAGGATGTAACTGCATTTTTTGATGATTTTGAAATGTGCAGAAAATACTTGAATTCGAATTTTAAAAGAGATATCAATGTCAAGGTTTATTCTAATTTTCTAAAAGACATAGTTTTAGACATGGGATTCAATATTGTCAGTCAAAACTTTGATCATGTGATTTATCCGGATTATTTAAAGGATCAGGTAAGTGAAACTGAAAATCTGGTTGAGATACCATCGCACAATAGCATTTCAAAAAATCCATTTGAAAAAATCGAGATGAGATATTCGCTTTTAGAAAGTTTAATATAATAATATAATTAAAAATTAATTCATATAAATTGCATTTTTAAGAGTTGTTAATAATGTATGAAACATTAATATTTACTGGTGGTATTCACAAAAGTGAAGAAGTTAGAGAATTGATTGAAGATTTGGGTGGTTTCATTCTTCAAGACAGTATTCAACAAATGGAATTGGTTTTGAATATGGCAATTCCAATGGAAGATGTTGATAAAATCGAAGCTAAATCCAATGAACTATTGGCAAAACTATCTGTCGCTCCAATGGCAGGTTCAGAAATAGCTATTGTATCCCCAACACTTGCAAGACACCACTTGCCTCACGCAGCATGTGACATTTCTGAATATTTGCGTGAGTATGGTGCAAAGGATAATATGATTGGGCTTGCTAGAGGTGACGGTAAAGGAACTGCAGGAATCACCGAAGAAGAAAAAAGCCTGATTGAAGAGCATGATATTGCCATTTTCGCATTAGGCAGCTTTGAAAATTGTATCAAAGAAAAAGCGTTCCTATATGATGACATTGAAATTCCAGTAATTGTTACAGGAGCTCCTGAAATTGATGTAGAAGAGCTTCCTGGCGCTGATGCATACGTTGGAGGACTCGGCAGAATTCCAAGAAGGCTAAGAAGGGGTCCTGACATTCGTGCATTGGATAATCTGGTCGAAACTATTGAAAAGATTTTAAGTGATAAAAAACGTGAAATGGCTCTTGACCCACCGCTTGTGCCACCTATCGTTGTTAAAAATGCAATTGAAAATCAAGTTCCTGAAATTAAGGACGTAATTTCTCCAACCCCAGTAACTTCCCAATTGGACGGTGTTCGCGTAAAATTAAATTATGATAAATATGCCGATGTAATAGCTGATGTGGTTATTGATGATAAAAAACTGTCTGAATTGGCTGAAATTAAAAAATCATTTATGTATGATTACATTTTAGTAAAAATAAATAGTGAGAGTTCTCTTATTGAGGATTCAAACTAACTTCTTTTTTTTTAAATTAGTCTCATTCCAAAGAAATTGATTGCATCGACCAAATCATTGAATTGTTCAAGTTCTCTTTCTATAACATTTTCATCAATCATGTCGATACTTAATTCCCCATCAACACTTAATGTATCAGGTCCGCGACCAACGATTCTTTCTAACCCGTCGGAGCTTAAGATTCTTTCGGCATCAAGCTGGTGAACGAATGACCTTCCAGGTAGGATTACAGACTGTTTTATTTCGCTTAAGTCAAGCTTTTCCAAATCTTCTTTTGTAATCAGACATGCGATTTCCTTTTCGACCGCAACGACATTTACGCTATCTACTTCCAATTTGTCAAATATCTTTGAAATAAACGGTTCTGCTATTTTGGAAGTGATTATGGTTGCTTCACCAGTCACAGGTTTGATAAATTGTAAGAACACTTCATTTTCATCACGAGCTATTGCAAATGGTCCTCCAGTTTCAGGGTCGCACAATGGTGTGCCGCTGACTCTAAATTTGTACTCGCTGTTTATTTGTTTTACAAGTTCTGCAAAATCTTCTACAGGCTGTGATTCAATTCCTTTTATAATAGGTTCGTTTCCTAAAATCAGACCTTCATTAAAGGTGTTTGCAAATCTCATTAAAAGCATTCCTTTTGCACCCCATTCCTCAAGGGAATTGCAGGTTTCACGCAAAACATCTCCGTCATTCACTCCTGGAATGATTACTGCAGCTCCGGTTAATTTGATATTTTCACAAAATATTTTACAGGCTTTCAATGCTTCTTCAGGATTTGGATCCTTTACCCATTCCTTTCTAAGTTTAGGGTCTGATGAAAAAATAGTAAATGAAACTTCATTTACACCATTATTGATTAATCTTGTAGCTGTTTCTGAATCGTTGATACCCTTCCCACAGGTGTATCCAAGCACTGATGAGATTGAAAACTGGTTTAAATTAGCTGTTAGGTTTTCAAGATACGGGTAACAGCTGATGTCTCCCCCTCCACTGATGTATGCACTTATTTCACCTTGGGGTCTTCCCATCATTAATGCGGTTTGAATTTCGTTTATTACTTCAAAAGGAGATTTAAATGCACCTTGAGTTTCTGAAACCCCTTTGCTACATCTTTCACAACCTATTTTGTTAGGTAAGCAGTGGGCACAACCAAAACTTTTTACCTCTTTTACCTTTCTGAAGTAACAGTACTTACAAAAACCGTTACAATCTTTGCCGGGTATTCCTCCAACATCAGCTACAATTTGCATATTTTATTATTTTTATTTTTATTTTATTTATAAATTGTCAGTATTTTTTCTGACGAAATTTTGTATTACATTTAGTATTATTTATTACTTGCAGGCTTAAAAGTAATAATTTTTTATTTTCCTTTATTTTATTATTAAAAGGTAAATTGTAAATATTTTCTTTAAAATATTCTTGAAATGTAATATATTTAAAATCAAATTAATTATGTTGGTATTTATCTTTGTTAACCAATTTTAATCAATAATAAAAAGTATTACTTTTGAGGGTATTTTTCTTAAATAAAAAATGTTTTATTATACTTTATAAACTTTTCTAAAATATCTCATAGGTAATCTTTATATTATATCTTGAATAAAATAAAATTTGTATACCATATGGCTGGCTATTGCAAAACACTTGCTTTGTAGCTTTACTCAATTTGGTAAGAAAAATTTACCATTGAAGTGGTATATTAGTTAAACTCTATTTATTTAGGAGGGAAAAAATGGCAAAGTTTGATGATAAAATCGATTTATTCGATGATAGAGGCAACGAAATTGCATCTGGCGTACCAATCGAAGCTATCAGTCCATTAAGAAACCCTGCAATTCAAAGCATCGTAAAAGGTGTTAAAAGAACTGTTGCAGTAAACTTAGAAGGACTTGAAAAATCCGTTAAAACCGGCGCTGTTGGTGGAGACAAATCTAGAATCTTAGGAAGAGAATTAGATATCGCTATTGTAGATAACGCAGAAGCAATCGCAGACAAAATGAAAGGTATTATCCAAGTTTCCGAAGACGATGATACTGTTGTAACACCTATTTCCGGAGGAAAAAGGTTATTAGTACAAGTACCAACCAAAAGAATCGATGTTGGTGCTGAATACTCCGCAGCTCCATTATCAACTGCTGCTGCTTTAGTACAATCTGTAATTGACATCTGTGATGTTGATATTTACGATGCAAACTTCGTAAAAGCTGCAGTATTAGGTAGATACCCACAATCTGTAGACTACAAAGGATCTAACATTGCAACCATGTTAGACATTCCACAAAAACTCGAAGGTGCAGGTTACGGTTTAAGAAACGTTAAAGCAAACGACTTCGCTGCTGCTACTTTGAAAAACACTTTCCAAGCTACCGCATTAGCTGCTATCTTTGAACAAACTGCTATGTTCGAAATGGCTGACGCTTTAGGTTCATTTGAAAGATTACACTTATTAGGTTTAGCTTACCAAGGTTTAAACGCTGACAACATGGTATATGACTTAGTAAAAGAAAACGGTGCAGAAGGTACTGTTGGTAGTGTAGTACAAGGAACTATTGCTCGTGCAGAAGCTGACGGCGTAATTGCACCTGGAAAAGCATTAACTGACTTCAACATCTACAACACTGATGACGCAGCTAAATGGAACGCATACGCTGCTGCTGGTGCTGTAGCTGCAACTATGGTTAACGTAGGTGCTGCTCGTGCTGCTCAAGGTATTCCATCTACTTTATTATACTTCAACGACAACCTCGAATTCGCTACTGGTTTACCTGGTCTCGACTTCGGTAGAGCTGAAGGTGTAGCTGTAGGATTCTCCTTCTTCAGTCACTCCATTTACGGTGGTGGAGGTCCTGGTCTCTTCAACGGTAACCACGTTGTAACCAGACACAGTAAAGGATTCTGTATCCCTTGTGTAGCTGCTGCTATGTCCTTAGATGCAGGAACACAACTCTTTTCACCAGAAGCAACTTCTGGTTTAATTAAAGAAGTATACAGTCAAATTGACGAATTCAGAGAACCTATTGTCGCAGTTGCTGAAGCAGCTGAGGAAATTAAAGGTGACATCTAATTAATTTGAACAAATCTAATTTTCGAAGGTCAAAAACATGGATATTGAAATATTCCCGCACAGAGTTCTTGGAAGCGACACAACTGAAAAATTGTTGAATGACTTAGAAGCTCTTGATGATGTTAAAAGGACTGTTATTCACGGTCCAAGATTCCCAAAAGGTGAAGCTACTCTGCCTCCAAAATATCAGGAACGTAGAGTCATCAATGTTAATGGGGAAGATGTAGTTTTACAGGTTAAAACTGCTAGGATATTCCTTGAAATAACTATGGAATCTACAATTGACGATGTTGAAGAAATCTGTAAAGAACACATTCCATATGGTTTTGATATTAATCAAGACAGGTCAAATTATATCAGAAAACAAAAAACAGTTACTGATAGAATCAAGTATGGGGCTTCAGATTTACCAGATGAGTTAGTTGGAATGACAGATCAATATTCAAATTTCGAAGACCATGTGAATATTATTAAAAAGGATGACTAGATTAATATGATAGGACGTTGTACTCACGTAGTTGATTGTAGGGAAACAAGCGGTATGGGTAAAGGTGGAAGTCTTGCTCAAAGAGGGACCTTTGCTGAATGCGGTACAGATGTATGCGCAGTAGCTATGTCTCCGGGACGTAGACACATTACCAAGCCAGTTTGCGAAATCACTTTCGGTTTACGTGAAGCGAATGTTTTAACAAGCACTATGGTTTTAAATGCCGGTGCCGGTGTTCCTAGTGATGCTCCTGCAGCAGGAGGGACTTTATTCGGCCTCACTGACAAAGAAGTGGAACAATTGTATAATTTCAAATTACTTGTTATTCACTTGGGAGGAGTCGCCAATCACTTAATTTACAAAGCAAGATTAATTCTAAGGAACGTAAACAAACACTGCATTATCATATGTGAATCACCAGTAGACTGTGAAGATTTTGCCAAAATTGGCGTGAAAACTTCTAAAGTAATGCCTGCTGATGAAGACATTAAAACCATGGGAACTATTGATGATGTTGTTACAGGGGTTATCCGTGGTGAAACAATTTCACAAGAAAAATTAGATGAAATAATTAGAAAAGTTAAATTAGCATTAGGAGATGCATAATTATGGTACAAATTTATCCAGGTACTTCTCAGGTTGCTCAAAACAGAAGAAACTTCACTAACCCTGAATACGAGTTAGAAAAGTTAAGAGAAATTTCTGATGAAGACGTAGTAAAAATATTAGGTCATAAAGCTCCAGGTGAAGAATACAAATCCGTTCACCCACCATTAGATGAAATGGACGAGCCAGATGACAGTGTAAGAGAATTAGTAGCACCTATTGACGGTGCAAAAGCAGGAGACAGAATTAGATACATCCAATTCGTAGACTCCATGTACTTCGCTCCAGCTCAACCTTTCTTAAGAGCTAGATCTTACTTATGCAGATTTAGAGGAATCGATACTGGTACATTATCCGGAAGACAAGTAGTTGAAGCAAGAGAAAGAGATATTGAAAGAATTTCAAAATACCTCTTAGAAACCGAATACTTCGATACCGCAAGAACCGGTATTAGAGGTGGAAGTGTACACGGTCACTCCTTAAGATTAGATGAAAACGGTTTAATGTTCGACATGCTCAGAAGACAAGTATTCAACAAAGAAACCGGTAAAGTCGAAATGGTAAAAGACCAAATTGGTAAAGAATTAGACGAACCTGTAATTTTAGGTGAACCATTAGACGAAGAAACTTTAAGAGCAAAAACCACTATTTACAGAATAGATGGTGAAGCATACAAAGACGATGTAGACGCTGTAAAAGTATGTCAAAGAATACACGTTTCCAGATCCTTTGGTGCATTTAATCCAACTGCAGGATGGTAGATTAACATGGCTGATAAAAAATTCTTAGATGCAATGAAAAAGAAATTCACCGAAGACCCAACCGAAAAAACAACCCAATTCTATAACATGGGTGGTTGGACTCAATCTGAAAGAAAAACTGCATTCGTTAACGAAGGTAAAGAAATCGCTGAGAAAAGAGGAATCCCAATGTACAACCCAGACATTGGTTCTCCTTTAGGTCAAAGAGCTTTAATGTCTTACCAATTATCTACTACTGACACTTTTGTAGAAGGTGACGATTTACACTACATTAACAACGCAGCTATCCAACAAGCTTGGGATGATATTAGAAGAACTGTAATCGTAGGGTTAAACACTGCTCACAACGTTCTTGAAAAAAGGTTAGGTATTGAAGTAACCCCTGAAACTATTACTAACTACCTCGAAACTGTAAACCACGCTATGCCTGGTGCAGCAGTTGTACAAGAACACATGGTAGAAACAGACCCTCTAATCGTACAAGATTCTTACGTAAAAGTCTTCACTGGTGATGACGAATTAGCTGACGAAATTGACTCTGCATTCGTATTAGACATCAACAAAGAGTTCCCTGAAGATCAAGCTGAAGCTTTAAAAGCTGAAGTTGGCGGAGCTATTTGGCAAGCTGTAAGAA
>NZ_CAMVEE010000006.1 GCF_947166415.1 uncultured Methanobrevibacter sp. | reverse complement strand
CGTCTTGGTCGTCACTATCGTTCCATACTTTGGTTACGGTTTTGTTGGTAACTTCTGGTGTATGTGTGTTAGTGATTGTTAAGTTGTCCTGGTTGTATGTTTCTGTGTAGTTTGCCGGGACTGTTTCTTGGACGGTGTATTCGATTTCTGTACCGTGGTTGTAGTATACTGGTAAGTTTTCGAATGTGTAGGTCCAGGTTCCGTCAATTTCTGTTATTGTTGCAGTGTAGTTGTTACCATCACTGCCTTTTAAAGTAATTGATACGCTTTCTGGTCTTTGTCCGTCTTGGTCGTCACTATCGTTCCATACTTTGGTTACGGTTTTGTTGGTAACTTCAGCTTTGTGGGTGTTAATAGCAGTTAAGTTGTAGGCGGTATTGTTTGTGTATGTTACAATGTATTCCGGACTTAAATCGTTTTCTTGAATAGTGTATTTAATTGCTTTTCCTTGATCATTCACATCAAGGTTTTCGAAGGTATATGTCCAATCGTTAGCTTCGCTGAGTATAATTTGGCCCACATATTCTCCGTTAGCAAATAATTCAATTGTAACACTTTCTGGTCTAACACCGTCTTGGTTATCACTATCATTCCATTTCTTATTTACAGTAACATTGGTCACTTCAGCAATGTGAGTGTTTGTAATTGTGCAGTTATAATTATCTTTATAACTGTATGTTGCTGTATAATAATCGCTAAGATCCAACTCTTTAACAGTATAGGTAATTAATTCACCGTTTTCATTTCGGGTAGGTAAATTCTCGAAAGTATATGTCCAACCGTTAGCTTCGTTCAAGTTTGTTTGATTAACTTCATTATCATCTGCAAGTAAGGCTACAGTTACGTTTTTTTGCCTGAGGCCGTCTTGGTCGTCACTGTCATTCCATGTTTTATTCACAGTAAAATTGACTGATGGCGGTCTTTCTATAACATGTAATATTACAATGTTAGAGTGAGATTCAAAATTATGCTCGCCAGTAGTCGAATTAAGATATTCTGGATACCACGCTTTAAAGTAATAAGTACCTAATTCACCAGGAGTGAAAATAATGCTTCCACCCGGTTCGCTAGTACCTGTATGATATATAATATCCAAGTCGTTTACAGCGGAATTATTATAATAGACTATACCATTTGTAATAATTTCACTGATTTCCGGGAAGTGAGTAACAATAGCATGCAAAGTAGCACTATCCCCTAGATAAATTGTGTCTTCAAATTTATCATTAACCCATAAAGTAATATTAGTTGAATTTGCAACCGTAATTACGCCTGGAATTTTAATAGGTGGACCATGGTTACGATTTGTTTCAAAGGCAGCATTTGCTGTTGTTGCAGCAATTCCTGTGAATTTTTCAACACAGATCCATTGATATTCCTCACCATTTCTCCTTACTACATCGATATAATCGTCAGTAGCGGGGATTTCCTCATCACCAATAAACAATTTTCCATGCAAATCCTTAAATTCAGTTTCCCAACCGTTCAAAATAAGGTACATAGTTCCATCTTCAACAGCGGTCCAATATAAATCTATTGGGTGGTTTGGATTAGCTCTATATGCGAATCCTCCTGAAATCTCCCTGAAATGGGATAAGAATTCAAGGGCATCAGCTTGTGGAGTATGGGATACACCATGTTCATCTAATAATGTAAAATGGTGGTTGTCACTATAATTCTTATCAGGTTCGAACATGTCGATCATGGTTTCATCAGGGTGTTCGTATGAAGTACCAAGTATATCCTGTGTTTCCGCAGGTTCAACCGTTACAGCAGATAATATCTCTTCGGAATTAGCAGAGTCAATTGAATCATCAACAGAGTCAATTTCAACTTCTTGTGTTAAAATTGAAACATCATCACTTGATGACTGTGTTTCAGCAGCTATATCCCCTTGATTAATTACATCAACAGCGCTTACTGATGCAACTGTTATAAATAAAAGGAACATAACCATTGAAATTATTAAATTTCTCTTGCTAATCAGTTTCATTTAATTTTTCTCCAGTCTAATTTCATGATAAAAACAACTTTTATAACCGTACGAGCATATTTTTAATCAAATTTCAATTAGAATATCTATAGATTAATAGCCAAATCGAATCATCTCATAAAAATACATGACAATCATATAATTGTAATTATCAGTTGTTATATCTTTTTTAAAACAAATAAATACTTATTGGTATATTTATTTTACATTACTCATATTTTATAAAAACTCTTATATATTTTAATAAATTTATTACATTATTTTATATTTTTGATAAATTTTACTTGAGTAAATATTTTTTAGGAAATAGTGATATTACTATTTGTGAAAAATTTATTAAAAAATTAAAAATTGAAGAAATTACCTTTTTTCCACAACGTGATGTATATGTGTTACTTAACTTTCAATACTTCTCAAAAAAACTCCAAATTAACTAAATTTTATATATAAAAAGAACGTATATTTTATGTAATAATATACAGTAAAAAAGAAAAGATACGATGTATTTATATACTAAAAAAATCAATAATATAACAAGGGTTTGAGTAAATATATTTAGGAGGCAAAAAGCTTATGATTGAAGTCGATGAGCTAACGGACTACCTAGATGAATACTTAGAAGAAAAGCAAGAAGTAAAAAACTTGACTCAGGAAACAATAAAAAAACAGACATTTAATATATCCAAATTCATTGAATTTCTTGAAAATGAGGGAATAGATGAACTGAACAGCAGCAATGTCAAAAAGCAATTGAGACAGTACCGTAGACATTGTTTGAAGCAGCGTGGAAACAAAAGGACAACCGTCAAGACATATATGATGAACATTCTGGAATTCATCAATTCAGAAGATGTTCAGGAAGAAATCCAGCATGATCCAATCAAAATGAAGGATATCATTGAAGTAAAGGCGGAAGATCCAGAGACTGCCAAAAAAAGAATTGAAAAGATTAGTCTGACAAGGGAACAAAGCTCATTTTTCCTAGATACTATTGAACAGAGTGGAAACAAGAGAGATTACGCAATTTGCAGAACTTTCATCGATTCTGGAATGAGGCTTAAGGAACTGGTATTGCTGAACAAGGAAGATATCCAAGTGCCTCTTGATGAAAAAGGGTTTTACATACTTCCAAAGGACTCCAATGAGTTCATTGATATCAATCTGCGTGCAGAAACTACAAAAGGGGAATTGAAGGACCGTACTACTTTCATCACCTACGATACATTGGTTTCAATAAATGACATGATTTATGATCGCATCACAAAACTCAGGAAAAACACAAATGATGTTTACAGGCCAGTGATTCAAAGGAACAAGGCTGCTGAAGAGGTTACTAGAGAAGAACTCTTTACCAATATAAAAGGAAAGAGAATTGGTAAACGTGGAGTTCAGGATATCGTAAAGAAATATGCAAATCTCACCAATGATAGAATCGAAGCCAACAACATTGATTGTCCGGTAGATTACAGCAAAAATGTCAGTGTGCATATCCTCAGACACACCGCTTTAAGCCATTATGCTGAAATTCTGACAGTTGCTGAGGTTCAAACCATCGCAGGACATTCAAACAGCCAAACTACTGACAAATATATACATGTTGACAGAGAACAAATGAAACAAAAATTAAAAGCCAATAATAATAAGTTTATCATTTAACTTTTTAGTTTTGGCGATTAATTTTTCTTAATTTTGAAATTAGAATAATTTAAATAGTATTTGTTTAAAATATATATAATATTATTATATATTAACTTATTATTTGGGATTCTATGAGGTTAAAGGGAAAAATTTTCATATTAAGTGTTTTTTTGATTTTTTTATCACTTCTATGCGTCTGTGCATCTGATAATAGTCAAAATGTCTATGATATCAACTATATTTTGGAAAATACCAATGCATCTGACATGACTGGTTGTTGTTCTGTTGTTTTGCAGCTGGATGGAAACGACACTATCATGTCATTCAGAAGAGATGCAAACCTAACAGCCGACATAACTGTGGAATATATTGATTGGCACGGCACTCCTGCCATGAAACAATATAAAACAGAAGGAGGGTATTTCTGTCAGGTAATCATAACCGAAGATGGTTGGGTTATTGGTTACGGAGGTAAAGACGACGGTGATGATAACAAGAAGATTGAAGAAATTACTTCAGAAATGATTTCCGATGACAATTCAATCTCTGAAGACGGTTTAATTAAAATTCAGGAGATTAAAAAGAGATACAAAATAGGACATGTTGTCATTAAAGCTCCAAATGGAAATTATGGTATTGCTACTGCTACAACCCATTTTACTGGAAAATTGAATCCTGGAGACTATGTATCCGTTCCAAATAACTATAATTACTTCCGATCAGGTAATATTTCCCTCAATTCTCAAAACAAAATTGGAACTATGACTGAATTGGCCGCTTCAGACATGTTTGGACTTGCCAGAAGGGATATTACTACATTTTATTATCACCATGTTGATAATGAGACATATAAAGGTAATATCATTGATGCTTATATATCCAATGATGACGGATCCATGTATGCAATGAACTGTCGAGATAAAGTGGATAACGTTTATTTCAATAATACTCTTTTTCCAGCTGAAAATATTCCAATTGCTCCGAATTACAAAAGCTTAGGAACAATGGCATTTCCTGATAATGGTTTCCGCGCTCCAAAAATATTGATTTTAACTACACTTGTACTATTTGCAATTCTCGTTGGATTGTTGTATGTTCTAGTTTCAAAAGTTGTCCAAAATATGAGATACCATAATAACAGACGACGATAAAATTTATTAATTTCCATATTTTTTATTAAAAAATAACAAAATTGATGAAAATACTATAAATCAATCGATTGATATATATGGAGCAGTTGATTTATAACACTTTCTCAATATTACTTGAGCACTAGTGGTAAAA
The DNA here is from genome assembly GCF_947166415.1 of uncultured Methanobrevibacter sp. Taxonomy (GTDB): domain Archaea; phylum Methanobacteriota; class Methanobacteria; order Methanobacteriales; family Methanobacteriaceae; genus Methanocatella. The sequence goes on along the minus strand of NZ_CAMVEE010000006.1, from coordinate 57,512 downwards.
TATGTATAATATATACTTTCTGTATTTACAGAAATAGGTTAAATACATACTTTCCTTATTAGAGTATAATACTCATATTACTATTAATCATATAATAAGTAAATATCTACTTATAATATTAATAGTATTATGTCTATTAGTGCCTTAATATCTTATTTTATATATTTATATTATTTAAGTATAATATACGGAAATACAATTCCGACTACTGTAATATTACACTAACAGTAATTCCACTAAAAATAAAGAATAGGGGAACATGTTTTTTAATATAAAAGATTACTCAATGGCGAAATAGAAAAATAAGGTTTGATTTGGCAATGTTAAAAATATTATTAAAGTATCTTTATTTTTTCACCAAAACAATCCTTTATATCGTTTAAATTATTAAATTTTATTTTTCTTTTTAATAATTATAAATTTTACAGAAATTTATTTGAAATAATAATCCAAATATTAAATTTCATCAATTGTTGATTGTGATCACAGTACTGTTCAACCCTAAAACCCTGGAGTAATCAATTTTTTCTGCAATTTTATTTAAAACACTTATATTATCAAATTGAAGCTCAGCATTTTCGACAACTGGATTGAAGTCAATACCATTATCTTTTACTGCAATTAGAATATTATCCTCATTTTTTCTAACGATAACATCTATAGCATCAACACTTTCATTGATATTTATGATGTTTACAATCATTTCCTCAATAGCCAAACTAACTAAAGTGGCTGATTTATTGCCTTTCAGGTAATCCTGAACTTCACGTGACAAATTAATAGCCTCTTCAACATTGCCTTGAATGGTATGTTCAAATACTCTTGCATCATCGTTGTGTTTGTTGATGAAAAATCCTGTGTATTCCCCATTGGTCTTTTTGTTGAGAAGTCTTGAATAAATGAAGATGAAGAGTATTGTTAATGCTTCTGCAATTGCAAATGAAATCCAAATTCCATCTGCTCCAAACACATAGGTTAATATGATTGCAAGGGAAATTGGTAATACAAGACCTTCAAGAAACGAAATAATTGTGACAATTGATTTTTCTGAATGGCTTGAGCATAAAATGTATACATGAATGTAATTGCAGTTCCGAAATAGCTTATTGCGAATATCCTTAATGCATTCAATACGACAGGAATATGAGTTACATTTTTAACGCTATACAAGAACAATATTGCTTGAGGATAAACAATCAGCAAAACGGAAAGTGCCAAGCTTGAAACCAATACAATTTTCAATGATCTTTTAACTGAAGCTAAGCGCTGGAGCCTACCTTCTTTTGATGAAATTATTATCTGAGGAAAATATAGATAATCCCATATTTAAAACTGGAAAATATGGCAAGGCATACATATCTAATCATGAAAACATTTATTTTAACTTTAGCCATTGCGATAAATTGGTTTTATGTTCAATATCCGATAGGGAAGTAGGGGTTGATGTTGAATTTAATGACCCTGAAATCGATTTAGACATAGCTAAGAACTACTTCTACAACAGCGAATTCGAAAGCATCATGAATTCTCAAAATCCCTCAGACAAATTTTTCAGCTATTGGGTTTTAAAGGAAAGCTACATGAAATACACAGGATTGGGTTTCAATCTGAATCTTGATAGCTTTGAAATAATTATTGAAGATAAAATCAGACTGAAAAATGATGATAAAAACTTAAAATTCAATCTCTTCGATGTGGATGGTTATAAAGTTGGAATAGCCGACCATTATGATGTATCTGATTTGATTGAATATGATGTCAATGACTTGTTTTGAATGTATTTTTCTAATTAAATCATCACAGAACGCACTTTTTTTTGTTATTAAACAATTCAACTAACAATCGTTAGTTTTATATTTGTTGAAATCACTATATTAACTAACAAGCGTTAGTGTAATGATATTATGACCAAAAACAAAATTCTTGAAGTATCAATAGATCTTTTTTCAAAATATGGCTATGACGGCGTTTCAATAAGACAGATTGCAGGTGAAGTGGGAATAAGGGAAAGCTCGATTTACAACCATTATCCCAATAAGCAGGCCATATTGAACTCCATATTAAATTATTATGTTGAAGAGATGGTAAGCGATGAAATACCATTGCAGCAGGCAGATTTAAATCTGGATAGGGGATTTGACTATTTCTATAATGCTGGATGTGACGCGTTTTTATCCAAGCTTGAGGAAGACAGGATGATGAAGATTACAAGGCTCATGTTCATCGAATCATATCACAACGATGAAGTGAGAAATTTCCTTAAAGAACATATAATTGATGCTCCTGTTGCAGGCTGGATTGAATTGTTCAATCTGATGAAAAGCAAAGGAATGATTCAAAAGGACTGTGATGCAAGGCAGCTTTCAGAATCATTTTTCTATTATGGAATGTTTCTCTTGTATGAGCATTTCATTGTCAACTATCCGGAAGATGACGAGAAATTCCTCAATGACTTTTTAGAAAAAACAAAAAATCATGCGAAAATGATTTTCAATTCAGTTAGGGTGCAGGTGGTTTGATGTTTGAAATAAGGCCTGAAAATGAAAAAGACTATCTGGAAGTGGAAAACCTTGTTCGAAATTCATTCTGGAATATATATCGGCCTGGAGCTTATGAACATTTCATTGTACACAATTTAAGAGAGGATGAAAGCTTCATAAGCAAATTGGCATATGTCATAGAAAAGGATGATAAAATCATTGGCCATATCAATTATTCAACAGGAAAGATAGATTATGATGATTCATCAAAACCGGCAGTCATATTGGGGCCTCTTGCAATAGATAAGGATTTCCAGTCACAAGGATACGGTTCAAAATTGATTGAATGCACTCTCGATTTGGCAAAAAAGGAGAATATTCCCTTCGTTTTTGTTGTCGGTGATGAGGATTACTACTCAAGATTCGGATTTGAATCAGCATCAAAATATAAACTGTATCTTGAGGGAACAGATATTAAAGAGGAAAATCCTTTTTTCATGATTAAGATATTCAATGAAATTGAAATTACAGGAAAAATGGGAATATTCCACAATCCGGATGTGTTCGATGTGGATGAAGATGAAGTTGACGAATTTGACAGGAATTTTGATTATAAGGAAAAACTGGTATTAGAAGGACAATTGGGTGTTTAGATGAAATATGTTGTTATAAATGGGTCTCCAAGAAAGAAGAATACTTGGAAAGTGACCAAGCAGGCAATGAAAAATATGGACGGCGAGTTTGAAGAGATACACTTGTTGAAAAAAAAGATACCTATGTGTAACGGATGCTTCAAATGCATTATGGAAGGCGAAGACAAATGCCCTCACTTTGATAGGATTGGTCCGATTATGGAAAAGATTAAAAAAGCGGATGGAGTGATAATCACTTCGCCTGTATATGCAATGAACGTAAGCGGACTTTTGAAAAACTTCTTTGACCATACGGCTTACCTTTATCACCGCCCGGAATTTTTTACAAAAAAGGCATTAGTTATAGTTACAACTGCTGGGGCCGGACAAAAGGATGTGTCTAAATATATGGATGAAACATTAAGGCATTGGGGTGTTAATAAGGTATATAAAATATCAATGGCCTGTGGAGGAAAGGATTATCTTGAAACTAAAGATATTGACAAGACTTCAAAGCAATTCGCAAAGGATGTTGAATCCGGTAAACTGCACTCTCCAAAACTCAATGATTTGGTATTTTTCAATGTCTGGAAAGCCATGGCATTGTCAAAAGACCATATTGAAGCCGACAGAAAATATTGGTTTGACACAGGCCTTGTAAAAAACGATTTTGCTCCGGAAGTCAAGATTAACATTGCAAAAAAAGCATTCTCAAAGATAATGTTTAAATTTTTAAAGCTGGTAATAAAATAAAAAAAATAAGTGATTAGTTAAATAATTAACTAATCAGCTTTGTCTGTCTGTATTGAATGAATCCTTTGATTTGATTCCAACCAAGGAAGCGAATATTGCCAATACACAAGCTATGGTACAAATAAGACAGATTGTCTGTGAAGCCTGTACAATCATGCTTGCATATTGAGGTGCAAGCTCCAGACTGCCCATTACCCAAGCAAATACTAAGGTCAAGAGACCTAAACTCATGGTCTGGCCTATTGTTCTCATTGTTGCCTGTGAAGCGGATGCTGTCGGGGCGTCTTTTGGCGGAACTGAACTCATGATTGCATTCATGTTCGGGCTTGAGAAAAGACCCATGCCTATACCCTGCAGGACCATCGCTAAAATAACAATATAAATAGGTGTTTCCCCAGTAAGGAATGTCAATATTGCAAGGGCTACAGCGGCAATGCCTATTCCTAATGCTGCCAATTTCTGAGGATGAATCTTATCTGATAGCTTACCTGCATTTGGAGCCATAATTGCCATAATGATTGGTGTGATTATCAGTATCATACCTGACATTTGGGCATCCCATCCCCTTACGTATTGGAAATGGTAGTTAAGAATTGTTGTAACAACCATAATGGCCAAATAACTGCATAATGCCGCAATGTTGGATGATGTAAACTTCTTGTTTTTGAAAAGGTTCATATTGAATACCGGAGATTTCTGCCTAAGCTCATATGCTCCGAATACTATAAGTAAAACGATTCCTGCAAGTGTCAATATCTTACCTGTTGGTGTAATGAGTGTTGTAAATCCGTAGATGAACGCTAAAATTCCCAATGCGTATAATATTGAACCGACCTTATCGATCTTGTCATTTTCATATGTTTTCCACTCTTGAGGTATCTTTAAAACCATCAATACAATACACAATACCAAAAATGGAATCACAAAGTAAAACATTGATCTCCATCCAAGGTTATGAACCAGGAATCCGCAAATTACCGGTGAAAGAGAAGTCGCAAGATATACTCCTGTAACTGTAAAACCAAGTGCTTTTCCCCTGTTTTGAGGTTTTACTGCTTGAACTACCATTGCCATTGCAGACACGTTTAAGAATGCAACTCCTGCTCCCTGAATTACTCTAAACACTAAAAATGATTCTGTTGAAAATGCAAGGCAAGCTCCGATTGATCCTATAAGGAACACCAGAATTCCTGCCATCAATGATTTTTTAACTCCGAATTTCCCTGAAATCTGACCTGCCGGAACCGTAAATACGGCCACTACCAAGAAAAATATTGTAGGTATCCAATTCTGGATAACATTATTCATTGCAAAGTCTTGTGCTATTGCCGGAACACCAATGATTATTCCGTTTGAAAGAAAGACTGCAAAAAATGATGTTATGAATGATACAAACACTACATATGTTTCAAATTCTATCTTCATTTCATTTCCCTCTTTTAATTATTGAATGCATCTTTAGAACGAATACCTACTAAAGAAGCAAAGATTGCAATTATACATAAAATTGTGCATATTAAACTAATTAACTGTGAACTTTGAACTATTAAATTCGCATAAGCAGATGAAAGCTTTAAGCTGCCCATTATCCAAGCAAACACAAGTGTCAAAAGACCTAAACTCATTGTTTGTCCAATTGTCCTCATGGCGGATTGTGCTGCTGAGGCGTTAGGAGTTTCATTTGGAGGAACTGAACTCATGATTGCATTTGTATTTGGGGTTGTAAACAGTCCCATTCCAATACCCTGCAGAATCATAGCTATTACAATCAGATAAATAGGGGTTTGAGCATCCAAAAATACCAGAATAACTAATGGCACTGTTGCAATGCTCATTCCAATTGCCGCAAGTTTTTGTGGATGGATTTTATCTGAAAGTTTGCCAGCATTTGGGGCTAGTATCGCCATGATTATAGGAGTTATTATCAGCATTATCCTGGACATCTGTGCATTCCATCCCCTGACATACTGGAAGTGATAGTTAAGGATGGTTGTGATTGAAGCTATGGCAAGATAGCTGCATAATGCGGCAATGTTTGAAGAAGTGAACTTCATATTTTTAAACAGGTTCATGTTGAATGCTGGACTATCAATCCTGAGCTCATAATATCCGAAAATGATTAACATAATCAATCCAATAAAGAGCAATATGGCTCCAAAGCCATTCATAAGGTTGGTAATTCCGTATATGAAAAGTGAGATTCCAATTCCGTATAGAATATAGCCTGTTGCATCTATTTTACTTCCTTCATATGTTTTCCACTCTTGAGGTATTTTCAAAATCATCAATACAATACACAATATCAAAAACGGTATTACAAAGTAAAACATGGATCTCCATCCAAAGTTGTATACGAGAAATCCGCTTATTACTGGTGAAAGGGACCCTGCCAAATAGACTCCGGTTACTGTAAATCCCAATGATTTTCCTCTGTTTTCAGGTTTTACAGCCTGGACCACCATTGCAATCGCAGACACGTTTGAAAAGGCTATTCCTATTCCCTGCAATATTCTGAATATTAAAAATAGTTCTGCTGAAAATGACAAGCATGCACCGATTGAAGCCAAAAGATAGACTGAAACGCCGAATATCAATGATTGTTTTACCCCATATTTTCCTGAAATCTGGCCTGCAGGAAGGGTAAATATGGCTATTACAAGGGCAGTTAATGTTGTAATCCAATTTTGAATGACATTGTTCATTCCGAATTCTGCTGCGATTGCAGGAACTCCCAAAACTATACCAACTGATAAAAAGACAGCAAAAAATGATGTTATGAATGCAACAAACACTACATATGAATCAGAGTTTATTTCCATTACAATTCCTCCGTTAGATTCATTCCGTTTATTGCTATTTCCTTTATTCTTTTTCTTAATTCTACATCATCTTCGGTAATTCCAACTTCCCTTTCCCAATCCTTGGAAATTTGCCTTATCTTTGGAACTACATCATCACCTTTTGGTGTTGTTTTAAGCATGTACTTCCGTCTGTTTTTAGGGTTGACCTCCCTTTTTATGTAACCTTCGTCCTCCAGCTTTTTAAGTGATTTGGCTATGTTTGCCTTGCTTTGGCCGGACATATTTACAAGACCATCCTGTGAAATGTTCGGATTGTCGTAAATCATCATGATAAAACGCATTTCATGGCCCATGTCAATTTCAGCTATTCTTGAATTCAAATACTTGAATTGATTTTTGCTTATATTGTGAATCCAGGCAATGAACGGTGAATTATCATATATTCCTTCATAACTTTCTTCTTGCATAATGTTATTTTATCTTTCAAATATATTTAAATGTTTCTTTTGAAACAGTTAATTTTTAAACAATAAAAATTTTAAATAAAACAATTTACAAAATAAGGTTAATGTCACTTAATTTTATTTCCGTATTTCTGATAGCTGTTGCACTTGCAATGGACGCATTCAGCGTATCATTGACCAAAGGATTTACACAGCCGCAACTAAAAAAAGAGCAGATATTATATTACGGCCTGTTTTTCGGATTCTTCCAATTTATGATGCCAGTAATAGGATATTACTGTGTAAGCACAATCTCAAGCGCCATAGAATCTTTTGCATCAATAATCGGATTTGTATTGCTTTTAGCTATTGGATTGAACATGATTCGTGAAAGCTTATCATCCGATGATGGGGAAGTGACTGACGAATTTTCATTTAAGGAAGTGACTCTGCTTGCGATAGCTACAAGCATTGACGCATTTGCTGTTGGAATAACATTCGCACTCTTTAACGATCCTATATGGATATCATCAATAATAATCGGTATCATTGCATTCGCTTTCAGCATTGCAGGAATATTTCTAGGCAAAAAACTGGGAGACTACTTCGGTGACAAGTTCCAAATCCTCGGCGGTGTCATACTCATTTTGATAGGAATAAAAATACTTTTAGGATTATAAAAAAAGATAATTAAAAAAAATAAAAAAAAATTTAGAATTTGAAGAAATCATGAGCCCAACTGATGTTGCGTTTGAACTGTTGTGCTTTCATTTCGTATGAATCGTCCAAAGCACTGTATTCTTTTTCTAAAATTTCCTTTTTCTGATTAAGGTCTAGTGATGAATCCTTAAGTTTGTGGTATATTTCAATTTCATCTTCAATTTTTTTGAGTTCTGCTTCAAGTGATGCTTTTTCTGCATGTGCATCAGTAATCTTATTGTCTATATATGTATGACTGTAGTCTTTAAGATTGTCCTGTACATCATAAAGCATGTCGATAGCTTTTCCAACACTGATTCCATGGGCTTCCAACTGTTCTACTTTTTTCATTTGTTCCTCTGTTAATTCGATTGTTTTTTCCACCATGATAAAACCTCTGTATTTATTAATAGTATGTATTTAATAGGTTTAAAATATTGCTATTTTCACTCTTCAGAAAAGTTTCGTTGTATTGCCTGAACATTTCAATGAAATTGTTAATTTCATCTTCAATTTGGCTTAGGCTAACTATTGGTTTATGGTTTAAAAGAGTGTTTAGGGTAATTATCAATGGAATTGCTTCTCCTACATGTATGTTGTTGAAAGTCAAATCCTGATATGAAATCCTGAAGTTGCCGTTTACATGCTCATCTATTCTCAAGCCATTGGGGATTATGGAGATTTCCTCCCTTTCGATAAGCTCCTCCAAAACCTTGGTGTTTTCTAGGATATCCTCAAATTCAACCTTATCCTTTTCAAGAATAGGCTCAACAAAATCAAAGTTTATATTGTAGTCATATTTGCTGTAGCCTTGCCTGAAATAGCTGTCTACAATGAGATAGTTAATGAAAAGTTCATGGTTTTGAATGAGATATTTCCTGTTGTTGAGAATGAATTCCATAATAATAGTTAGTTAAAAATAGTATAAAAAATAGCCCCTAAGGACTATTTTGTGAAGGTTTATATTTTCTGATGGATATTTCCTTGAATTTTTTGATGAAGAATTTTGCCCAGATATAGCCAACGGTTCCTCCAACGAAGCATCCGAACACGACTCCTGCATAGATTCCGGTCAATCCCCCTCCGAAGATGAAGCAGAAGAGATATGCAAATACACTTTCAAGGATTAATGATCTGAGAAGTGTAATCAAAAGGGAATATGTTCCTTTCCCTACGCCCTGAAACATCATGGATGACATCATACCGTGTGGAATTGCAAGGACAAAGAGAGTCAGTACGCTCAATGCGTTTGCAATTTGAGGTGCCATTGCTGCACTTGCTGAAGTATATGCAAAGACAGTTGCAATCTGTTCGGAAAATATGAACATTATAGCCCCAAGGACAATTGATACTGCAAATCCAACCTTTATAGAATATGAATGGGCAGTCTTTAGGTTGTTGTAGTTATGAGCACCGTATGCAACTCCCGCAACTGTCAATACTGCGGTTCCAAGACCTATCAGAGGAATCATACATAGCTGAACGATTCTCATTGAAGCTGTATATACCGCTACGGCTGTTGTTCCTGAAGCCAATACCAGCATACTGTTGATGATTATTGCAAGTGCTGAAAATACGATGTTTTCCAATGTGGAAGGTATTGCAACCTGAAGGATGTCCAACATCAAATGACCGGAATATTCAAAGTTTTTCGGAGATAAGTCAAGGTATAAATCCTTTTTGCCCCATATCCAATAGCTCATTACAAGACAGGACAATGTAGCTGATAATACTGTTGCCCAAGCCGCTCCAGCTATTCCCAAATTCAATACATAGATGAATACTGGATCCAGAATGATGTTCATGATTGCAGTTACTGCAATTGCTATTGTTGCGCGTCTCATGTCTCCTTCAGACCTGAAAATAGCTGACGCCACTCCAGAATATACGAAGATGAACAGGAATCCGAAGATTATGTAGCTGTAGTCCATCGCATACTGGATAGTGCTTCCAGCACCCATGAACTGAAGGATAGGTACCATGAACCCTTCAATAAGGATTGTGAATATGACAGATATGATTATTGACAATAGGATTGCATGCAAACCTGCATTGTTTGCCTGCGCATAGTTCTTTGCTCCGATGTTTCTTGCAATCAGTGAATTTGCACCTGCACCTATTCCGTTTCCAAGTCCTATCAATACCATAAACAGCGGAGTGATGAAACCGATTGCAGCAAGTGCATCTGCACCAAGGCCTGCCACCCATATACTGTCTGCAAGGTTGTACAGCATTATCAGGAACATGGAAAGCATCATTGGAAGAGCCAATTTGATAATAGCCTTTTTAGGGTCACCTGTAATCATTTCAATATTTTTAGTTTTTTTAGCCATTTCAATTCTCCTTTTGATTCAGTTCCATGGTTTTAATTGCGATATCCTTTAAAACCTTTTGCAATAATTCCTTTTCAATGTATCCCTTTTCCAGAATTATCTCATCTTCCCAGCGGTCAATAATCTCAGCGGATTTCTCAAGAACCTCCTCACCCTCTTCAGTCAATGAGATAATATTCTGCCTTCTGTTGTTTTCATCAATTTTTCTAATGACCAGTCCTTTGTCTTCAAGCTTTTTAATGGATCTTGCGACTGCACCCTTATTTATGTTGCACAGTGAAGCTATTTGTTCCTGGTTCAAATTGGATTGATGTGAAATTTCAAAAAGCAAATGAAGCTGGGTAGTGTTGATGCCGAATTTTTCTATATGATGATTTACATACCTATAATATCCTTTAGCAATCATATAGAGAAGCTTTCCGACAGGAATGCTTTCAGCATCAATCTTTTCTAACTCCTCGCAGGACACCCGAAACACCTATTCCACAAATGAGTTTAATTTGTCTTCAAACAAGTCTTTTTTGACTTCTTTTGTTGTTAATGACAATGTCTTTTGAGGTTTGGTTGTAGCCTCTTCAAGCTGTTTTAGTGCGCCGTCAAATCCTTCGCCTCCTGCTGTGATGAAGAACTTGACATTGCTGAACTTGCCCTCGTTCTGTTTGATGTATGAGATTAATGGGTTTGCAGCTTTTCCTGCCCAAACCGGAGCTCCAAGGTATACCACATCATAGTCGGCAGGGTCATATTTCAAGTCTTCAAGGTCCACTATTTTTGCCTGAAGCGCATCCTTTCCACCACGTGCGAATCCTATTTTTCCTTGGTAGTTAACTTTAGGTTTTACTTCTTCAATGTCTGCATTAACGCTGTTTGCGATACTTTCTGCTAGTTTTTTTGTTGTATTTGTTCTTGAATAATAAGCTACTAATGATTTCATACTATCTTATTATGACTTCATCATATATAAATGTTGCATTGACAACTATTGCACTTGCAACATTTAATCGGAATGTTGACAAAAGAGTTAAATTATTCAAATAGTAAAAAGAAAAACAAGAACAATCCATATCCCATGAAATTTTTTTTATTTACAATAATGAAGATTTTAAAAAGGATGTAATTAATGATGAAAGTATAAATTTTTCAAGGTAGTATTATGGACAAATTAAAAATAGCTAAGGCAATATCAACATTTACAAACCCTCCAATCATATGCATTCCACTGTTCCTGATTATATCTATCGTATTGTCATTTGAAAACGGCCAGTTCAATTTTGCCAAATTCATTCTTTTGGAGTCAATCTCAATAGTATTTGCTTCAATACTGCCAATGGCAATTATCGTATTCTGGGCAAAAAAGCTTAACACAGACAGTGACATTTCAAATCGTGAAGATCGATTCACTCCATTGATTGTGGGTGTGGTTTCCTATTTCATTGGATTCCTGATATCATTTGTTTTAAATGCAGACAACTTTTTGACAGTTCTGCTTTTATGCTACAGCGTAAACACTTTCATCGTAATGCTCATTACAACCAAATGGAAAATCAGCGTACATACAACCGGTTTGAGCGGTCCGGTCGGAGCTTTGATATTGCTATTGGGACCAATCGGCGCACTTCTCGGCATACTTTATCCAATCCTGGTCTGGTCAAGGGTTCTTTTAAAAAAGCATACTCTGGCACAGGCAATCTGCGGAGCCGTTCAGGGATTCTTCCTTACAATATTCGAGATGTATCTTTTCATATACATATTAAGGTTTGATGTCGGAAATCTGGTAAGCCTATATCTTGCGTCACTCTTTGTTCTTGCAATAATTGCAACACCTGTCCTTCTTGGATTCTTGAGCTATATCCATGTGGGCAAATCAAAAATAGTATTTTATCTGTTTGAAATAATATTCCTTGTGATGTTTTTAACATTTGCGCCTTTGGATGTGACCATCATTTATATTCTGGTTTCAATCACATCAATTCTGATAAGCTACTTTGCAGGTGAAGAGTTTGTCTGGTTCAATGTCATAAATTCCTCATAGCTGTTTGACATTATTATGTCTTCAAAGAACTTTTTCTTTACTGGACCAAGATTTTCCAAAAAGTCAAAATAATATTCACTCATTTTAATTGCATCGTAGTCTTTTTTAATTAATTCATACATTGGTTTCTTACATTTTAATGGAAGGTCTCTTAAAGCAAAACGAGGACCATTAATTTTGTAAGCAATCAAATCGAATTTGTATGTATCATACCAATCATTTTTGATGAAAATGTCCATCAATATCTGTCCCGCACGCACTGTATCAAGGAACTTCTCGTCAACGACATGTGTTATTGACTGGTCATGCTTTCTTCTGTAATAGAGATACTGGCGTATTATCGAAATTCTTGTGGCCTTAAGATAAACATAATAGAAAAAGGGCATGTCCTCAAAGAATATTCCTTCCGGAAACTTGGCATCAATATCAATCAGAAATTTCCTATTGTATATCTTCTGGCAAACCCCTACAGACAAATCAAAAATTGATCCTTTGGTTTCCTGAGGCCCGAATACCCTATCGTCAAAGCTTGAATCAAAAGTTTTCAAATCAAACCAGTCATTCGGATATGTTTCATGGGTTACATCATCATAGTTAATCATTTGAAAAAAAGTTAAATCAGTGTCTTTTGATTTCGCTTCACCGTAAGCTATTTCAAATGCATCCCGGCAAAACCAGTCATCGCTGTCAAGATACATCACATATTCCCCACGGGCAATATCCAATGCTTTGTTTCGGGCATTGCCCGGACCGAGGTTTTCCTGATCAATCAGCATGATTCTTCTATCATCAAATCCGTTAATTATATCTAAAGTGGAATCTGTAGAGCCATCATTTATAATGATCAATTCAAAATCAGTCAGCGATTGTTCCAAAACAGAATCAACGGCTTTTTTAATATACTTTTCTCCATTATAAACAGGCAATATTACAGAAATTTTTGTCATCCTATCATCTGTCCAAATTGTTCTTGATTTCATCAATGTCCAAATCCAAAAACCACTTTATACAAGTATCTTTCCAATAATCCTCATTTTCCCTGAATTTATCCTGGTTCACCTTCCAGAAATTCAATGTTTGGGAATGAATTGCCCAACCGGCAATTCTTTTCTTATTGAAAATCACATCCTTGAAGTTCTTTTCAACCTGAAGCATAGTTTCATCATCTACGCTGAATCCATAATCATTAGGATTTTCCCCTAAAGCCATCAGGTACATATAGGTCCTTGCACATTTCTCACAGACATTGCAGTTGACTCCGGTCAAATCAGACCAGCATACATGCATGTTGAATCTGGCATCATGCTTATTTGAATAATCAACTATGTTGTCCAATTTTTCAGCACGGCTGAACTCACAGCCATCATGAATGACGCTGCAGCCTGAAAATCTGAACTCATTGTCTATGAATGGGGAAGAAGCGCATGGAACAATGTTTGTCTTATTCAAAAGGTCTTCCTTTGCATATGCATGAGTGGATGCAAAGAGTATCTTTTCCACCTTAAAAATATATGCCAATACCGTTGCCTGGCTCAATATGGCTATGCCATGCTGTACTGCATGCCACCAATTGCTGTCAGACTCCAGATATTGCCTGAAAGTATTATATAACCCGTTAACATTGATGAACTTTCTGAAATCTGATTTTACATAAAAATTGTCCAAATTAAAATCCCTTGCAAATTCGTCAATGTTATCTTTCATGGTATTCCATCCTTCATGATGGTCTAATGGAATGTCAGAACCCCAAAGAGTCAAAAGCATAGGCTTGCTATCAATATACTTAAGAACAGTATTTAATGAATCGACGCCGTTACTGAATAGCGCCAAATACTTGTTTTCATATTCATATTCATTGCTTTTTAAGGATTTGACAGATATTTCACCTTTGAACGGAGCTGTCCTGTACATGTACATATATCCCTGCTTCATATTTGGAATTGAATCATAATAATCCTTGTCCAATTCATTGACAATCAGTTTACAATCCAAAAGCCAAACGATTGGCAACAGATTGGAAATCAGAGGAATGACCAGAATGCTTTCAGGAACGGATTTCAGATCATCATTTCCAATGTTCATGTATTCGACAAACATCTCCTTTTTAATGAATACGTCATCCAGAAGAGGTGATGTCTCAAATTTATAGGATATCCTAGTGCCTTCAACATCAACATCTGTGATTTTTATAAATTCCTTGGATTTTAATTTTCCCTTAAGCTTATCTTGCACATCATACGAGACAATGACCTTAAGGTATTGAATCATAATGCTTCCAGTATTTTCGCTTTTATTGGCAGGATACTTCAGCCTAACTCCAAAATTAGGTGAGTTGACCTTAAATACGCTGAGATTGACGTCGAAGGATACGGCATTTTTTGTCAAATCATCAGTGATTGGATTTGCCTTTTTCATTTCAATACCTATTAGCTCAACTGTTGGGGCTGAAACATCGATATTTCCAGTTGATTTGTGAGCAAATTCCACAGTAATCCTTTTTATCTTTGAGTCATGAGGAATATTGAAATTAAAATGGTTTGCTTGAATCAGTGATGGTGTCTTGTGCTTTCCGCTTTTTGGTTCGATTTCACCGGTTTGGGCAAAGGTCGAATCGGAATTTTTGATGTTGTCCATTTCTCTGAATTGCCTATAACCAGTATTTTCCTCATTTGACTGGATTAATTTTGAAGGATACATTTCAGATGATTTCATACGAATCACAAAATAATCATTTTAAATTCTTTTTTATTTTTCTCATAGGTGCTGTAACTTTCCAGCTGTTTGAAGAAGTAATTTCATTTATAATCTTTTCCCTGCTTTTGATTTCATCATTTAAATCATCGACTTTAGCATTCAAGCTATCTATCTTTTTAGTGAGATTTGCGATTGTTTCACTTTGATTTTCATTTTTCAAAGCCATGTCCCTGATTTCTATTTTATAATCACGAATCATGCCAAGATATCTATCTGATCTAGTGATGCTTCTTCTATAATCATTAACTATAGTTTTCATGTAATTTCTAGTTTCAAAGGAAGTTTTAGACAATATTTTTGCATTATTTTCCAACAATTCCTGATAGGATATATCAATATAACATGAATCATTTACATGTCCTGTAAACTTTTCACATCTCTCAATCAGGTCTTTTCTTATTTTAAGATAATCCTTGGGATTTTCGCGGGGATTGTCAACATCAAAAATGGAATATTCATTGACATATCCGTCATATGATGAAACGTTCAAAAGTTCGCTGATTCCATCAAATCTCTCCTGCATACGCTCATCTTTGATTAGCAGCACCGGTGTTTTAAAAGCCAGACACGGTAAAGCGCAATGCAACCGGTCTGTGACGACGCAATATGCATTTTCATATATCCTCAACAGGTTTTCAGCCATGAACAGTTTCTCTTTATAGTCATATAATGAAGTCAGAGTATATACACCGCTCCCCATAGTTTCAGGAAAAGCCTTTTCATAGGAGGGTATCATGTCCTGATGTATTACATAAATCCTCCTGTCGGTTTTTTCCTTTAGGAAACTTAAAACCTCATCCGGATTATTGACATTGATGACAATATATCCATCATCATCTTCAGTTTTGATTTTATCGGCACCGGAATCCAAAGTTAAAGTCAAACAGCCGGTGAAGAAAGCATCAATGTCATTTTCTTTTAAAAAATCCACAGTATGCAAATCCCTGCATCCTACAGGACCATGTCTTTTGAAAAAATCTCTGCTTTCATCAGTCAGTATAGCTGCCTTTCGCTCCTCTGTCCTTGTCGTAAAATGCATTGAAATGAGTAACGGATCAATGTTTTCTGAAGGAGGCCATGCCTGCGGACAGTCAAGATACCATCCGTTCATTATCATCTTAACGTTGATATCCTCATCAAACCTTTCCAATTTTTCATGCTCTATATAGTAATCTACTTTAGGCAGGAATCTTCTTGCGGCAATGCTTTGAATTTCATTGCCCAAATTGGTTGTATAATCATAACACATTAATCCAAATTTCATTCAATCACACATTTTCTCTTTAATTGTATCAAGATACCTGTTCATGGTCTTATCAACACTTGAAATGTTTTTAACATCTTCCTGTGCCTTTTTTCTAATTTCAAATAACTTTTCATTTGATAATTTTGAAATCTCAATAATCTTATCCGCTAAAAGTTGAGGATTTTCCGGGTCGATGATAAATCCGTTGTCGTAATCGCTGATTATTTCAGGAATTGCCGAAACCTTGGTTGTTACAACCGGCAGGCCGTTTGCCATAGCTTCAAATATGACTGTTGGAAAACCGTCCCTATCACCATTTTCAGCTATTCTAACGGGGGATGCCAATAAATCGGAATTCAACAATATGTCTTTAACTTCAGAGGGTTTTAATTCGCCTTTGATAGAAATGTTAGTGCACTCCAAATCGTCGATTTGTTTTTGTAAATCTGATTGGAGTTTGCCGAAACCATATATCTCAAACACAAAATCTTCGCCTTCAAGCATTTTGGCGGCATCTATTAACACGTCCAAACCTTTCTTTTCAACAAATCTTGAAATTGAAATTATTCTTTTAATTTTGTTGGATTTAGGCTTTATATCTACAATTTCATATCCGGTAGCCTGTTTCGTGATGACTATCTTGCTTTCAGGGACATTGCGCTCAATGAGATAATTCTTATGATATTCACTTAATGTAAAAATGGCCAGGCAATATTTGGATCTGCTTACTTCAGCTATATTGTTAAGTTCATTGCTTCTTTCAGCAAATATGTCTACGGCATGGGCAAAGAACGTGAACGGAATGCATAGCTTTTCTGCAATTGGATATGTAATGTTATTGCAGATTGGAAATGCGTAATGGGTATGCATAATATCAATTTTATTGTCCACCAGCAGCTCTTCCAAATGCTCCATGGAATCGAATTTGATGATATCGACTTCAAAGTCTATTTCAACAAATTTCACGGCATCTGTTTTCATGAAGACCTTAACATTATATCCATTTTCAACAAGCCATTTTACTTCATTAACAATGAAGGTTTCTGAAACGTTAGGAAATGAATTTAATACATATGCAATGTTCAAATCTTTCAAATCAGTCTTATAAAACTCATTGGAATAATCCACCCTTTGTTTTAAAAGTTCAATGGACTTATTTAACTCAGATATCTTTTCATTAAGGCTGTCACATTCCTTTTTGCTTGAATCCAATTCTGATTTCAAAGATTTGATTGATTTTCCACTCTTTTCAAGCTCATCATTAAGAATCTTTTCATTGTTTTTCAGTTTCTCATAGTTTTCCTTATAAAACTTGAAGCTGTTGCTTTTGTTTAAAAACTTATCCTTAATACTCATTTAAATCATCCATTGGCATTTATGAAGTCCTCATGGCAATTTTTCATATGGGAAATATGTTAGATTGTGCTTTTCAATTTCATCAATGACCCTTTGCTTGTCTTCAGGATATTCCCTCAGATATCTGATCATGAAGCTGCACTGCCCAAGTGTTCTTAATTTCAAATAATCTATTTTGATTTCATCATCAGTATATTCGAATGCCCTGTTTATATCGTCAATGACCTGCAGCCTTTGAATTACATTAAAGTCAAAAGTCAATTTTTGCCTTGAAATTGACCCGGATCTGATGATTCTGTAATATGTGGCTTCTTCTTTTTTATCAATGAAGTAAAATTCAAAGTCAAATTTGGCATATAGCCTTGAATAGTATGATACGTCCACTCCACTTCTTAATGCCGTGTTGAATTCAACTTGCTTTGCGGCATATGTGGGAATGATTTTTGCAACTGTAACGTTGATTAGTGATTGAAAGTCAACATAAGCATTTTCAATCAATCCGTGCTGGCTGACGGAAAATGGAACTACTCTTGATTCTATCTTTTCACCAGTTTCCTCTATCACGTCCATAAAATTGGTCATGACTATTCTGTTTGGCTTGGAATACTGATAAAGCTTTTTCAAATAATTTGGACTTATAAAATCATCATCATCGACAAATGTGACAAATTCCCTTTTTGCAATTGAAAGACCCAGGTTCCTTGCATTTGAAACACCGCCAACACTGGTGAATGTAACAAGAACATTCAGTTCAGGATTTCTTTTCATGAAGTCCTCTAAAATGTAAATTGTTGAGTCAAGCTCACCGTTTAAAATAAAGATCAAGTCAAAACTTGACGGATTCAAGGTTTGCTTTTCTAGGGAATCCAAAAGGGGTTTTATATGATTTTGAGCCTTATATGAAGGTATGATGACGCTGATTCCATCTTCATATTCCCTGAAAGTTCCTTGTTTGCTTTCAGTATTTTTGTGGAATGAGATTTTATTTTTAATAGACATGATTTTCCCTTAAAATATTCATAATGACCAATAGCTTATATTTTCATTTTTTCTAATGTCTTCACTAAGGATAGATTTCAAGTCTATGACGATAGGCTTGTTTTTTGATAGATTTACAAGTTGCTCATAAGTAATTTCCTTATACCTGTCATGAGCCACCGCGATTATGACTGCATCATACTGTCCATCATAATCATTTTTCAAATCAATTCCATATATCTTTTTGACTTGATTTTCATCAGCAAAATAGTCTGAAACAGTAATATCTATTCCTAATTTATCCAATTCATTAATGACATTGATTATTTTGCTGTTTCTGATGTCATTGCAATTCTCCTTAAATGTTATGCCCAAAACCAAAACCTTGGACTTCTTAACAACAACATCATTTTCAATCATCTGATAAATGATATTCTTTATAATGAAATCGGATAGGTTTTCATTGATTTCCCTGCTCACTTCAATCAATTTAGGATTGAAATTCAATTTTTTGCTTTTGTATAGAAGATAATACGGGTCAATACCTATGCAGTGCCCTCCAACCAGGCCAGGATAATATTTTTGGAAGTTCCATTTGGTTCCTGCAGCTTCTATGACGTCCACAGTATTGATTCCCATCTTGTCAAAAATCATTGCAAATTCATTTACAAGTGCAATATTAACGTCACGAGTAATGTTTTCAACAATCTTGGCGGCTTCAGCAACTTTTATTGAATCGGCTTCATAAACTCCATTGTTCAAAACATTATCATAGACTTTAGAAATCACATCAAGGGATTCATCGTCGATTCCTGAAACGATTTTGGTAATGTTTTCAACCTTGTTTTTCTTATCGCCCGGATTGATCCTTTCAGGAGAATATCCTACCTTGAAATCATCAATGCATTTCAGATTAGATTCATTTTCCAGAATAGGAATGCATAAGTCTTCAGTCACACCGGGATATACGGTTGACTCATATACGACTATGGAATCCTTCTGCAGATTTCTTCCTACAACCTCTGATGCTGATATGACGAATCTGAAATCGGGATTGTTGTTGTCATTAATTGGGGTTGGAACAGATACTATGATGAATGATGCGGATTTCAGGTCATTTTCATCGGATGTGAATCTTATGCTTGAATTTTCTAAACTGCCTTCAGGCAGTTCACAGGTCATGTCAATTCCCCTTTTATATAACTCGATTTTTTCATCATCGATGTCGAAACCTATGACATCATATTTTTTGGAAAACAAAACGGCTAAAGGCAAACCTACATAACCTAATCCTACAATTGCAACTGTTTTATTTTTACTGCATAACTCTTCAAACATATTAACCACACCCCCTTATTTAATCTTTCTTTTAAGCTTTGCAAACTTCTGCCAAAGCCTATATGTTTTTGCGGATTTAATTTCATCCAGATTTTTTTTATACTTGTTTACCTCAAATGCCTGAGATTTCTGGATTTTTTTTCTGGTTTCTATTTCGTTTTTCAGTCTATTGTTTGAATTTCTAAGTGAATCAACTTTCCAGTTCAATTTACGATTATTATCTGATAATTCACTAATCTGTTTTTTGAATCTAACCTTGTGCCTATTCAATTGTTTGTTTTGATATCTTAAATCAGTCAGTTCATCAGTCAATACTTCAATACTGTTTCTTTTATCCAATACACGGTCTTCATTACCCTTTATTGTTTCTTCACTATTATTCAGATAGTTAGCTGCAAATTCCCATATGATGTCCAGAGTTTCTGGAGTCGGAAGGGGGTCATGTGCCTTCGGCACAGCAGGATCATGATAATAGATAACATTCAAGTAAACCGGATTTTCAAAATCATAATATTGCTTTATGAATGGGAATATTTGAGATTCCACATCATTGCATGATTTAATGTTAATATAAGCTGTTATAGGTGGAGCATAGTCCTCCCTTTTAAATAATTCAATTGAATCAAGCCTATATCTGATTTTGCTTATAATCTCCTCTCGAGAAATTCCTTCAAATTCTTTGCATAATAAGTTCATTAAGGTATCTACATGAGTTTTATAGTAATTCAATACAAACATCTGCGGATTGTTGACCAGTACCTTTGAATTCTTTACCAATGCGCCGAGCATCACTGAGGAAAATCCTCCTCCTGATGAACCGAAAAACATTATGTTATCATTCATAACCTCTTGGTTAATCGCCAATTTCTCTATGATTTCTGCAACGTCTTCCAGTGGCCAGTAATCCTTATTTCCGGCAAACCATGTAAGAGTGATGTCATCATCGTGAAACATTACCGGGTCTGCATATGCAATTACGGAATCATCAAAGTAGTTGTACCATTTCCATCTCACAAAGAACGGAGGATCAATGTCCTTTCCATCTTTGGTCTTCTTGTTTCTCGGATGGGCTCCGGGACCCATGCACATGAAATTCTTGTGTTTAGATGAAAATCTGATAATTAAGCAGTACAATTCATTGTGACGCTCTGTCATCAAACCGAATGGTACATCCTGCGGGAAATCATAGCTTTCAATGTCATCGAAATCGACCTTGATGACATTATCCACCAAATCACCCATTGATGCTGTTACTTTGTCTATAAGATCATCAGTTATATACATGCAAACACCCTTATCTATATGTAATATACCTCAATTTCTTTATTAAAGTTTTTAAACAATTTATTAGGTAACAGTTTGTTATATCCATCAGTTTCAACAGCCAATCTGAACTTATCGTCACTCATTCCTATAGCAATCCTTTTGTTAACGTATTGGTAATGCAAGAGTGCAAGATTGATGAATTCAGGGTCAATGTCATCATCAACAAATATCAGATAATCGGCATTTGTATGGCTTGCGATGGTCTTGTTGATGTCTTTTGTCTTGAAGTATATCCTGTCGATTTCACTGTATTGGTTATATGCCTTGTCAACATCATTGTTTGTGAAGCTGTCATCGTTGATTACCAGTTTCAGATATTTTTTATCATAATTGATATTTTTGAATTTAGCGATTGCCTTTTCTATATCATCGGCGCAGTCCACATAATAGACGCAGGCGACATTAATTGAGTCTTCCTTATATTTCATTCCGATGGTATCCAATATCTGTTTCCAGCGGATGGTGTATGTATGGTTTCTCAATACATTATACAGGTTATCCAGTTTCATTTCATCGTTATCATAATCGAAATCCGGCAGTTCATCCATTTTGTCGAAGAAAAATACGTTGTCACCGAAAATCTTTTCAACACCTACTGAATAGTTTGTTATGATGTATGTATAGCTCAAAGCCAATTCGAATACCCTTCTTGCAAACATTGTTTCTGAGTCTGTGATTGTATTGAAGTTCAATCCCCAGTTGGCGTTTCTGTATTCCACGGCAGTCTGCTCGTATGGAATCGGAGGATATGTGTATGGCTTGAACCTGTCAGGATAGTCTGCCCATGCCTCATAGTAGATTCTGTCGAATATCTTCAGCTTTCCGTCCCACTGGTCAATGATCTTATCGAAAATTACTTCCATAAGCGCTGACCTTTCAGGGTGGTTTGGATAATAGGAACCTGCAAAAACGACCCTTTCCTCTTCCTCGTCGGTCAGTTTCATTGGGTTGAATATGGTAGGCTGTCCTGCAAACATCAGGTTGTAGACGTGAGGATGATTGAAATCCTTTTTATATTGTTCTACACATTGCTGGGAAGTTGTAAATATGTAGTCGAAATGCCTTGCAGTATCAGCATAGGAAATCTTATCGTTTTTGTAATGGAATGGGTCCTCCTTGTTCCAGAATACGGTTGGAATGTTGTTTGCTTTACAGTATTTGAGTATGTCAAAAAGTTCATCTCTATTGCTCTGATCCTTTCTTGTATATACTTTAGGAACCTTATATCTCCAAGGATCCTTATTGATGCCGTCATAGCCTCTCCATGCGGATTCACAGAAGAATAAGTCAGGTTCCTCTTCAGCAAATACTTTCCTCCAGTTTTTAGGAGTGATAGGCAAAGGAGTGAATTCATGCCTGTAGCAGTTGAAGGTAAACTCATCGGCGATTATTGCTACCTTGATGTCCCTTAAATTCTTAACTTTAGGGCCTGATTTCTTGGTTTTCTTAATTTTTCCCTTGAATTCAGAGGATTTCATCCATGTGCTGTATGCCTTGCTGGATTTGAAATGAGCATTTTTATTTTTAAGCTCACTGTTTTCCTTTTCCAATGACTCGATTTTATCCTGTAGCTTATATATCTCCAGGAGTTCCTTCCAATTTCTTGACCTATCCATTATTTACACCAACAATTCCTATTAAAATAAATCTATAATATCGAAAACATTCGATAAATATCTTATATTATTTTAATTTCTATTATTCAATACTAATAAATATTATTAAAAAATATAAGTAAAAAAAAAGAGTTGATTGTTTATCTGAATTTATTTAAAATTCTATAGGATTTGGAAGATTTGATGCTTTCAAGCTCACTTTTCAATTTTGCAATTTCCCGGTTTTTGGATTCGAGTTCATCGTTGATGATTGAATCGTCGAAATGTCCTTTCGGGATAATGTTTCCATCATCGCCCTCATCGCCAGAATTATACAAATTATTATTGCAGAAAAGACGAATTATATCAAGGGTTTCATCTGTAGGCAACGGATTGTGAGGCCTTTCGATTTCAGGATCTTCATATAAAATAATCTTTAATGGGTTTACCCCGTATATGTCAAAATATCCGTCGACCAATGGTGGAAGCTGCAGCTTGATGTCGATTTTAGCCTTTGAGTTGATGTAATATGTTATCGGCGGAGTGTACTTTTCCCTTCTGAACAGTTCAAGAGCATCGATTCTGAATTTGTACTTTTCAATAATTTCCTCTCTTGAAAGTCCGTTGAATTCAACTTCCAAAAGTTCAAATATCCTGTCCACGAACTGCTTTCCGTAATTCATGACAAAGAATTGAGCATTATTGACAAGGACTTTTGAACCTTTTATCAATGTTCCAAGCATCACTGATGAAAAGCCGCCACCGGATGAGCCGAAAAAGAGTATGTTTTCATTAATTACCTTCTGGTTTTCAGCAAGCTTTTCAATGATTGCAGCAACATCCTCCATTTGCCAATGGTTTTCACCACCGGTAAACCAGGTAATCACTATTTCATCGCTGTGAAACATCATAGGGTCTGCATATGCAATAGTGGACTCTTCCAGGTGCTTATACCAGGACCAACGGACGAAAAATGGAGGTTTTTTCACGTTTCCATTCTTGTCCAGCACATCCCTGTTATGGGCTCCAGGACCCAAACAGATAAAATTCTTGTTTGTGGATGAAAACCTGATCATGAAGCAGTATATCTCATCATTATGGATTATCTGGAGTCCGAAAGGCTCATCCAACGGAAATTCATAATCATCAATCTCATCCATTTTAAGCTTGATGATGTTATCTACAAGACTGGACATTACATTGTCCACTGAGTCCTGCAGTTCTGCTGTCAGCTTGTATTTGCTCATGATAACAACCAAATGATTAGTTTAATTTGTATAGGTTTCCGAAGTTGTATAATGTTATGTCTTCAGGGACATCCTCAACAACGTTTTTGGTATCGAATATAATTGGTTTGGAAGATTTGTCCTTAATTAAATCGTAGTCCATTTTCTTGAACTCATCATGATCACATAGAACTAGAATCAAGTCCGCACCGTCAATCGCCTCATCAAAACCTACTAGATTTTCCTTGTCTATATGAGGGTCATGTACAGCTATTTCATAATCGTTGTCAAGCAAAGCGATTATCTCATATGCAGGACTTTCCCTGTCATCGTCAGTGTTTCCTTTGTATGATATTCCTAAAACTGCGATTTTTCCATCAGGAATAATCTTTCTGACGTTTTCAGCCACAAAGCCAGGCATTGATCTGTTGGTATCACGTGCCAACTTGATTATCTTTGCGGTTTCAGGGGCTTTTGCATATATGAAGTATGGATCGATTGCAAGGCAGTGTCCTCCAACACCAGGTCCCGGTGAGTGAAGGTTTACTCTAGGGTGCTTGTTTGCAACTTCAATAACGTCCAATGCGTTTACACCAATTTCAGCACAGATTTTGGTAAGCTCATTTACCAAAGCGATATTGACGTCACGGAAAGTATTTTCCATACATTTTGAAAGTTCCGCGGTTTTTGCTTCAGTAAGCATCAATTCACCTTTTACGAATTGGCCGTAAACTTCAGCGGCCTTTTTGGAACATTCAGGAGTGACTCCTCCAATAATACGGTTGTTGTTAACCAATTCATATATGATTTGACCTGGAAGCACCCTTTCAGGACAATGGGCAAGGTATAAATCCTCACCAATGGTAAAGCCGGCATTTTCAAATATAGGCTTTACGGTTTCATCAGTTGATAATGGAGCGATAGTGGATTCAACGATAATGGTGTTGCCCTTTTCAACAAACGGTAAAATTGATTCGCATGCGCTGATTACGTAACTCAAATCGCAGCTGTAGTTTTCGACTATGTATGGTGTTGGTACGGTAATGATAAATGCGTCAGCCTTTTCAGGAGTTAAGCTTGCCTTGTATACTCCCTTATCCAAAGCTGTCTTAATGATTTCGCCAAGTCCAGGCTCTTCGATGTGGATTTCACCTTTATTCAACATTTCAACAACGGATTCTATAACATCCACACCAACGACTTCGCAGTCATTTTTTGCAAACAATGCTGCAGTCGGCAATCCGATATATCCTTGACCTATAATACATACTTTCATAAAAATCACTCCCTTAAATTATTATATTATTTTTATCCCATGTAATTTAAATCTTTCTTAAATTTAATTATATTACTGTATATTTTTATTTTTCATCATATTTAACTACATTTATTATAAAATCGAAAAATAAACAAAATAATGTTTAATAATTCAAAAATAGCTATCTGTTTATCTTCATCTTGAGCGTGATCTATCGCAAAATATATGATTGATTTAGATATAATAAACATTGATTTCTCCATCTTCAATGAGATCATAATTTCTTAAAGGAATTACCTTGTTTTCAATGCCCTTTTCAGCGTTTAAGCTAAATTTATCGCTACCTTCTGCTATTGCAATGTCCTTGTCAAGATACTGGTAGTGCAAAATTGCCTTTCTGATAAAGTCATTATCGATGGCACCATCAATCAGGATTAGATATTGGGTGGAAATGTCTTTTTTAAGTTTATCCAAACTTGGATAGATTCCATCGATTGCGCCATATTTTTCCTTAAGACCTTTAAGGCTTTCATCAGCGATGATGTTGAGGGTCTTTTCAGGATAATCTATACTGTTGAAATCATTAATGATTGCATCCATTTCACTTTCATCATCCAGCCTGTATATGACTGCAATGTCTTCTGGGTCTTGCTTATATTCAAATCCGATTGTATCAAGGACCTGTTTCCATCTGTTCTTGTAGGTATGGTTTTCAAGAACATTGTATAGGTTATTCATTCTTTCTCTTTCATAGTCTTTGGTGAAGTCAGGTATTCCCTCCTCCCGGTCAAAGACAAAAATGTTATCATCGAATATTTTACATACTCCCAAAGAATAGTTTGTGATGATGTACACATTGCTTAAAGCTAATTCAAAAACCCTTCTTGCAAACATGGTTTCTGAGTCAGTAACTATGTTAAAATTAAGTCCCCATTTCATTTTCTTATAGATATCTGCAGTATCCTTATAATCAATAGGTGGTAGTGTATATGCCTGAAACCTTTCAGGATAGTTTCCCCAGTTTTTGAAATGCTGGCGGTCATAGATTCTCAAGTTAACGCCTTCGGCAATGAGCCTGTCGAAGATGTCATCCATAAGCCTTGCCCTTTCAGGCTTGTCCTCATAATATGAACCTGCAAAGACAACATCCTCTATTGTCTCTCCTGACATGTTTAATGGATTGAACAGCCTAGGCTGGCCTGCAAACATCAGGGAATATACATGAGGATGATTGAAGTCCTTTTTGTAATGCTTGATGCAGTTTGCAGAGGTTGTGAATATATAGTCGAACCTGCTTGCGGTGTCTGCATATGACAATCTGTGATCTTTATAATGTGGAGGGTCCTCCTTGTTCCAGAAAACTGTAGGAATTGAGTTTTTACGGCAGTACTCCAGGATTTCAAAAAGAATTGTCCTGTTTTCCTTTTCATTCAGCTTCTGATAAATCTTTTCTCTCCAAGGGCCGTAGAGACCTTCAAAGTTATGCCCGTCCCATGCTGATTCACAGAGGAATATGTCAGGCTTTTCAGTTTTGAATTTCTCCTTCCAGTCATCAGGGTTTATTGTTATTGCATTGAATTCATATTTATATGAGTCATAGGTGAACTGGTCTGCAATGAGGGCTACCTTAATGTCCCTCAAATTCTTTATCTTCTTTTCCCTTTTCAGTTTGCTTTTAATCTTATCAAGAATCATGTTATCAATTTCTAATTGTTATGGAGTAATCGCTTATATCAAAGCCATCATTTTCAGCTTCATCCATTAGTCTAACAGGATATTCATCACCTGACATCATTCTTTTAAATGAAATCTCCTTTTCATTTCCCAAAGTGATGGAATAGTAATATTTGTTCAATATGCATCTTCCCATTGAAATGGTTTCATCAACTGATTTGAAATCCAAATCATATTCATTGCCGTCAGCGGATGCCTTCAGGCCAAAATCAATAGGGTAAAATTCATAATAAAAGTCGATTCTCACATTATTTGAATCTTTTTTAATATCCGTAATGTGTATTGCGTAATTGGCGAGCCTGTCAAAGTCCCTGCTATTGATTTGCAGAATGTCATCTTTCACGTCAAAATCCTCATTGCCGTATTTTACGCTGAGCATGTGATATTTCAATGATTTCCTGTAGCTTTGTGATAGAATCACATCATCATCGATATACTGGAAAACGTCATGAATATGCTCATAGAAGTCTTCGGTTTCAGCATCATCAAGCACTCCGACTTCGCTATTTTGTGTAAGCATCCAGTAGAGATCATACAAAAGCACGTTTTGGATATATTTCAAGACCTTTCTATGCCTATTCTGTGATTCAAGTATCAGTTCATTGAAATACATCTCCATTCTTGGCGTGAAATATTCCTTTCTTGATTTTCTTGTATCAATTGTGGAGTCTTCATCTTCACGCTTCCTGTACATGTACCTTGAAGTGCCCACAACACCGAATCTGCATTTCTTAAGTATGATCTTGTTTAAAAAAAGTGAATCCTCTGATATCACCAAATCGCGGTTGAACTTATCCTCGATGGAGCTTGTCCTGATGAATGACGCACTCACTGAAACCTGAGGAAAGTCATATTCCTTCACTATGTCGACTACACGGCTTTCCATATATTTATCATAAAACTTCGCAGGTTCGCTAACACGGCCGAACGTGAATCTTGGAATTGAAATCACGTCAATTTTACTTCCCCATGACTTGAAATGCTGGTAAACATCCTTCAATGCATTAGTCTCCAATAAATCGTCGCTGTCCAAAAAGTTGACGAATTTTCCTTCAACATGGTTTAAGCCGTTGTTTCTTGCAACTGACTGTCCCTGGTTTTTCTGGTATAGGTATATGAAATTGTCCGGATATCTTTCCATATATCTGTTGCAGATATCCCCTGAGCCGTCTGTGGATCCGTCATCTACAAGAATGACCTGAACCTTATTGAACTTGAATGACTGTGACAATATTGACTGAATGGTTTCATCCAAATACTTTTCGGCATTATAGACGGCTATAATAATAGAAAATGTAAATCTGTATTTGCTTTTGAATTTATTGTTGATGATTTTACTTAAATTCATAATAAAACACTTATTCTTTGATTGTATCGATGAACCTGTTCATTGTCTTTTCAACGCTGGAGATGTTTTCCACATCTTCCTGGGCTTTCCTTATCACTTCAAAGAGTTCATCGCTGGATAATCTTGACACTTCAATGATTTTTTGAGCAAAGAGTTCAGGGCTTGCCGGCTCTGTTATAAAACCGTTCACGCCATCTTCAACTATTTCTGGAATTGCGGAAACCTTTGTGGTTACATATGGAAGGCCGCATGCCATGGCCTCAAAGATTACTGTCGGAAATCCATCCATATCCCCGTTTTTGGCTATCTTGCATGGGGCGGCCAACAGGTCTGCTTCCATCAGTTTATCCTGAACCTCATTAGGTTGGAGCTCTCCTTTAATGGAAATGTTTCTGCATCCCAATTCATCTATCTGGCTTTGCAGTTGATTGTGAAGGTCACCGAATCCATATATCTCAAAGGTGAAATCCTCATCTTCAAGAAGCTTGGCCGCATCGATTAAAACATCGAGACCCTTCTTTTCAACAAATCTTGAAATTGAAATGATGTTTTTGATTTTCCTATCCGTTCTGGCCAATGGGGCGAGTTCATAGCTTGTTGCCTGCTTTGTGATTACAATCTTATCTTCACGCACATTCCTTTCAAGCAGGTAATCTTTATGAAATTCGCTTAAGGTAAATATTGCCCTGCAGCACTCGGAATTGCTTATCTCATCAATCTTGTTTCGCTCATCATTGTCCTTTCTGAATATGTCATATGCATGGACGAACACTGTAAAAGGCATTTTAAGCCTTTCGCAAACCGGATATGTGAAGTTGG
The DNA here is from genome assembly GCF_947166415.1 of uncultured Methanobrevibacter sp. Taxonomy (GTDB): domain Archaea; phylum Methanobacteriota; class Methanobacteria; order Methanobacteriales; family Methanobacteriaceae; genus Methanocatella. Next base: position 28,361 of record NZ_CAMVEE010000006.1, on the reverse strand, counting down.
TGCACATGGGATAGATAAAATGAGTGTGTGCAATGTCTATGTCATGCTCTAAAAAGAGCGCTTCCAGTTGGGTGGTATTGGAGAACCTGTAATTTTCAACAGCAAAGTCAAGTTCAACCGGCTTGTCGGAATCCGCTTTGGTGAATATGACAACATTATATCCGTTTTCCACAAGCCATCTGACTTCATTTACAACGAATGTCTGGGAATGGATAGGAAACGCATACAGTACATATGCAATGTTTATATCCTTGGCATCCTTTTTCAGACCATCTGATTTGTCGAATCTTGTCTCAAAACTATGAATAAGAGCTTCATAATCCTTAATCTTGCTGTTTTTTGTTTTAAGCTGCTTTTTTAGGCGGCCATAGTTATCCTTGTAATAATTGTAACTGCCACTTTTTTCCAATATCCTATCCTTAAGAGACATGACTGCACCATAATCAAATAATTGTCTTTAAAAACTAAATTAAATTATATAGCTGAACTTATAAATAGCTATTGAAAAGAGGATTTAAAAAAATAAAAAAAAGTGTACTCAGCTAAAAGCTTTGAGTACCACTGGTTGGAGATAATGAAACGCTTTGTGTATCCAGAAGTTTGGAGTTGCTGTCGAATAAGTTGATTTCAGCAAAGTCCGGATAATATGCATATGCATCAGCACTGGATACATCAAGATAACCACTAGAATCAACAGTAACAGGAACCATATTTCCATGATTTAAGGTATTTCCATCTCTTGAATACCATATTTGAACGATAACGCTTTTGCCTGCATTTTCACGTCCTACATTAATATGTGCATAAGTCTTGTCTTCCAGTTCACTTCCGGTAGAAAAGGTTCCTCCCAAGATTTTCATGTTTGAAGAGGACTGTGACGGTTGGGAAGATGAGCTGGATTGTGTAGCCTGTGATGGCTGTGATGAATCTGCTGCATTGTTGTTGCTGATACTGGATGCGGCATTTTGCGCATCACTGGAATGCTGTGTTGACGCGCTGTTTCCTGAAGTCTGCAGATAAATGAATGCACCTGCCAAGACAACAGCTATAATGATTAATGCAGCTATAATGATTTTTGTGGTATTGTCAGACTTATCTCCGCTCATTGAATTAATCATTTTTTCATGACTAATTGTCTTCTTTAATGGAGCACCGCATTTTTTGCAAAACTTGGCGCCCTCTGCATTTTCACTTTTACAGTTGGGACATATCATATAACTAACAACCTCACGTAAATATTAGTTAATAATACTTTATCCACAATGTTAAATAAAGTTATTCAAAAAAAGAGTAAAAAGAAGATATATGAAATATATCTTAATCATAGAATTTTCCCAAAAAGTCTTTCATCCTTTGGTTATCTGATGAAAATACCTCTTCAGGAGTTCCTTTCTCTACAATAACTCCTCCATCCATGAAGATTATTGTATCGGCAACGTTACGTGCAAAAGCCATCTCGTGAGTAACGATGACCATTGTCATGTGCTCTGCGGCAAGTTCCTTGATTACTGTGAGGATTTCCCCGGTCAGTTCAGGATCAAGCGCTGATGTCGGCTCGTCAAAGAAAAGAATGTCCGGATTCATCGCAAGCGCACGTGCAATTGAAACCCTTTGCTGCTGTCCTCCGGAAAGCTCGCAAGGGTAAGCGTCTTCCTTATCCTCAAGACCCATTTTCCTTAAAAGGTCACGTGCATGTTCATAAACTTCATCCTTTTTTCTTTTCTGAACCCTGATAGGTGCATTGGTAATGTTCTTCATCACAGAATGGTGAGGGAACAGATTGAAATTCTGAAATACCAAACCGAATGTTCCTTCAAAATCGATTACTCCGCTGTCTTCATGTTCCAAGCCTGTAATGCATCTGAGCAATGTTGATTTTCCTGAACCTGACGGTCCGATGATACCTAGAACTTCACCTTTTTCAACATTAAGAGAAATATCCTTCAATACTACGTTGTCATCAAAACTTTTCTTAAGATTTTTAACTTCCAATAAACTCATAATATCCCTCTATTCATAATAATCCATTCTGTTTTCTAGGTGTTCCATTACAAATGCAACAAGCACGTTGAATACATAATAGAATATACCTGCAACCAACAATGCAGCGATTGAAGCATCGGCAGCCGCAATCTGTTTTGCCACTGTAAACATTTCCGGAATTGCAATAACAAATGAAAGTGATGTATCTTTTACGAGAGTTATAACTTCATTAGTTACTGAAGGAAGAATGATTTTGAATACTTGAGGCATGATTATAATGAAGAATGTTTCAAGCTTGCTGTAGCCTAAAACCTGTGCAGCTTCATATTGTCCGCTGTTGATTGACTCGATTCCTCCCCTGTAGATTTCAGCGAAATATGCGGCGTAGTTTATAGTGAATGCTATAATTACTGCAATGAATCTGTAATCACTGGAAAGGTTTATTCCGAACACATAATACGGTGCGAAAAATACTATAATCAACTGCAACATCAATGGTGTACCTCTCATTATAGAAATGTAGATCTTCATGAGCCATCTCAACGGGCCAAACTTACTCATTCTTCCTCCGGCCACAGCAAGGCCTAAAGGAAGGGAAAAAAGTAGAGTAAGCAAGAAAATTTCTATTGAGGTTACCATACCTTCAAGCAACTGTTGTATAACCATACTCAATATCATTACTACTTCTCCCTTCTAACTAAATATTTATGGTTGGATTAAAGCATCTTGGGAAATACCGTATTTTTCTGCGATTTTTACGACAGTACCATCTTTGAACATTTCATCTAATGTGGATTGTACTTTGTCTTTTAATGCATCATTTCCTTTTTTGAATCCGATACCGTATTTTTCGGTAGTGATTGATTCATTTAAGATGGAATAATCATCTGAGTTGTCTTTTTTATCGATGTCGTATTCTGCAACACCAATATCCATAGCTACAGCATCACATGCACCGGATTCTAAATCCATAAATGCGGTGTTATAGTCAGCAACTTCGGTTAAGGTTGCGAAAGTGCTTGCAATAGTTTTGTTGTCACCTTGAAGAGCAGCTAAAGCAGATGAATCTTTTTGTGTTTCTACGGTTTTACCTGATAAATCAGCGATTGTTTTGATGTTTGAATCATTTTTAACAACGAATATTTGTTTGTTGTCAAAGTAAGGATTTGACCAGGTGTAATCGTTTTCCCTACCATCGATTGTGAAACCGTTCCAGATACAGTCGATAGAACCTGATTCTAATTCAGCATCTTTAGCGTCCCAATCAATAGGTTGAGCTTTAAATGTCCAATTGTTTCTTTCACAAACTTCTTTTGCTAAGTCTAAGTCGAAACCGGTGTAGTTTCCACTGTCGTCCTTATATCCGTAAGGTGGGAATTCTGCATCGAAACCTACAATGAAAGTGTTTTCATCATTTGCTGTTTGATTGGCGTTGTTCCCTCCTAAAAAGTCAAAAAATCCTGCGCTTACAGTACCTAACATCACTAAGGATATTACGACTAAAGCTAAAATAAAACCTATCTTTTTATTCATATAAAACACCAAATAGTTATAACTATCTCAGTAGAATTTTTTCTACTATACTATTTTTTATTTTTCAATATATTTATGTATTTATATTCAAATTTACAAATAATCAAGATTCATATACTGAAAAATATCTATTCGAAAATGAGATTAATATTAATTCATTTAAAAATAATAAGAAAATAAGAAAAAAAGATTGGTGTTTAACAGCCAATTTGGTACAGTTCAAAACCCAAATCGATAATTTTCTTATCATAGATGTTCCTTCCGTCAAAGATAACCTTCTGGTTAAGTCTTTCGGATAGAATGCTGAAATCAGGGTTTCTGAACTCCTTCCATTCGGTAATGAGTATTAGAGCATCACAGCCGTCAAGGGCTCCATATCTGCTGTCTACAAATTCTATTGAATCAAGATATTCGTTGTCGACAGCCCTTCTGAACTCATCAATTGCATGTGAGTCATATGCCTTTATCGAAGCACCCTTTTCAATCAGTTGCCTTACCACAACAAGGGATGTGGCTTCACGGACATCATCGGTATATGGCTTGAATGAAAGACCCCAGATTGCAAAGCTCAAGCCTGATAGGTCCTCACCGAACCTGTCTATTACCTTGTTTACAAGAACCATCTTCTGCTCCCTGTTGACCTCTTCCACATCAGCCAGTATCCTAGGTTCGTATCCATGTTGCTTTGCGGTATTGATCAGGGACTGAACGTCCTTTGGAAAGCAGCTTCCCCCATATCCGCATCCGGCATAGATGAAATCATATCCTATTCTCTTGTCTGATCCTATTCCAAGTCTTACCTTCTGTATGTTTGCACCTGTGGCTTCACAGATGTGTGACATCTCGTTCATGAATGAAATCTTGGTTGCAAGCATTGCATTTGCAACATATTTGGTCATTTCAGAGCTTTTCACATCCATAAGGACAAACCTGTCATGGTTTTGAACGAATGATGAATATAAATCCTTTAACCTTTCAAATACTTCAGCCTTTTCAGCGCCGATTACAACTCTGTCAGGATGCATGCAGTCGTTTACGGCGTTACCTTCCTTAAGGAATTCTGGATTGGAGGCGATATCTATTTCCACATCACAGCCTCTTTTATTTAAAGCTGATTCAATCCTATCGCGAACATCAAAGCATGTTCCAACAGGAACTGTTGACTTGATTACAATCAGTGAATCGTGAGTGATGTTATCTGCAATATCATCTGCTGCAGCATAAATATAATCAAGATTGGCGCTTCCGTCTTCACCAAGAGGGGTTCCCACAGCGATGAACACAATATCAGTATCATCAAGAGCTTCCCTGATGCTTGTAGTGAATATCAAATCTCCCCTGTCATGGGAAGTCTTCACTATTGTATCCAGATTAGGTTCAAAAATAGGCAGGATATTATTGTTCAATCCGTTAATCTTTTCCTCATCAATGTCAACGCAATAAACCTTGTTTCCCATTTTTGAAAAGCATGCGCCGGTTACAAGTCCAACATAACCGGTTCCGATAACAGTAATCTTCATTGAATCACCTTAAATTTTTGATTTTCCTTAAAGGTTTGGTAATATTCCAACTTCTGGAATTTAGAATTTCCCTATTTTTCCTTCTTAATCTATTATTTTCTTTTTGTAACTTAATAACTTTCTTATTTAAATTATACTTTTCGGCCAAAAGCTTGAATTCCATGTCGCTTTCACAGGCCATCACTTCATGGAATACCTTTTCATAATTAGAATTCAAGTTGCTTTTAACATCATCTTTGCCGTCGATTTCAATCATCTTCAGGAAGTCCTGCTTCAATCTCCTTAAAAACATCGGCTTCAAATCATCCCTTATCTGGAAGAACTTACAGTGAAACGAGTCCATCTTCCAGTTGTACAGCCGATACTTGTATTTCTCATATTCCCCTTCATCAATAAATATGTCGAATATGGCATCGAATGCATCGAATATGTAAAGGATCTTTTCATCATCAGAGCTTTGAAGGGATTCGGAATGGATTCTTCTTGTATAAAGGCACTTGTTGTAAAAGATGATTTTTTCGGAATTTAGAAGTGCCCTCCAGAAGAACTTGTTGTCATGATACATTCCCCCTGCAAACTCCGCTTCGGATTTTAAAATAAGTTCACGTGAGTAGAGCTTTCCCCAGGGAGTGACGGAAAGCTTGAAAATCAAATCGCCCAAATCGGAGTAATGAAACGCCTCATTTCCAACGCTTTCATATATCTCATTCATGCTAAAATACTCGGTTTCGTAGTACCTCTTTTTATCATCATCAAAGTTTATGGCCTTAAACATTACAAAATCAGCATCAGTTTCAGTTATTAATTCATAGGTTTCATTTAAGGCAACCTCATCAAGGATATCATCGGCATCAACAAAGCAAATGAATCTGCCTGAGGTTTTTGAAAGCGCAAAATTCCTAGCTATTCCACCGCCCTTATTTTCCTGGTGGAACACTTTCATTCGACTTTCATCTTTTGCAAATTCCTCAAGAATGCTTAATGAGTTGTCTTTTGACCCGTCATCAACACAAATCAACTCAAAATCCGTGAAGGTCTGATTTAAAATAGAGCGGACTGATTCGTCCAGATAATTTTCGCAATTGTAGACGGGCATTATAACTGAAATTTCAACCATGATATTCCCCAATGTGGATTATAAAAAAATAGTATATTTAAGCTGTTTTTTAAAGCTTAAATACTATCCGTATCCGTCATAAATTTCCAAATCAGAAACAGTTTTGGATGAGGATAAAAATATTGTTCCATTGAAGTTGGCATGAACGGTGTAGTTTCCGTTTTCAAGACCTTCCAATGCAATGTTTGCCTGACCGCTGCTGTCTGTGGTTGCATTATACTTGTTTGCCCAACCGGAATCATCCAAGATTTTAACGTCAATTACTTGATTAGGGTATACGTTTCTGTATTGGTCCTTCAAGACCACGGTTACAAAGTCCCCGTTTTTTAAAGTGTGATTGCTTGTAACTTCCATTTTGGTGGCGTGTGAATTTGCAGAGATAAATACAAATGCGCCTATTGCCACAATCAAAATCAAAATTACCGCAATTATTATCTTTTTCATGTCTATCATTAAATACACCTATTTGTTATGCACTAGCAATACATCGATTTCAGCGTTTTTAAGAACTTCTTCTGTTACGCTTCCAAGAATAAACCTGTGGAGTCCGCTTTTTCCGGAAGATGAAATGATAATGAGGTCCGCTTCTTCATCTTCAGCAACCTTAATGATTGTTTCTGCAGGAAAACCTGGCTTTACGATGGTTCTGATATTGAGCTTTTCACCATCGAAGAGCTTTTTCATATACTTGACATTTTCCTGAGCCTCCTTAAGAAGTCCCTTGTTGATTTTTCTAACATTGGACCTTGACTGGAATGCAGAGGATGTCAATTTGCCTGCAACTGACAAAATGATTATTTCTCCGTCATCGGAAATCAATTTGGTTGCCCTTTCAACTTCTTCATCCGAATAACCGGATCCGTCGGTTGGAAGTAAAATCTTTTTATACATTATTTAACACCTTAAGAAATACAATTTTCAGTTTTCTAATTCTCCAATAAGTTTTTGGGCATTTTCCCAATCTGTATGGTCATCGATTTCTGTCCATTTCAATCCGTTGGTTAGGACAAAATCGATTGTTTTGATTCTGCTTAAATCCTTATAAGCAAAATCGTAGTAATTTTGAGGGTCTTCATCAATCAATCCGGAAAGGATCTGATTGAAATCTTTGATGTCCTCGCTTATCACTTTTGAAACTCCAATGAACTCTCCGCTTGAAGACGGAATGTCCAAGCCCTTTCCGATGGAGTGGATTTCACCGTTTGAAATGGACTTGTCCTCATTGAATGTTTCGTTATCTATAATCAATTTGAATGATTCCTCATTCAAATCCTTGTAATTGTCAATTATCATTCCTGTATTTTCACATTCAGCGATTCTTGAGATTATTTCAGGGTCAACAACATTGTCTCCGTTCACCAGAATGAAGTCTTCAGGATTTTCTTCTATGTATTTGCTTGCAAGATATGTGGAAACGGATGTGTTTGTAACCTCATATTTATCGTTTTCAATGCATTCTATTTCAATATCGTATTTTTCAGCTATTTTTGGACATAAGTCAATGACCTTGTCCTTGTTATATCCCACAATGACTATAAATTTTGATATTCCTGCATCAATGCAGTTTATAATCATTCTTTCAAGCAATGTGGTTTCGTTAATTTTCAATAAAGCTTTTGGAATTTCCTTGGTAAGTGGCATAAGTCTTGTGCCCATTCCAGCTGCCAATATTACACCTATCATATTTATCACTAGCTATTCAATATTCTCCCATAAGTCTCTAAATGCTATCTTTGGAGGTATCTGATTTACTATAACATCAAATACGAAGTTTACGATTACGCTTTTGATATTGTTATTATCGCAGATGTCCTTAATTGCCATGATTGAGTTCTTTCCCTCAAAGACAACTCCGCTTGCCTTCTCATCGACAATCAATCTTTGGCCGTAAAGCATTCCTAATGTGTGGTTTCTGCTTTCAAATGATGTTGATGTCAGGACCAGATCACCGAATCCGCAGTACTCCCCTGCAGTGGACTCCATGCCCCCGACACTTTTAATAATCTTGATTGTATCATCGAATCCTTTTGTCAGAACGCCATATCTTGCGTTTTCATTGACGTTCATTCCTTCACAGATCCCGTTTGCAATGGCGTTGATGTTCTTTATCACTCCGCAGATTTCAAGGCCAATCACATCATCTATTATCTTCACCTTATACTGGTCTGTTGAGAGAACCCTTTTGACTGTTTCGGCATTTTTCCTGTTTTTTGAAGCTATGTTTGAAACTGTCGGCTGGTTCAATACTATTTCAGATGCGAAATTAGGTCCGGAAAGGGCCACATACTGATCATCGAAATATTCCTCAACAAGATTTCCCATTGTCTTTAGTGAAGGATACTCGATACCCTTTGCTGTTGTAACAAGAATGGCATCATCTGAAACTACATCTTTCAGCTTTTCCAAAGTTGTTCTGAAAGCTGATGAGGGTATAGATAAAAATATTACTTTGCAGTCTTTCAAGTCATTCAAATCAGTTGTAGCAGTAATATTATCCAATAATCTTGTATTAGGATAATATTCTGTGTTGAAGCGAGTTTCATTAATTGCCTTTGCCAGATTTTCACGCCTCAATTGCAGACAAACCTCATCAACATTCTGTGCTATTGTTTGTGCCAGTGCAGTTCCCAAACTTCCGGCACCAATAACGCCTACTTTATCCATAATTTTCACCGATAAGTAACTCTTTCTTATTATTTTTATTATTATTAATTATTAAACTGTTCCATTTTTAAGTATTCATGGCATTATCTTTCTCAATACCTTGTTCAATATGCCTTCATTTCCATGCTTTTTCATCACTTCATCAAATATCTTTTCGGATGAGTTTTCGCATTCATACTGTATGAACTTCTCACAGAACCTGTCCATCAAATCTTTGGACTGGGCTTTGGTCTCTTCAATGTTCAATATAGCATCTTCAACCTCTTTTGATGTATATAGGATTGGTCCTGGAGTGTTGTCCTCAATGTCGACATATAATCCCCTGAGCTTTTCCCTATACTCAGCAAGGTCAAATGCGAAAAGGATTATTGGCCTGCCCAGTATCGCATAGTCGAACATGACTGAAGAGTAGTCTGTAATCATGATATCTGAAATAAGGTATATCTCCTCAACTGAATCGTAGTCTGTAAGGTCATATACGAAGTCATCCTCAGGCGGCTGCTTCCATCCTTCGGCCGAGAAATGGTGGAGCCTTAAAATCAGCACGTATTCATCTGAAAGTGACTTTTTAAGGGATTCCAAATCAAGCATCATGTCAAACTTGTTTTTCAATCTCCATGTAGGTGCATATAAAATGACCTTCTTGTCCATTGGAATGCCCATCTTTTCCTTTAATTTTTTAATGTCATCTTCATTGTTTTTTGTATAAAGGATATCAGTTCTAGGATATCCGTATTTTAAAAATTCCTTTTTAAAGAGGAAGCATCTTTCGGATATGTCTGCAACGAAATCACTTTGAACGGTGAGGTAATCCCAATGGCTGCATTTTTCTATGAACTCCTCTTCCCTTTTCTTGGTTGGGAAATCACCGGGAACGTCCAGTCCCAGGGTCTTTAAAGGTGTTCCATGCATGGTCTGGATTTCAATCTGGCCTGGCCTTTTGACGTAATGCTCATGGAAATTGACGTTGTTTACAAAGAACTTTGAAGTCGCAAGGTAATAGAAGTATTTCACGGAAAACCTTCTGACTCTCTTTCCTGATCCGTTGATTGGAATGTGCTCATCTCCCAAAACCCATATGCAATCCCAGTCAGGATAGTTCTCATTGATGAATTCATAGAGATATCTTGGATTGCAGCTGTATTTTGAACCCCACATGGATTCGAATATGATTCTTTTATTGTTGATAGGCAACTTGAGAAATGCCCTGTAGGTTAGTTTTGAATGCTTTAGCCTTTTTCCAGGAGTGTCCTCGTATATTGGCCAGTTCCTTATTGTATTAACCCTTAACCTGCTTTCATCTTCCCTGTGAACAATGTAATCATATAATCCTTTTTGATATGTCTCGTTATAATCGAATGCTATGTGCAGTGGAGTTTCAAAACCGTCATAGCCCACATACAGGTCATGCATTCCCTTGTAGAGGTTTTTGGTAACTCTCTTGTCTGAAAGGTCCAAATTGAACATGAGCGTATCGCCTGAAACTTTGGCGTCGCTTACATGGTATTTCTGCAGGTTCAATGCATCCTTGAAGTAAAGTTTTGCTGATTGCAAATCAGCTGATTGCTTTGACATGAGCCTGGCTGTTATTTCAAATCTGCCTCCGTTCTGCTTAACGTCTGATACCAAGGTAGTGTTTTCATACTTATAAATGTCCATGTAATAGTCCTTGGAAGGGTCAATTATTACCTGACCCTGCGGTGTGGCGAAAGCAAGGAGGTCCTTTGAAGTGTAAACGGCTGTTTCACCATCCTCATAGATTATCTTTCCCTTTATGTTCCTGAGCTGGTCGATTCCGATTGAATAAATGCTGTTCTCGCCATCCCAGTCAAACTTCATCTTGACTTCGCAGTTCAGGGAATCTTCAGGATAGTAAACAAAGAGGTCGCCATTAAATTGAGGTGAGTGTATGCACAGATTGCCGTTTTCTACTGTAACCTTATCGTAGCTTCTCTTCAATGGGAATATTTCAATGATTATCTCGTTTTTAAGTGTGTATTTGAATCTGAAATAGGTATTTTCATATATCCTAGCCTGCATGTTACTTGAATCGCGAACGTTTACCTTGGCTGATCCGGCAAAGAAGTTGTGATTGATGCCCTGTTGTGTAAATGAAACCATAATCCTGTTTTCTCCTGTAAAGTCAGGATTGTTGTAGAACTTGGAATATGGAATGTTTATCTTATAGCCTGCCTTTTTATAGGAGAACCTTCTTCCGAAACGTATGTCGAATGAAGTGAGGCTTCCGGTTTCGACATCCTCATATTCAAGAGGAATCCTTTTCCTGCTTTTTGCATTTACAAGCTCGAATGAATATTCTCTGTCAGAGTAATTGTCGATGTTCAAACCTGGAATTACACAGAATCCTCTGATTTCAACATTTTCCTCGCCGAACTTGACTTCCTGAAGGTATTTGAAATTGACGTTTTCCCTCACGTATCTGTCGATTGTGAATGGTGATTTCTTAAATAAATTCTTATCGGCGTCAAACATCACATGGCCACCTTTCTGATATACCTTTGTCACCTTCAATGTATCGAATTCGAAATTCAATACGTCATAGAGCTTCTTGAAGTCACCTTCCATAAGGTATTCGTATTCCAGTTCATCGAATTCGTTCAGGTTCTGGAACTCTTTTCTGTCAATGTTTTCATTGATGTATTCCTGAAGCATCCTGATGATTTCCTGTGATTCATCTTCCCTGAGGCTTTTGAGCTTGTTTATGAATATCTTCAAGTCTATTTTGAGCCATTTCATGGTCTTTACATGATGAAGATACTCATCAGCCACGTTTTCATCAAAGAACTTGTCAACCATTCTCATTACAGAGAGCCTGTCTGTAAGGTTCTTGGTTTCTGCTGTTGTCTGTGTGATGGATTTTGACTTTCCTTCCCTTATCCTCCACAAATAGCAGTTTTCATGTACTATTGAAACGTTATTTGCAAGAAAGTGCATAGGCATTGTTACAGGTATGTCCTCATATAATATTCCTTCAGGGAACTTGAAGCCGTGTTTGTCCCAGAAGCTGCGCTTTATTAACTTATTCCATGCTGTTGTATCATAAAAGAGTTCAGGAGATTCAGTGATGTGTGTAACTTCCTTTTTCACGTTGAATGCTGTCTGGTGGATGTTGCTCATCATTGTTCCCTTGGAGTTGAAACGCCATACGTTTCCTATGGTCATGTCGCTTCCGTTTTTAACCGCTGCTGTGTACATCCATTCGTATGCATTGGGTGAGATGACGTCATCTGAGTCAAGGAATATTATGTAGTCCCCGACTGCAAATTCGCATCCGTAGTTTCTTGCATGGCCCAATCCCTGGTTTTCCTCATAGTGATATTCTATGTTTTCGTATCTGTCCACATACCCCTTTGCAATGTCTGCGGTATCGTCAGTGGATCCGTCATCTATCAAAATGATTTGGAGGTTTCTTTCATAGCCGTCTGTAAGTTCCAAATCATTGATTGTCTGGGCCAATACGGAGTCTATGCACTCCTCTAAAAATTCATGAACATTATAAATTGGAATAATAACGCTTATTCTGGTTTTCATTTAAAAACTCCTGTAACTATACATTAATAAATATGGAAATTATTGTATTTAAAATTAGATAATTTGGGCACACTGCCTTGTCATTTTTCAAGTTGGCTTTTATTTTTCAAAAGAAAAAGGCGAAATCCCTGAATATATGCAAGCTTAAGCGGCAAATATCGAAAAATTAAAGCTCCGAATTTTCTATTTGATTAATTTTCTAAACTCTCTTAAGGGCTTTGTTATTTTCCAGCTGACTGTTGATTTAATCAGCTCATTTTCCTTTTTAGCTGAATCGAGTTCCATTTGAAGGGATTCAAGTTCTTCCTCTTTATCTTTCAATTCATGAAGGGACTGCCTTCTTTCGGCGGCCTTATTTTTGAAGTATTTTTCCTGGAAATCCAGGCAAATGCAAAACAGGTTATAGCATTCAATCGGATAATATTCCTTTACATATTCCCGGTAGCCGTCAAGGTTCAGGTTAGCCGGAAAGTTAAACCATTTTGAGCATAGGCTTCTGAAGACATCTTTAACCCCGTTTCGTGTGGTATCATCAACAATCAACGCTCCGATATTGGAGATTACATCAGTCTGCAAACTGTATTTTTCATTGGCGCTTATTGAAGAGTACAGCAATCCTGTGCAGTACATGGAGACCTCATTATCCCTGAACTTATTGTTCTTGATTTTTTTCATGTTCAAATGAATGTCATGGAAAACGACAACACATCCGTCCTTAAGCTGGGGAAGAGCAAGTATGTAAGTCAGAAATTCACCAGGCATGGCATGGACTGTGTCTATCACTATGAAATCGATGCCATCTCCAATCTCCTCATAAACATCAAGATAATCATATCCCCTGTATATCTTAAAGTTTTTCTTGTTTTCCACATCATCGGCCATGAATCCGGATAGCTTTGTGCTGTCCTTATACCAGTTTTCTGCAAGGTCAATGGAAAACAGCTGGGCATTGTCATCCTTCCAATTCAACAGGTTGACTGTGTTTCCTCCGGCAGAAATGCCGATTTCGACAATCTTTCTTGGATTATATTTTTCAATAAGATGCTTTATAAGCCAGATTTCCTCTTCGCTCATTTCCACATTTTCTGAATTGTCATTTTCGCTCAACTTTTCAGCTTTCAATTCGATTTCAGCCATATATCATCACGTAATGTATCATTATAATAAGGTTTAATGTTAATGGTACATAAATGTTATTCAAATCACATTGGAGAGCTCCAGCCAAAAGTGAATTTTCATAAATAAAGTTCGATTAATCGAATTAGATAAATCAAAGAGCATCTGAGTTAAATAATAACAAGTAAATCCTTTTAAAAATCTTGACTTAAAAGAGAATGTCTTCAATATTTTCGGATATTTTAATGTATTCATCAGAAATTTCCCTGACTTTTTTGGCCAGTTCGGATGAATCCGCCACAACTGTCCCGAATTTCGGCAATAGATTTTTCAAGACATTGGCGTTTGCCTTTTTAAATGTGTCCTCATGAATCCATATGACCGAATTGGAGTTGGATAATGCAAACATTGATGAAACGTTTGGATTGGTGGCGTCAAAGTCAATTATTGCCTTGAAATCAATGTTTTGGTATTGCTTGTCATAGGATCTTTTGAACAGTTTGTTTAATGAGTCCGGACATTCCATGTCACTTGATGCGAAATACCTATTGTAATCCTTCTTTTCGTCAAATGTAAGTGTCAGGTTGAATCTGAACGGCAGCAATTCAACATTTTCAGGAAGCCTTTCAATGATTTCGGCACAGTTTTCCTTGAAATATGCATCCCACTGGTTGTATGTGATGAATATATTGTACTTTTCACTTATTGTTTGTGCAAAGTTGATAAATGAATCTGTAATCTTTCCGGGATAAATAAGGATATTTTCTTTGGAGTTTTCGATTTCCCTTTCCTCACAGACCTTTTCATTGGTGAATATGTGCCTGCAAAGCCTTTCTGCGGCATCAATATTGTCGAAAATACAGAACTTTTTCAAAAAGTCATTATCATCATAATTTTTAGGTGTATTCAATTCGTTTATCAATGCATCAGCATCCTGAACCTTTGAAAACGGCAGTTCATCAAGCGGAATGTAGATGCCTCTTGAAGATAAATAATTTTCCTCATCATAATTATAGAGGATTATCTTTTTTCCCGTATTTGCAAAGTCAAAAAGTACGCTAGAATAATCTGTTATCAAAACGTCACAAACATTCAAAACATCATATGTCTCAAAGCCCTCAGGAAACGTAATCACATTATTGAAATTTGAATAGTCAATGTTAGATTCGTCATACGGATGCAGCTTAGCAATCAAAAGTTGATTTTCATCAAGCATTTCATCCATTTTGGCTAAAAACTCCACAATGAAATCCCTATTGTCATCGATTTTTTGAACTTCTCCCCTGTAGGTCGGCATGTATATGAAGACTTCCCTATCCTCAAATCCCAGTTTCTCTTTCACTTCTAAACGTCTTTTATCATCAAAAAACACGGCATTTCTCGGATATCCTTCAAGAATGATCTTTCCAGGATAGATTTTCTCAATCTGGTATGCCCTAAGCATGATGTCCATCATGTACTCATTCGGATATAGAAGATAATCAGAAGAAAGCAATGGGTGCTGGATATGGCCAATTGAAGCTATTTCTGAGGCATAATCGATTCCCATCAGCTTCAAAGGGGTTCCGTGCCACAGGTCAATGAAGACCTGGCCGTCCCTTTTGACATATTTGTACTGGATTCCGGAATCAGTGAAAATGTATTTGGCTTTCTCAAGAGTCTTTGAGGCTTCCTTTTCGGAGGTGATGATTCTGTCTATTTTAAGGTTGTAGTTTTTCTTGAACTCCTCAATCTTGAGCTTGACTGCAGGATTTGCAAAAACACAGATATTGAAGTCCCCATACCTTCCTGTGGAAATCTCTTCAATTATCCTTAAAATGTTTCCTGCAAAATCGCGTCCATTTCTGGATTCGAAATATATTAAACTTTCATCAATGTTTTCTTTGTAATATACATCATATATTGACGAATTGTCCTTACAATCCTTGATATTTCGAATCTTCTGTTTAAAACCCATGTTAATATGTAAGTATCTTTTAGTTAATATAATATTTCTTAGTGGAATCCTGAATATTTTCCTATATATGGAATCTTGCTAATCAGCATCACGACTATCCATAAGATGATGAAGATTGAAACTGTCAAAACGATTATCAGCAATAATGTCTGAGGGCCTGTGAAAGCATAGTTTTTAACGACTTCCCTTAAAGGCTCAATCAGAGTGTGGTGGAAAAGGTACATGCCGTAGCTTGCCATGCTGACAGAGAGGATGAACTTGCTTGTGAAGCTTCCATTCAAAAAGTTGCTTAAAGCCAGATAAAATCCGCTTTTGCTTTCATATACATATCTGAAGAAAACAAATACAGATGCGGCCTGAATGATCTGTGGAAGTCCCATGTCAATGTATGATGAGAGTATCATTGACCTTGTTGCCTCGTAGTTTTCAATTAGCTGCATCGGAACAGGCAGGATATGGCCTGACATCTTGAATAATGTTGTTAATATAAATAAAGCCAGAGCTATTGTAATGATTTTGTTTGTGCTTATCTTAAAGTCCTTGTTTGCAAGGTAATATCCTAAAACAAGATAAGCCATAGGGCTTACGAAGAGGTTCAAATCAATGTAATGCATTATTCCAAAAAGAAGAGTGATCTGATAGAATATGCAGCCAATAATTAGAACTGTGATGAAATATTCCAGTTCCCTGAATGATGAATGCCTGACGAACTTGGCCAAAATAGGAATTGCAAGATAGAGGCTTGCTATAGTCCAGAAGTACCAGTTGTAGTTCAATGGCAAATTGGAAAGCCAATGAACAAGGCCTGAAAATCCAGAAACAAAGCTCATCAATAAAAACAGAACCGCTGCATAAATAATCATGTATAAGATGAACGGATAAGTCAGCCTTGAAAACCTTCTTTTTAAAAACTCGTCTATCGGCATTTCCCTATTCAAAAGCAAAGCTCCGCTTATCATTAGAAATACCGGAACTGCAAACTCGAATATCTCAATAAAGCTCATCACATTGATGCTACCCAATGGTACATCTTTGAAGCTTTGAAACACGTGCAGGGCAACTACGCCGAAAATTGCCAAAAACCTTAAGGCATCAAAATACTTTATCCGCTGCATACTCTAAGATTTGTTCATTGACATATAAAAAATTTTAAAAAAAAAGTAATTATAAAAGAGCCTTGATGGCCTCTTTTACGTCACCCAAGTCTTCGGTAGGTTCGAACCTGCGAACGGCATTCCCTTCGCGGTCAACCAGAAACTTGGTGAAATTCCATTTGATGTCATTGTTGTCCTTGTAGTGCCTGTCGACGGCCTTCAAGACAAGTTTCAGTTTGGTTGCACCTTTTCCTGTAATGTCTGTAAAAGGCTGTTCGTTTTTAAGGTACTCGAACAATGGGTCTGCGTTTTCGCCGTTTACATCAATCTTTTCAAATATTGTGTATGGAACGAGCCATTTGGATCTGCAGACTTCAGTAATCTCTTCGGTTGTTCCAGGTGCCTGGCCTCCGAACTGGTTGCATGGGAAATCAAGGATTTCAAATCCTTCCTCGTTGAATTCATTGTAGATTTCATTCAATTCCGTATATTGTGGAGTGAAACCGCATTTGGTTGCTGAGTTGACTATCAAAAGTACTTTTCCTTCGTATTGGCTTAGGGAAACGTCGTTTCCGTCACCGTCTTTTACTGTAAAATCATATACTGACATGGTTATGCCTCCGTAATTGTATTTATTCAACTTTTGTATATTAATTTATCTATAATGTTAAACAATATTTAATCATGACACGTCAAGATAAAATTGTTAAAACAAGCATCATAGGAATCATCGTGAACCTTATTCTGGTTGCATTCAAGGCCACAATATGAATTCTGGTCAATTCCATCGCGATTACTTTGGATGCGGTCAACAACCTGACCGATGCACTGTCTTCAATCATAACAATCATCGGGACAAAGCTTGCAGGAAAGGCCCCGGACAAGGCCCACCCTTACGGATACGGAAGGATCGAATACTTTTCATCCGTAATAATCGCAGCCATCGTTCTCTGGGCAGGTATCACTGCGCTTATGGAGTCATGGCCTAAGATATTCAATCCCGACGTAACATCATATACAACAGTTTCACTCGTAATCATTGCTGTGGCGGTTGCAGTCAAGTTCGCCCTTGGAAAATACGTTAAAAATGTCGGTGAAAGCATCAACTCACAGGCCCTTGTGGCATCAGGAAGCGACGCATTTTTCGATGCAATACTTTCATTATCCACTCTGATTGCGGCAATAATCTCAATATTTTTTCACATATCACTTGAGGGAATATTGGGAGTCATCATTTCAATAGTAATCATCAAGGCAAGTATAGACATGCTTCGGGAAACCGTAGACAGCATGATAGGTGAAAGGGTAGACAGCGAGCTTTCAAGAAAAATAAAGGAATCAATCTGTGAAATTCCTGGCGTTTACGGAGCATATGACTTGACCCTTCACAATTACGGCCCTGAAAGCATGCAGGGGTCTGTTCATTTCGAGGTGGATGACAGCCTGAGCGCACTTGAAATCCACGCACTGACAAGACAGATTGCCGTAAAAATATATGAGGAGTTTTCCATTATCCTTACCGTGGGAATCTATGCAAGAAACGACAAATACTCATATATCAGAGACGAGCTTTACAACATCGCATCCGAATATGAGGAGATTCTTGAAATTCACGGATTTATAGTGTATGAGGATAAAAACCTGATTACCTTTGACATCATCGTCGACTTTGATGCCGACAGGGAAAAGGTCAAAAAAGAGGTCCTTTCTAAAATCAAGACCAAATATCCTGAATTCGAATATATCCTAATCGACGATTATGATGTTAGCGATTAAATACTTAAACTTACATAAATATTAGCAAGGTGAAAAAACAATGGAACTTAAAAATATCATTTTGGTTATCATTGCAATTCTCGTCATAGCTCTTGTTGGAGTCGGACTATATGTCCTTGACAATCAGGGAAATGACTTGAAAAACATCACTAACCTTAACGTTAGTTTGGATGATGCAAACAAAACCAATGTTACAAACGTAACCAACACTACCACAAACGCAACCAATGCAACCGTTGTTGGTGACAATACACCTAGAGCAAACGAAACTGCTATAAACAATACAACACATAAGGTATATAATCCTCAAACTGACTCATATGTGCCGGTTATCGGTGAAAAATTCGATGATGAAGTCAACAGATGGTATACCTACGACTCTGACGGTGTAAGATATTACAATACAAGAATTAACTGATGTTAATTCTTCTTTTTTTATTTTTTTCATTCAAGAAAAACTGCATTTACAAGGTTATCTCTATATGTGGTTTCATCCTTTAGGGATTCTATATGGTGAATGACGTCAAGCTTCAAATCCTCAAGCTTTATTCTGGTTTCTAGGTCATTGAAGTCAACTTCAAAGTGGATTAGACATTTCAGAATCATGTCATAGTCATAAATTGCCCAGTGGGGACCGTTTATGTCAATAAGCTGGATGGCCCACCTTGACATGATGCTGTTTATTATTTCTGATACGTTTTCCACGTCAAAGTCCTTGTCAAAAAATATTTCCTTCATTGGTACAGGCTCTCAGGTTCTATCTGATTAAAGAAGTTGCTGTTTTCAGCCAGGTTGTTTTCGTTTACAATGCCGAAGCTTACTATTTCATCCTTTCTAAGCGCCATAATCTGGCTTTCAAGGGTATCATCAGGCGGAAGTATCAGGAATGTGACCCATTCATCATCCTCTGATATGTATTTGCATGGCTCGAAAATCTGGAACTTGAAGATGAATGTAACCAGCAGATCTTCAATGTTTTCCTTCGGGCTTCTTGATGCTTCCTTTGCAAATTCCTTTTCCATTTCTAAAAATCTTTCCTTGTAATTCATGATATAACCTTAATATTCAATTTGAAATTCATTCCTGTACCTTTCCAAAAGCTCCAAATCCGGATTTATGAAACCCTCGGACAATATTAGCTGAACCGCCTGCAGGAGACCCTCATCGGTCAGCTTGTTGCAGCTTTCGAAGGCAAGCTGCCTGTAATCTGGCCTTTCTATTGTGTCTTTTAAAAACTGTTCCTTAATTTCCTCCCTCAAATCCCAGTCAAGAAAGCTTTCAAGAATGTCCTTGACTGAATTTGCAAAGGTATTTCCTATTGTTTTAGCTATTTCAACATGCTCTTCAGGCACCTGGCCTTGCAGGGATACGAATGATGAGTAGTCCTGATAGCCGAATATGGTGAATCTTCCCTCAACGGTATGGGCCGCATATTCATCGACCAGCCGGTTCAAGGGCGAGTCCGACAATATATATGTAACGAAGGATTCAGTGTACCCGTTTTTGGTGGTATCCAGTATGATGCACAGCGCACGTGTCAAAATCTCCTTTATTAAAAAGTGTGTGAGCTCATGGATCAGTGTTGTAATCTGAAGGGACTTGCGCTGACGGTCGTCAACGAATATTCTATTGTATTCAAAGTATCCCAGTGTTCCCCCGTATGACTTGAAATCAACTTCGACAAATGATTTGGCATAGAGAATTACCTTGTCGAGGATTTCCAGGTCGTCTAATTCAATATCATTTTCCTGAACCAAAATATCCAGGTTCTTGAAGGACTGCCTTTTTATGTTTCTTACAAGCGAATCGTAATCCCCACTATCGAAATCGAATCGGGATACAGATTCGGCGTTTTCCTTACAAAGAAGCCCATCAAAACTTTCATAATCGGTTGAACCTATAAACTCAAATTCCGGCTTTGATTCAATGTATTTGACGTCCACATAATCGGTTATGACTTTAAGCTTTACAAGACAATCAGGACAGTGGATATTATCAACACTGAACTTGCGGCCGCATTCCGGACATTGCTTATGGACATCCCTAACAATATCATCCAAAGGAAAACGTTCACATATAACATGGAATTCATTAACATCCTTCCTTTCAATGAACATGTCCTTAACGATTTCCTGTTTAAGAACATGTTCCTCTTCGCCTTTTGAATAGAGAACATCCTCTTCAAAATCATAGTCTGCCTTATCCGAAATAAGGTTTCCCAATGCCTGCCTTTTGTCCTCATCAAGGCGAGTGAACTTCCTTAATCTGTTGAAATCAGCCATATTATCTCATTATGAAAATGAAGTTAAGAATCCATACTACAATTGCAACAATGATTACGTATTTACCGTGTCTTTTGGCCTTTTCCTCATCACGTGTCATGAGGTAAACACCGATAATAAGTCCGATTATAGGCACCAATATTGCTGCGATATAACCTATAACGATAGCAATGGTATGGCTTTTTTCAGCCACTTGGGGAGTGTACTGGCCTGAAGCAGGGGCAAAGTCATTTTCCTTTTTATTTTCCAAATCATATCCGCACTTTTTACAAAATCTGGCGTTTTCAACTAATTCTTCTCCACAGTTTGGGCAAAATTTTGACATGTTAATCACCTATTGATAATATTTCTGATTTAATAACTAAATAATCTTACTGTTTAATTGGAAACATATAAAAGATTGACATTGACAGCTTCTCATTGTTTGCAAACCTTTCAAAGCCTAAAGAGTATTTCAAAAGGTTCAGTCGTGTAATAAGCACGTTGTCGCTTTCGGGATTTATGACAATGCCGTCCAAATCTTCTGTTAAAACGAAATTGACCAGCGTAGCAAGGTTAATTATCTGAGAATATTTGTGTTTTGTGGTATTTACAGCTCCCATTTTCTCTTCTGAAGTGAAAATTGTAGCGTATTTCCCGCCGATTCTGTCCA
Source organism: uncultured Methanobrevibacter sp. (assembly GCF_947166415.1). GTDB lineage: Archaea > Methanobacteriota > Methanobacteria > Methanobacteriales > Methanobacteriaceae > Methanocatella. The sequence continues at coordinate 7,115 of NZ_CAMVEE010000006.1, read as the reverse complement.
CATGCATTGATGCCTGAGGTCCTATTTCCTGCATATCCACAATGCCGTTTTCAGGGTTCAAATCCAAATCTGAAAGCATCAAAGTCAAAAATGTGGCATTGCTCATCTTTTCAAAGAGCAGCTCATTGTTTCCGATATTTGCAGAATCAGCAATGAACTCTTCTAAGGATGTATTGTCGATTGAATCCTTCAAATCCTTCAGTTCCTCTTTGGTGTATGGATTAGAAGAGTAGAAGTTGGTTTTCGGAATGTGCTTTATGCTTAATATGAATTCCTTTTTAAAAAGATACTTTTCTGAAGATGGATTCAATATATACCCTTCAATGTTTGAAGTCTTGAGGATGTTCTGGTAAAGCTCAAATGAGTTCTGGATTACCTGGATGTCCTCATCCTTAAAGAACTTGTGAAACTCATCCAGATCAGTAAAAAGCGGTGTTATCTTTCCGTCCTCATCCTCGTAGATGATGAAGTTAAGTGTTCCGTTTGCCCTTTTGGCCGGAATGTAGAGATTTGAATATCTGAATTCATTAATCAGTTTGAATGTCAGCTCTTCTGTAAGCTGATTGCCGTTTGAATAGATGTCCTCTATTACATTTCTCAGGTGTTTGTGATTAGTCATTGGTCTTATTTTGTTTTAGATGATATTTATTGATTGCTGATGACTTCTAATTAGAAATCATCATCGTCATCTAAAAAGTCATCATCGAAATCGCCGCCAGTCCAGTCCTCTGAATCGGACAGGTCAGATCCGCATTCAATGCAGACTGCATTTGATGAATCGTTAAGACATCCGCATACGTTGCATGTTATCATTTTATCCCTCCATCAAGAACATGTGAAATATTGCTGAGTTGAGCCTTGAATCGTTGCAGGTCTTCTCCAGAATGTTTGAATACTCCAAAAGCACATCCCGTGTAAGCATGACGTTTTCCGAATTCGGGTTTATTATGATGCCGTCCATGTCGTCATTCAGGATGAAATTGGTCATCTGGGAGAAGTTGACAATCTGCGAGTACTTCCTCAAGGGGGTTGAGACATTTTCAATCTTTTCTTCAGATGTATAGACTGTAGCATAGTTTCCGCCGACATCATCAATGTACAGGAATCCCAAAGGTCCTGTCTCAAGCATTGATATCACACCGTCTGTTGCCATTGAAGTCAAGTCATCGGCTGAAAGCATGAGCGTCAGCAATGTTGATGAGGAAATCTCACAGAAGAGCTCTTCATACTTACCAATATTATCGGGATTTCTTATAAACTCTTCCAATGAGTCATTGTTAATTGAATCTTTCACCCTTTTTAACTCGCTTGAGCTATATGCATTGTCAGGTGAATATGTGTTTTGCGGTAACTCATCAATTAAATACAAAAGGTCTTTTGTTAAAACCATGAATTCACTTTCAACATTGATAATATAGCTCAACATATCTGATTTGCTTAACTGGTCAATATAATGTGCGAATGGAAATTCGCGAGCCTGCAAGTCAAAGCCCGGAAAGACTTTTTGAAGCTCATCCATGTCTGTGAAAAGCATTCCGAAATCTCCCTTATCAGTCTTCACGGTCATGATGTTCATGTTGTCGCCATTAATCTCGCCTGCAACAAGAAGGCAGGAGTGTGTGAGCTCCCTTATGAACCTTTCAACGGTTTCATCGGGAATTTCCTCCTGCATTGTTTCAATCTCTTCCATTGCCTTTCTTAAGTATTCATGTTTGATGGTTGGTTTTCTCATGGTATCACCTTGGTGTCAGTTATCTAAAAAATATTTATCCAGGAATTTTCTTCCTATAGCACATGTCTCAGAGCCCAGATTTATCAAAAAGCCCTCAAAGTCATCATCCAGCAGATCTAATATCATATTGAATGGATTTGTTCTGGGCTTGATATCCTCCTTAACATAGTTTTCATATGCCTCTTTGTCTGTAAATAAAAGAATGAAGTCATGTTTTCCATCCGAAACTGTCATTATCGAGAGACGGTTATCTATGACGTCAAGAGGAATCAAAAGGGATGAATTCATCAGTTCAACTGCAAAAAGGGATTCCTCAATGCCAATCCTTTTATGTTCCAATTGTAATTCCTCTATTTTTACAAACAGTTTTCTCATCTCGTCATGCCTGATTGAATCAATCATCTCATAATAATCAATTCCACACTTATCACAGTTTTCATCGACGTGGATTATTCCACCGCATTTAGGACAAATCATCTAGATTCCTCCCGGAATTTGACGCTTGAATTGTTTGTTTTGAATTAAATATGGTCATGGTTTTACTCCTAAAAATTCTTTGGTGTTTGAAATATTGTGTGCAAGTGGTAAATAAAGTTTTGTTTTTTTTTAGAAAATTTATAACCTATTTGCGATTTCTTTTTTCAATTCTTTAACCAATTCCTCATCGTCAACATCTTCTTCATTTTCTAATTCTTCTTTAGCTTCCAACATGAACCCATTTTTAACCCAAAAATCATAATCTTCTCGACTGAAATGTTTTCTACTTCTTTTTAAAATGTAATTGAGTGGAATATCCTCATTTAAAGCTTTTTGAACAATACGGGATCCTGGATTAACATAACCCTCATAGTACAATTCTGCAAAATCCTTGAATTTTTCATCACCGGACCTTCCTTTTAAAAACCAGTCATAAACATCATTTACACTTACATTTGCCTTATTTGCAGCTTGCTTGGTTGTCATGTCCTGTTTTAATGATTTGATGACTATCTCAAATTTTTCATCAAATATGATTTCATCGATATCATTTGGAAGTTCGTTCTCATCCAATCCTGAATTCTTTAATGCCTTGGACTGAGTTCTGCCTTTGATTATCTCTTTGACATATCTTTCCAGTTTTTTATCATAATAGTTATTATAGAACTCTGAAAACCTATCATCACCATTTTTACCCAATTCATAACATTCAGCCAATTCTTCTTTAGTTAAATCAGCATTTCTTAAAGCTTTTGACTGGTCTTTACCCTTATTTATATTGTTCATGAAAATGTCAATTTTTATGGCGTAATAAGACTGATAGAATTCCTTAAATCTGACATTACCCTCAATGCCCAGTTGACAACAATAGTCAAGTTCCTCTTGAGACAGTTCAGACATTTCTAAAGCCTTTTTAAGGGGCTTGTGCTTAAGTTCATCCAGAAATATTTCAAGTTGTCTTGGAAGAGTTTCAGTTTCATAATAATCATATAATCTTTTATAATCCCCGTAACCCCGTTTTCCAAGATCTAAATAGGTGTTAATACGGTTTATACTGACATCGGCTGTTTTGGAAATCTCCTTTTTGGATTGTTTGTTTTTAAATCCAGCATATATTAAATCAACAATGACAAGGATATGTTTGTTTTTAAAGTTTTCACATATGTCCAAAGTCCTGTTAAACCAGCGTTCAACATGCTCATATTCAAGTCCTATTGCTGATGCTGCTTCCACTTTTGTTTTTCCTTTCCTTCTTTGGTTCAGGAAATTATGCATCAATATTTCGGTAGACTTCAAATAGAATTCGGAAGACATATCCTTTCCATACCATAGATAAAAATCATCAACGGATACCTTAGCAAGCTTGCATGATGTTTCAACATCATTTGTCTTCAAATACTCTATCAGATGTTGTTTTCTTTGCTCGAGTTCCTGATTTCTGATTTTTGAAAAATCATCCCCCTTGAATTCGGAAACTTTAACTAGATCATTATATTCCTTAGAGGTCAATCCGGCAATTTCAATAGCTTCATCCCTTGTTTTACCTTCACTGATTGCTTTTATAAGCAAATCCTTTTTAATGGCGTCGAGATTTTCCAAGAAATCATTATCTGTTTTGGACCAGAAATCAAAGATGGACTCATCTACATTAAGTTCTTTTCGTATGTCACTTTCAAGAAGACCCTTTCGTTTTAGTTCAAGATAATCTTCCTGAAGCAAATCGTTAAAGACAACAAAAGATTCGATTATTTCACCCTTCTGATACTGGCCCATTTTAATCATGTACCATCTTTGAAGTTCGCTTTCAGTGATTGTTGTATATTCAATGCTCTTTTGTATATCTTCAGTCGTTAAGATGTCCTTTTCAAATTTATCCAATATTTCATGATTGATAACTTTGTAAAATTGATAAAATGGACTTATTTTATGACTTCCTTGCTTATATTCTTTGGTCTGTTTGATTTCTGATGGTGAAATCTTATCCTCCCTGAATTTTGTAATGAGCTCTCCGATTGACAAATATTTGTTAATCTTATCCATGTATTTGTCAATGTTCATGTTGTTAAATGTGATGTCCCTTCCCTTCACAATCAATAGATTCTGTCTGGAAAGATATGTTATGAGCTGATTGGCATAGGCTTCAGCAATTCCAAACTCAATCAAATCCTCTTTTGAGAATTTGGAGTCCTTTCCAAAAGCATTTCTCATGGAAATGAAATTGTTTGCATTGTCAAGCTCGCGGTTGCACTCCTCACAACAAAGTGAATAGCTATAATGGTTAGGGTTGCCGCATATTACGCAATAATCATATTTTATGTCAATAATCTCATTGAAATCAGGTACCTTCAACTGCTCAAGCTCATCATCAGACAAATCCAATTCCAATGGTTTGAAATCAGGAATTCCTTTATATCTGTCATATTTTCCACTATAATCCCGATAGAATTTCTTTGCAATATAATATAGCTTTTCGTGCAGGTTTATTGCATCCTGGTACTCATGCTTTTCTATTTCATCAAAATCATCATGAATCTTTTTTCTGTAATTGTATGCACTTCTGATCTTTTCCCTGTATGTATTGGACATTTTCAAATCAGATCTGAATACCGCGTCTACCTGTTCGGTGAATGGTTTTCTAGAGTTGTATTTTAACCCAGCTAAGGTGAGTAGCTTTTTTAATATGTGTTCTAGAAATGTTGTAGCATCTGCCTTTACACCGGAAGGGGATGTATTAACCTGCGCCTCAATACGATTTCCAAGTTTCCATAATGTATTGTCATAATCCTTTAAAAAATCAAAGTTAGACACTAATAACACCTCTGTACTAATATTGTGTCAATATAATATTTAAATAGTTTGAAAATAAAAATAAGAATAAGGTGAAACAATGGATAAAGCCCTTAAGGATTTTCATGACACATTGATAGAAAATTTAGAAACATATACAGGAGAATATGAATCCTTCATCGATTACGGACCGCTCTTATTTAAGCTTTTATGCGATTTACTGAATTCCGATATTGACTCCTCTTTGAGACTGCCAATTTGCGGTGCAATTGCGTATTATGTGACTCCTGATGACGTGATTCCTGAAAACATCTACGGCCCTTACGGATACATCGATGACATTTACCTATCAAGCCACGTTTTGAAAATGGTCGGCGATATTCATGGATATGAGTTCATTCAGGAAATCAGCTCAAATGAAAATATTGAAAGTATTCTGAATGAATGTGAAAGCAAGTCCGTTGAAATACTAAATGATGATGAAATCAGAAATATTCTGGATTATATTGGTCTTTAAACTTCATCATCATTCAAGTTTTATCAATTATATAATCAAAAATTTAATCCATTTAAATATCCAATAATCTCTCTAAATCTTCAATAGAAATGTTATATCGTCTTAAAATAGTATCAGTATATTCTTTTTTAATGTGTTCATCATCAAAAATTATTCTTTTTGTAAATTTAATTGATTTAAATCCAATTCCTGAAATTTTAAAATTACATTTTTTATTGTTAACTAAAACTGAAATATCAGAATTTATAATGTTTTTTTTCATTTTTAAAGATTTATTTTTCAATTTTGATTTATTTCCTTTATTAAAACCTATTAATTTTTTAAAAGCCTTTTCCAAGGGGTCATTATATTTCAACAAATATTCGTACCATATATATAACTCCAATTCTATTTCATTAAAAAATCCATCATCCCTTATTTTAAAATAATAATCAATGTCTTCAATTGGTATTGGAATTGAATTAGAATACCAATATTTGTAATCATTTCCACAATAAAAATGATTAAATTCATTTAAGCCAATTAAATCTTCAGAATTAATTTTATAGTGTGAATCATCTAATTTAAAGTCTTTTTTTAATTCTTTAATGAAAACAGAATAATTATTCTTTGGATAAATTAAGTAAACATTTTTACGGGTTCTTGTTAATGCCACATATAATAACCTGCGTTCTTCTGCAAATAAATAATCTTCTTTTTCTTTAATAAAATTAAGAACAGAATCATCATCCACTTGATTTGGAAAACCATAGTCATAATTTTCAAAATTAAGTACAATTACTTCATCCTTTTCCAATCCTTTAGATTTATGAATTGACATGAAATAAATCGTTATATTAGCATTTTTAGAATATTCTATTTCTTTATAGTTTTTATCTCCATAAACTTGTTTAAATAATCGATTATTAATTAAAAAATTAATATCTTTATTTTTACGACCTAATAAAAGAATTTCTAAATTTTTTTTAGGATTAGATTCAATTATTTCTTGAATTACTTTCTCAATATATAATATTTTATTTTCTTTTTTATCATATGGTACAAGTTTAATCGGATCTATATTAATAGGATTCTCGTTTTTGTAATATTCTAACTCCTTTTTTTCTTGATTTTCATTTCTACGGATAAAAGTACTAGAAATATCAATTAAAGCCTGGCAATTACGGCGATTTTCACTTATTTTAATAGTCTCTGAATTTGGAAAATACTTATCAAAATCAACAAACAACTTTACTTCAGACCCATTAAATCCATAAATTGATTGCCAATCATCTCCAACCACAAAAAGCTTTGAATTATTGATTTTTTGAAGTTCCTGTAATAATTTACATCTAACATAATTAATATCTTGATACTCATCTATGAAAATATATTCATAATATTCTTTAAACTCACCATTTTCAATTGAATTGAAAGCATTTGTGACTTCACGATTGTAATACAAACCACCATCCTGATTCCATAAGTCATAATCTTCGTAAATCTCTTTTATAATATTTAAAAAAATGTCATGCTTTCTTTTAAGGTATAGATTTTTTTGTGAACAATTTTCTTTTTTAAAATCATCTACAGCTCTATATATGGAATCAAACAAATTCTTTT
>NZ_CAMVEE010000005.1 GCF_947166415.1 uncultured Methanobrevibacter sp. | reverse complement strand
TTGATTCTAATTACAATATTGTTCAAACCCAATATTTGGGAATAATCAATTTTTTCCGAAATTTTGTTTAAAATGGCGATATTGGATGCCATATCTTCATCTTCCATTACATTTATGCACTCGCCCGAATATTTAATTGAAATTAGAATATACTCTCCATTATCCCTAATAATCATATCAATTAAATCTATATTCTCGTTAATGTTGATGATATGGACAATCATATCCTCAATTACCATACTTACAAGAACGGATAATCTGTCCTCATTAAAGAATTCCTGAATGTTTTCAGATATTTTGACTGCATACTCAACAAGTTCTGCCTCACCGATTCCCAATTCATTAACAGTTATATCATAATCATATATATTTCCGCCTTCGGAGGTTTTAATCTTATTGTATTTCCAAACTAGGGTTACTCGATGAATTCCATTGCATGAAACAGTATCAACAACATATTCCTGCCCGTTGATGCGTTCCTGAATGACGAGTTCTGTCAATTCATTTCCATAAACGCCTGTTAAATTGAATACCTCTTTTACCGCATCAATCATTTCCTGTCTGTCTGAGCACAGCCTCACACCTACAGATGCTGCACTGTATACGGGTTTTACTACAACTTCCTTTAAGTTTTCTTTATCATAATATTCAATAGCTTCATCCAAGGACCTTACAACCTGCCCTTGATTGAACGCAGATTGTTTTTGGCCAATCTGTTTTGCATTTCGTTTTTTAAAGTTATTGCATCAATATTTTCTATGGGATTGCATAACAGATTCAGGTCATTCGCCAATTTTGTGGCAAGTATCACTCCATCCTCGGTACCTGGGACAATGACTACCGGATCAAATTTTCTAACCATCTCAAGCGTTTCTTCATACGTGTCTTTCTCATATATCAAATCAAAGTCATTTTCAATAAATTCATATTCCCTTTTCACTTCTTCCTGATAAATCAATGCATCTTCGGAATCTCCAAAAGGCTTCATTTCTAAAACGATTGGATTGCAATTTCTATCAATAATGTCTTGAACGTAATTTTTGCCTGTAGACATGCACTGAACAATAATAATATTTCTCATGAAAAACACCTATCAAGTATATTATAATGTAATTTGTTTTTTCCATTGAAAAAATTCATAATATTCTGTTAAATGCGATGCTAAAAAAAGAATTCAGGTTATTGTGTGAATCGTAAGTATCACAACTTTTTTATAAGTTTTATATGAATTGTTCGTATTCTTTTGAGGGTTTTTTATCTAAAATTAAAGAATTTCAGCGGTAAAAATCGATAAGTATCTGAACTTTTTTATGTGTTCTATGCTTTTATAAAAATTGCTCTGCTCATGTAAAATTGCTCTAACTTTATAATATTATATTTATTTAAAACAAAAAGCTTATAAAATTTGTATTTTAAAATAATATTAAATTAAATTTTTTTAAATATAAAATAAGGTTTTAAAAATGAGAGATTATTCTATTGAAGAGGCAATTGAAATAATTAATTCATGTGATGAATCGTTTATGCCTGATACTAAACATTTTGATCTTAGGAATATTCAAAGAATTGGAGATTTTCCCTTAATCTTTGAAACATTCTTGCACAATCCATTAATGGGGATTATCAAACAAGATTACAATAAATTTAGATTATATTTTGAACACAATCAGAGACCTACAAAAGATATATCATTAGTGATAGGTATAAATGATATAAAGATGTGAAGTTTGTAACTGTTATGGAAACTTATAGAAATCAAAGGGTGAGAAAATGAACAACAAAGTAGTATATGATTATGACCGTCAAGGGGACTCATTATTCATATATTGTGTGGATGATTATGAATATGAAGTTTCACTTGAATTAGACAATGATGTGATTCTGGATATTGATAAAGATGGTAAACCTGTTGCATTTGAATTTCTAAATGCATCTAAAATATTCAATCTGGATAAAAGTCATTTTAATAATTTAACTAAAATTACTATTCAATCAATAATCACTGAAGAAGCTATAAATTTAAAAGTCAAGTTAGCAGTTCCTGTCCATAATAAAACACAAACTTTTGGAATGAATAGAATCACAACTAATTTAAATGGTATTCCTGCTATTGAATCTGAATTGGTTACAGCATAACATTATTTATTACTCTTAACAACCTGATTTTATAATTATTTAGAAAATAAATTCTGTATCAGAGTTGCAGTGCTTGAAATCGATAAGTATCACAACTTTTTTATAAGTTTTATATGAATTGTTCGTATTCATTTAGGGTTTTTTATTATAACTTTTTTATTATTCTTATAAATTTAGGCATGACTAAAAATTTAAATAGTATGAAAAATTAATATTACATTAGTGATGATGCGATGAAAAAAATTACTGTAGACATTTTAATGGGTTTGGCAATCATATTGGAATTCGTTAGTCTTCCTATTTTAATTCATGAAATTATAGGAATAGGATTGATATTTTTAATTATATTGCATATAAAATTTAATAAAAACTATTTTAAGGCAATACCTAAAGGAAAATACAATCTTAAACGAACCATAGATCTTATCATAAATATGGGATTGCTGATTTCTCTTTCCATAACAATCATTTCAGGTATTCTTTCCAGCATGAAATCATTTAAAGGTTTAAAAATTGGAAATCATAAAATGTCACATATTCATAAATCATCTTCAATTTTAAGCTTGATATTTTTAGGTTTACATTTGTTAACTACCCGTAAAAAATTATTAAGGGAAATAAAGAAATTACACTAATTTTATTTTGAATGCGATGGATATAACCGGTTAATGTTTTTTTATGTTTTAAAAATTTTTGGATGAAAATAGCATAATTTCAAAAATTTAGGCATACCTAAAAATTTATATAGTATTTCGCACAACTTTTATATAAATCAAAATAACCCACGGAGGAATACTTATGAATTTAGAAGGCGTAGAAAAAACCATGCTTTTGACATTATTTGCCAAAGCAAAGCATTCACAAGAAAAAAATCATAAATTTTATGATTCAAAAGCCATCGAAGTAATTTCAAAGATTGATTATGATTTCAGCATAGCTGAAAGGGACAAATTTATGCAGCTTGGAACAATCGCAAGGACAATCGTATTGGATGAAATGGTCAGCGACTACATCAACACCCATCCAGGATGCACAATTGTAAACATCGCATCAGGAATGGATACACGTTTCAACAGGCTGGATAACGGTAAAATCAATTGGTATAATGTTGATTTGGAAAATTCAGCAAATTACAGGTTAAAATATATTGAAGATACAGAAAGGGTAACAACACTCGCCTATTCCGCGATGGATCCAAGCTGGGCTTCGCAAATCAAAATAAGAAATGATGTCCTATTCATTGTTGAAGGATTAACAATGTATCTAAATCAAAAAGATGTGAAAGATATCCTTAATGTAATAGATTCAAATTTCGATAAATGCACAGTCTTTATGGAGATAATGCCTCCAATTTCAGTTAAAAACACTAAAGAGGAATCGATTGAAGATACTGATTCCAAATTCATATGGGGCGTTGAAAAAGGCCATGAATTGAAAAAATTAAATCCTAACTTCAGGTGGATAAAGGACGTAAATCTATTTGACGGCGTTAATGTTTACAAACCGCATTATAGGATAGTCACTTGGTTTCCATTGTTAAGAAAAAGAATGGACTATATTGCCGTTCTTGAAAAATAATAAGTTTTTAGCTAGTGCTTCAATAAGCACTGCTGAAAAAATTTAAATTTTTAAATGCAAAATCATTGCATTTTTCCTGTTTTCGGCCACTTTCATTGAAATTTTCGTATACAAACCTACTTTTTTATTTAAAATTTTAATTGCATCTTTAAAAAAGCCTCGACATTCAATTAATTCGCAATTGGCTTTTTTTGCAAATTCATTGGGGTTTTCTATATAAAAATACATTCTTGCTGATGCATTCCCTGTTCTTTTAACATAGAAATTTGTATATTTGATTCCAAATTTGTTGGTGGCATCAAATATCAGCTCAGCATTTTCAAAGATATTCTTAACATCACTGATGAACTTGAGAACATCCTTTTCATGGAAGTATTGGAAGACTCCTGAAACTATCATTAATGTTGGAAGAGTGCTTTCTAATTCACTACACCAATCGAGTTTGAATAAATCTCCTTTAACGAACTTTTCATTTTCTCCAACACCAATGTATTTTTCCCTTAACTCAATCACTTCAGTAGGTCAACTTCAATAAACATAGAATTTTTCCTATCAATCCTGTTGTATGACGTTTCAAGACCAACTCCCAAATTGACGATATTGCATTTGTCATGTTTGTCGATGAAATTCTGTGCCATCTGATCTAAATTATAGCTTCTTGCAACATTCGCTATCATGCTATATTCTGATGATTTTTTATCAATCTGTTTATTTCTAATCAGATTTTCCATTTCTAAAGCCTTTTCATCAAAAAAATACTCCGGAAAACTTTTAGAAACATTCACTCTCGCCGTCAGCGGAATGAATAATGTATCCTCTACCCCTTCATATTCGTTCATGATATCACTTTATTGCTACAACTGTCATCCATTCAACAAACTTATCTGAAAATGACACCTTATCATAATCATCTTCAACACGGGTTTTTGAACCGTCCATCTTTTTAATTATCTCCTGTTTGTTCCTGCCATCCCTTAGATACACTGTTATATCTGAAAACTCATTATTCTTTAAAAATCCCTTGATTTCTTTATCGTTATAGACGGTCATATCTATCAAGCGCTCTGATACTTTCATGATAAGATTATCTGATCCGTTTGATTCCATTCCAATTAAAAATATTCCACCCGGTTTGAGAACCCTTTTTACTTCACCAAAGCATTTTTCAATATCCGGCCAGAAATAAACGGTTTCAAATGCAGTGACTATATCGAAAGTGTTATCCTCAAAAGGCAATTTTGCGACATTTCCTTCAAGAACTTTTACCTTACCGTCATAAATCTCCTGGCGGTTTACTTCTTTGGATAGTTTTACACTTTCAATGCTGTAGTCAACACCATATACCATTTTTGCTTTTTTAGCCATTCTATTGATGTTTATTCCACCGCCGCATCCTACATCCAGGATAATGTCGTCCGGCTTTATATCTAAGTGTTTTAATCCCCATAGTGAAACGGGGGTGTGTTCCTTATTCATAGATTTTAATTGAATGTTTCCTAATTTTCCTTTTGGTTTTCTCATATTGTCAAAAAATCCCATCATATCACCTTTGAATGAATCTGTTAACTTTTTTAGAATAATCTATATAATCTTCACCATATTTGTCAACCAACCATTTTTCTTCAGTTTTTATCATTGCAACTGTTAAAAATACCCAGAAAATTATAGGCAAGAGAAATAGTAGGATATTTTGAGATGCCAATATCAATCCGGTTGCAATATAGAAAAATGCGGCATATATCGGATGCCTTACATAAGCATATATTCCTGTTGTAACCAGGTTATTGTTTTCAATTTCCGTGGTAATTTTTGACATCAGAACTGCTGAAATCCAAAAAGCGATTCCAGAAATTATTAATATTGCTCCAAAAATTAAGAAGACCATATTTAATTTGTTAATTTTATAAATTGGAATTATATGGAAGTATGATAAAATTGAGGAAATTATTGTTATTAATCCAATAATTAGAATTAAATATGGTCCTATGCCAAAAACTGGCAAATGATTTTCATCCATAATAATATTCTGTTTTTATACTATAAATATTTAGGCATACCTAAATTTTTTATATTAAAGTTAAGTTTTTCATCTTAAAAAGAAATCTTTCAGCTTATTTTCATCAATCTTATAGTTGTCAATGATTTTGCCGTCATCGAAATGCAGGATATGGGAACATGTCTCACAAATCAATTCAAAATCATGTGTCATGATAAAAGAAGTGATTCCTAAGCTTTGCAGATATCTTAAGTTTTCAGATACTTTCATCATGTTTTTCAAATCAAGACCGCTTGTCGGCTCATCAAAAATCAATATTTCCTTTTTGGAAGCTATAGCTGATGCAATTGCCACCCTTTGCTTTTCGCCACCGGACAAGGCCATTGGATGAGCATCTTTTAGATGAATCAGGTTCAGATTTCTGAGAATGTCTTCAGATAATTCAACATCCTCTTCATCCATGCTCAACAGAACTTCATCAAGAACGCTTTCTGTAAACAGCTGATGGTTTACATCCTGCATCACCATATAGGATTTTTTAAGCCTATCCTTTCTTTTTAATGCTTTTCCATCAAATATCAATTCGCCCTTGCATGATTTTTTCAGACCGCATAAGCAATTTGCAAACGTTGATTTTCCAGCGCCGTTCTTGCCGATGATGGCTATAATCTCATTTTTTGGAATTTTAACATCATCAATATCTAAAACCTGATTTTTGCCATAGTTAAACTTGAAGTTTTTAAGTTCTAAAAATTCCTGATTGTTGGAATAATATTCTTTTCTTTTTAGTTCCAGATTATCTAGATTTAATTGTCTTAACCCAAAATCCCGATGATTTATGTTCCTAAATTCATCAATTGACCATTTTTCAGCAATCTTTCCATCTTTAACAAATATGATGCTGTCGACAACATCACTTAAAAAGAATAGTTTATGTTCGGCTATAATCACTGTTTTTCCTTGTTCTTTCCATTTTTTAATTATATGTTCAAAATCCCAACTTGATTTAGAATCCAAGTTTGATGACGGTTCATCTAAAACTAAAATATCCGGACCGACTGCAGATACTGATGCACAGGCTATTTTTTGCTTTTCACCACCGGACAATTTGAAAATGTTTTTATCAACAAGATTGGCTATTTTAAAGTCATTGACTACGCAATCTAACCTTTTTTTAATCTCATCAACGCTCATGGATAAATTTTCACATCCAAAAACCAGCTCGCTTGTTGTATCAACATTGAAGAATTGCGTTTTCGGATTCTGAAAAACAGATCCTATATGCTTTGAGATTTCATATATGGGCATTTCGCTTATTAAATCATCGCCCAAATAAACATCGCCCTGTCTTTTTCCATCAAAGAAATTTGGAATTAGTCCATTTAGGAAACGTGTGATCGTTGTTTTTCCACAGCCTGATTCTCCGCAAAGCAGAATAACTTCTCCTTTTTTAACATTTAACTTTATATCAGTTAGATTTTGAGCATTGCCATTGTTTTCGTATCTAAATGAAACATCTTCCATTTTAAGCAATCAGAACACCTCTTAAAAAATTATATGCATATATTCCAAAACCGATGAATGTTATTGCTAAAAGGGAGTAATCCACTTTGGTTAATTTGACTTCAAGTAAATGGGTCCTAGGTTCTGGATTACTGAGCCCTCTTGTTAGGGAAGCGGCTGACAGTTCATCTGCAGTTTTAACGGCACTAATTAAAATTGGAATCATATAAAATTCAATTACTTTTAAAGGGTTTTTCAATGATTTAATATTCATTCCGAAACCCCTCATCCTCATTGCATCAGTAATCGATTTTATCTCTTCATAAACTGACGGGATATATCTAAACACAACGGAAACGGGAATAATGATATCTCGGGGGATATTGCTTCTTTCCATAGATGAAATGAATTCACTTACTTTTGTTGTTGTTATAGTATAATATCCCATCATGAGAATAGGCAACATTCTAGAGGTGGTATAACTAAATGTGATTAGTATTATCGCCTCCAATCCTGTTGCTGTAGGGAGAATATAAATTTGAATATATTTTGCCAGCACATAAACTACAATATACATTAATGCAGATTTTTTATGATTTGAAAATAATAAACAGATAAATGGAATTAAAACTAAAATTCCACTAACATATAATGACATATCATTAAAAACCATGAAACTTAAAATAACCAGAATAATAATTTTGGTTCTTGGATCCAGGTTAAAATTTAGTTCTAATCCCATAATCACACCTAAGCTATACCTGCTTTTTCAAAATGTTTTTTGAGTACGATTTTTCCAAGATATGCACTTGCAACGCCTGCAATGAATGTTAAAATAAATAGGATTATTAAAACTCCATTGTTAAGGAAAGGGGCAATGACATTAACATAATCATTTCCCATTGAAACACGCATTGCTTCCATGAAATAATCTCTCAAAATGAAAAACGGCAACATATTACCCATAATTCCCATTATAAAAACACCATGGCTGATAATTGAGTTTTTAATTGATGAATAATTGCCCATTTTTAATATACAATCAGCAATGAACGCAAATAGGGTAAATACAAGTATCGGTACCCAGGTGTGGCCGCTTAAAAACATTACAATTCCCAGAATCAATCCCAGTAATGTAACCATTCCAAATTTAGAAACTCTTGTTAAAAACAACATGTATGGGATTCCACAAATCAGCGCTGCCAATATTGGCAGTGCCAACATTAAAATCGGAATATATCCCAGCATTCCAAATGCAAATATCAACACTATCAAAATCACTGCAAAGATACCTACAGTAATCAAATCTTTTACATTTAACATTTCAGACATAATTTTTTCTCCTAAAGTTTTTTAGGGGAATTAAATTACCCATTCCCCACTTAAATTTTGCAAATCGACCATTTTCTTGAATAGTCCATTTTGAGCCAATAATTCCTCAGGTGATCCTTGCTCAGAGATTCTACCCTCATCGAGAACGATAATCTTATCGGCATTAGCTATTGTACGCATCCTGTGAGCAATAATTATCACGGTTTTGTTTTTAATAAGCTCGGATAATGCTTTTTGGATTTTGGATTCATTTTCAACATCCAAAAATGAAGTTGCCTCATCCAAAAGAATCACGTTGGCGTCTTTCAACATTGCCCTTGCAATTGAAATCCTTTGCCTTTGGCCTCCGGACAACAGTTCACCATTTTCGCCAATGACTGTATCGTATCCATCAGGAAGCTTTTGGACAAATTCATCACATTCGGCAAGTTTTGCAACCTCAATCACCTCTTCGTCAGTTGCATCCTTTTTACCGACTCTGATATTCTCCAGAATTGATGTATTAAATAGTATTACATCCTGGAAAACAATTGAAAAGTTTTCTAGGAGTTTTTCACTATCCAATTTTGACAAATCCTGACCTCCCAAGATTACTTCGCCAGAAACAGGATTCCAGAATCTTGCTGCAAGTTTGGAAACAGTGGATTTTCCGCCCCCTGAAGGACCTACAAGCGCTGTGACCTCGCCCTGATTTGCTGTGAAATTAATATCGGTTAAAACATTTTTCAAATCATCATAATTGAAGTCGACATCTTTAAATTCAATGTCATAGCCATCAAGGGAATAATCTGTCAAACCTTCTTCAACGACTAATGATTCGATTTCTTTGGTTCTGTCAATTTTTATGTCCATCATCAATATTTCGGATAAAAACATCAATCCGTTTTCAACAGGGGCATAAACTGTAGCGGAAGCTATCAGGAATATCAAGAGTGTGAAGAGTGACACCTGTGAATTCATTATCAAGTAGGATCCTAGAAGAATCACTGAAACGATTCCTAAATTCAGGACAACTTTACCTGTAATCACTCCGGCAGCAGCCATCAATTCAGCTTTGATTCTTGACCTTTCAATTTTAGAAGTTAATGCAGAAATCTTTCCAAAGTATTCGTCCTGATAGTTGTATGATTTTAAATCCCTGACAGATTCGATGCATTCCTGCATCCTGTCTCCGCAGTCAAGCAAATCCGCCATGACGATTTCTCCACCTTTGTAGATGAGAATCTTTGAAGCATATAATATTGCAAAAGCAACAGGAACTGGCCACAATAGTGCAATGCCCAATCTCCAATCAAAGGTTAGCATACCAATTGCAACAAGACATAGTGAAATAATAGAACCGAGCAATTGTGGAATTGCATGTGAGAAGACATGTTCCAAATCGGTACAGTCATTCATGATTGTTGCTGTTAAGTCCGCCAGGTCCCTGTTTTCAAAAAAGGATAACGGAAGTTTTCTTAAGTTTTCACCCAGATTGATTCTTCTTTTTTCACTTTCTGTGTATGTTGTATTGAATACGAAGTGGTATTGTTTCCATGCACATGCAAAGATTATTCCCAAAACAATCAATATCAATACAATAAACATTCCTAGGTTGGGATCAATTATTTCCCCGCCAGTCAATGGTTCTACCCACATGTAAATGAGCAAGGCATATAAACCGACAGGCAACATGAATGCAATGTTTAAAAGCGCTGTGTAGAGGATTCCTTTAATTAAGTTATCGGAACCTTCCTTTGTAAGTCCGAATCTTTCAACAAAATATTCAGATATCATTTATGCCACCTCACTTTTTACTTTCCATTGGATGGATTGGTTGAATTCATTCCACATTCTTGAATAAAGTCCGCCGTCATCAACAAGACTGTTATGGTTACCTTCTTCCACAATCCGTCCGTTTTCAACAACATAGATTTTGTCCACGTTCTTGACTGTGGATAATCTATGTGCAATCATGATTACTGTTTTATCTTTGGTAATTTCTGAAATCGCCTTTTGAATCATATATTCGTTTTCCGGATCTGCAAGGGCAGTAGCCTCATCCAAAATGATAATCGGAGCATCCTTAAGAATCGCCCTTGCAAGAGCTATCCTTTGCTGCTGGCCTCCTGAAAGATATGTTCCTTCAGTTCCGATTACAGTATCGATTCCATCAGGCAGTTCATCAATGATATCATCGCACTGAGCCAAGCTCAATGCCTTTTTAACATCTTCTCTGGAGGCGCCTTTGCGACCAATTGCCACATTATTGTAGATTGAATCTTTAAACAATGTGGTATTTTGGAATACAAATGAAACGTTTTCCATCAAATCTTTTGTTGAGATATCCCTCACGTCAACTTCACCGACTTTAATAGAACCTCCATCAACGTCCCAGAATCTTGGTATTAATGAAGCTATTGTTGTTTTTCCACCACCGGAAGGTCCAACTAATGCAACAGTTTCATTTTCATTGATTCTTAAATTAACGTTATTTAAGATATGTTCATCGCCATCAGTCTTTTCATAGTCGAAATAGACTCCTTCAAATTCAATTGAATGGTTTTTAGGCTTTTGAGGATGATCTGTTTCAACTAAAGGTTTTTCGGCTAAGATCTCTTCAATGCCATCCAAAGCATGGCTTGCCAGCATCCAATCCTGTGAAACTGTCATTATCCTATTCATCATTACCGCACAAACCGGTGTGAAGATTACATAAAACATGAAATCGGCTAGGAACTTTTTATCCACTACAGATCCTGCAAGCAATATCCCTGCGGGGATTAGAAGAGCAAAAAATCCATTAATGGATACAGTAAATGCTGTCATTGGAAGCTGAGTGGACAATGAATAGTTGGCTGAGAATTTTGCATAATTCTTAATCGCATCAATAAAGTTTTTAAATGAATAAACACTTTGCTGGAATGCCTTAGTAACTGGAATTCCCCTAACATATTCCACCGCTTCAGCGTTCATCTTTTCTAGGTAAGTCTGATATTGAACCATAATGTTTTGGGATTCTGAAGAAAACATCGGATACATGAATATGAAACATAAGATAATTGGAATCAAGCAGATTAAACCTAAAAGCCAATCAAAGCTGAACAGTAATATCAAAAATGCTATTGGAGTAACAATAGCTCCTGTTAAATCGAATAATTGGTGAGCTAAAAATGTTTCTGTTTTTGCAGTGCTGAAGTCAATTACTTTTCTAAGCCCGCCGCTAGTGTGATTTGAGAAGTATCCCAACGGCAGCTTAAGTAGGTGGCTTACAGCAGCATTTTTCATGTTCTTTTCGTTTTTAAATGCAGATAAGTGTGTACCCATCAGGCCGAAAAAGTTTAGGACAATTCCGGCTATTGCAAATGCAAATGCATTAAATGCATATGTATCTATGTTCTGTGCTTGAGAGAAGTTTGGTGCAACAGTTAAGAGGGCATTTACAACATTCCATATGTATATGAATGGAATTAACAGGCATATTGCACTTAAAGCAGACAATATCATGCCTAAGATTGACAGATATTTATAATTGCCCGAATAATTCAATAATCGTATAAATTTGTTTTTGCTTTGAGTATTTGACATAATAAACTCCTTAAAATTTAATTTAGGCATACCTAAAAATTTAAAACAATTCTAAAAGGACAATCCTTTAAATTATCTTAAAAATAAATAAAAGAATTGTTTTAAAAGTATTTATAAAAATATAATCAGATATATCTTTTTTTCACTATTATGTATTTTAAAATAGGTATATATAATTATTTGAACTAAAAAGACAAAAAATATTCCAAAAAGACAATTAGTATTTTCTATACTCGGAAGGTGTGCAGCCGACATGTTCCTTAAATGCCTGGCTAAATTTCGATGGTGAAGAATAACCAACTTTTTTGGAGATTTCTGAAATGTTTAGCCACCCCTCTTCAATCAATCGACAGGCATAATCAAGTCTGTATTCCTTTCTCCATTTATAAATAGGCTTTCCATAAATTTCCTTAAAGCAATTCTTCAGGCTGGTTTTACTTATTCCATATCTGTCGGACAATTCCTCAATTGTGATTTTGCTTTCCAAATCATTGATTAAATCATTTTTAACATTTTCAATAATATCGACTTGCTTTTTAGAAAGGGATAATGATTCTGTTTTAGTTTCTTTAACTATAGAGAAAAATAACAACAGTTCCAGACATTTTAATTTGAAATAAGATTCCTTAATTCTGTCATCGACACAATATAACTCTCCAATCACGTGATCGATTTTTTCATTTGCTCTAAGTAACCTATAACCTTTGGATTTTTCTAAACGTTCATATAACTCAATTAAATCAAAATCAGGAATTAGGTCTTTAATCTGTTTGTTTGCAACATCAACATCAATGAAAATCTCCAAACCTTCATAATATCCTAAGGGAAAATCAGAAACAGTTTTTGTTATATCATAAATGCTAACACACAAATCTCCTTTTCCAAAGTAAACAATCCTGTCATCTCCTACCGCATATGAGTATCTGCCTTTAGCACAATGGTTGATTTGAAGCAAACGGGAAGAGATTTTATCTTCAAAAAATATGTTATCATAATTGCCAGGGGTGATGTCCATAAAAGCAATTATTACTCCATCAAATAGGGAGTAGGTCTCCATTGTTCCGTATTCGCCATCTTTTCCCAGTTCGATTGTCTTTTTTGAACCTTCTTCCATAATCGAATATTCGGATTGTAAAACTTTATCGAACATTCCATAAAGATTTTCATTCATATACTTAATTTGTGATATTTTTTATTAAAGTTTTTATGATGAAAAATCGACAAGGATACTAAAAATTTCATGTTGTGTGGAGTGGAAATGATTATTTAGATAGGATTACAATAGATAATTATGGCGTTAATTGAATTGCAGGATAAAGATTCAGCTGAATTTAAAAGATTAATGCAAGAATCATTTCAATTTGGATATGAAGAAGTTTTTGGTAAATGTGATGAATTAATATTGCCTGAAAAAGACATTGATGAGTGTTTGAAAAAAGAAAACAGCCATGCTTACGTAATGAAGGAAAATCAGGAAATACTTGGCGGCGTGGTTGTTGAAATAAATGAAAAAACGCAACACAACAAATTGGATTTCTTGTTCGTTAATGTTCACTGTCAAAACAAAGGCGTTGGACAAATGATTTGGAGCGAAATAGAAACTTTATATCCCGATACGGAAATATGGGAAACCTGCACACCATACTTTGACAAAAGGAATATTCATTTTTATGTTAACAGATTGGGATTTCATATAGTTGAATTTTATAATGAAAAAAATCCGGACGATAATTGGGATGAAGATCATCCTATGATAGATCAGGAAATGTTTGAATTCAATAAGATAATGAAAAAATAACTTTTTAAGAAATATCAGCATTAACTACTTCCAAGAGACTGCAACATTTATATATTAGTTATGAATATATATTCATAATATCTGAAGATACATTTGGGGAGAATATTATGGTAAGACCTAAAAGAATGAGAAGAGTAGTTACATGTCACAAACATGAGTTGAATAAGAATAGAAAACCAATTGAATTATCAGTAGATGAGTTTGAATCAATCAGATTTAAAGATTACCATGATATAAAGCAAACTGAAGCTGCTGAATTCATGGGAATTTCACAGTCAACTTTTCACAGAATTCTGAATTCTGCAAGGCATAAACTGGCTACCTCTTTAATTGAAGGCCGACCAATAGTAATTGTCAAAGGTGATACAATGATAGATCCGAATAAATATTTATGCGAAGATTGTGGTTTTCAATGGTCAAATCCAGAAAAAGAATACGAGGAATGCCCAGACTGCAAATCAACAAATATCCGAAAATTAAACACAAACAATAGAAGAAATCAAATGTCAAATGACACATGCAGTTGCCCTAATTGCGGTTACACAGAACCGAAGATTAGAGGTGTTCCATGCAGAACCAAAACATGCCCTGAGTGTGGTTCACCACTACAAGGAAGAGGATTATGCAATATTTGAATAGGAGATGATTTTAATGGCTGATAATTTAGAGTATATCTGTAAAGAATGCGGTTTCAATTGGATAACATTGAATGGTGAGCATGAAATGTGTCCAAGATGCCACAGCGAAACAATAGAATATGTTGGGGAAGTAGAAGGATTGGGCATCGATTCAATATTGAATCACAACAAAAGGATGGGAGGATGCTGCGGTTCTGCCCGTGGAAGAGGACCATTGACATGCGGAAAACCATATCTAGATCACCATGACCCAAACGTTCCACATGACCTTGAAAAATGCTGTGGACATAGGGCATGCTAAAATTAGTTGAGGTTAACGGAATGGCAGACATTACGATAAACACTGATAAATGTGACAATTGTGGAGACTGCACAGACGTTTGTCCGATGGAAGTTTTAATTCTTGAAGATGGCATATTAACCATCAATGACCCAGATGAATGTAGTTACTGCGAAACCTGTGTGGATATTTGCCCTAACGAATGCATCAAAATAGAATAAAACTTCAAATTATTTTTTTTATCATTTTTTATTAAAATAACCATCATTAAATTATTTTGAACTCTTCATAATTGATTGAGATAATTTTTTTCCAGAGTTTTAGTTTATTTGATAAGTATGGAATGTTATTTTAAAATTTAAATGAATATGTTTAAATATCCCTTTTGATAGAGTTATATTTGTTAATTATATTTATGGTGGAAAGATATCATGTTGGAAGAATATTTGCCTTTTATGTGGTTGATAATTTTTGGAAACATTGAAAACCTGATTTTATCTTCACAGGGTGTCGTTAAGGGCGTGAACCCTAGGATATTGGGTGGTTTGAGTATACTCGTTGTAATAATCTGGTTAATATTGGGTACGGTTTTGACTGAAGCAGCCATCCAATATTCAGATGTTATTAACTTCATCGGAGGACTTGCAATATTTCTATTAGGTATTCAGGCTGTTTATGCTTCAGTTAAAAATATCAAATCAAAAGGTGGCGAATAATCATGGTTGACTTAAAGCAATATGCCCAATTTTCAACTTTGCTTATTTTCGGAAACATTGAAAACCTGATTTTGGCATCACAAGGTGCTACAGCTCATGTGAATCCGGTCATCCTTGGCGCTTTAAGCATAATTGCTGTTATAATATGGCTTTTAATCGGAACATATGGGACCAAAATTGCCATTAAATATGCTGACTACATAGAAATCATCGGCGGCGTTGCAATTATCCTTTTGGGTATTGAAGCAATGCTGGAAGGTGTTGGAATATTATAATTGCTTTTTTAAAATTAAATATGAGGGAAATGAAACTATTAAGGAACACTCTTGTGTTCCGTTGCTTCCTTTTCCAAGTGTCCAGGTAAAAAACATTTTTCTTTTTTAAAGCTAATTCCTGAAACATACATCAGGAAATTACTTCATTCAAAATTTTTGAGACACTTTCATTTAAGCTTATTCACGTAGCTTTAAAACGCCTTTTTTGCTCACAATCCTATCAATGCCTGAGTTCTTAATCATTCTAAAGCATATCGGACAAGGTTCGGCATCTTCGATTTCCACCCATGCCCCATCATCATACTTTTCGCCGGCAAGATATATTGTTGAGCCAAGCATTTCATTTCTGCTTGCGCTGATCATGGCGTTCTGTTCTGCATGCACTGAAAAGCAGTCATTGTAGTTTCCGGAATTGGATGGAAGGTTCATCCTTTGACAGTCTCCCCTGTCGCAGCAGTTTTCCTCTCCTCTTGGATTTCCGTTATATCCTGTACTGATTATCTCATCGTTGTTGACTATTACTGCCCCATATCTTCTTTTCAGGCATGTGCTTCTTTTTGAAACGGCAAGGGCGATTGCAGTATAATATTCATTCTTGCTCATACGGTTTGCATTGTTTTCATCTGCCATATGTTAATCTCCTGTTCTTTAAAAATAATAAAATTAAATCTTTGGTGCCATTCACCAGAGTTCATGTTATATTATGGAAGTTAATGTTAATATTTTTATTCAAGGCTTTTCCGCAATATCCTTTATCACTTCACCTGCGATTATCAGTCCGGCAACGGAAGGCACAAATGAAACGCTTCCTTTAACCTTGAATTTTCTGTTCTGATTTATTTCGCAGTCGTTGGTGTTTATTGGATGTTCCTTTGAATATACGACCTTCAATTTTTCTATATTTCTCTTTCTAAGGTCCTTTTTCATTATTCTGGCAAGGGGGCATACGGAAGTTTCATAGATGTCTGCCACTTCAAACATTGTAGGGTCCAGCTTGTTGCCGGTTCCCATTGAGGAGATGACCGGAATGCCGATTTCATCGCATTTGCAGATGACTGCAATCTTGGCCATTATGGTATCCACGCAGTCGACGGCATAGGACAAATCCTCCGTGATGATGTCGCTTGTCGAATCGGCCATATAGAATTCCCTGTGCACTTCAACGTTTGCTTCAGGGTTTATCTCCAGAATCCTTTCCCTCATCAGGTCGACCTTATGCATGCCTATTGTCTTTACGGTTGCAATCAGCTGCCTGTTGATGTTGCTTTCATCCACCTTGTCGAAGTCCACCAAAACAAAATTGCCTACTCCGCTTCTTGCAAGCCCTTCACAGACAAAGGAACCCACTCCGCCAAGGCCGAAAACGGCAACTTTCGAATCCTTTAATTTTTCGAGCCCATCATTTCCAATCAGCATTTCTGTTCTTGAAAACTTCTCTTCCATATCCTTTCACCAAAAAATTTAATTTAATTTAGTTTATTATATAATAATTGATATTGAAGCAATAAAAACTTAATGCAAAAAGAGTTTATCATTTTAAATGAGGATTTTCATGATAATAGATACACATTGCCATATTTACGCAAGCGAAATGGAAAATGCAGACCAGATTATAACCGAAGCTGCGGAAAATGACATAACTGTCATATTGAACGGTACAGACCCCCTGAGCAATGAGGAGGTGCTTGAATTTTCCCGCAGGCATGAAAACGCCTATGCCGCTTTGGGATATTTCCATTCCTTTGCAGACAGCATAACTGATGAGGACATTTCCCGATTGGACAGGCAGCTTGAAAGCGACAAGGTGGTTGCGGTAGGAGAGATTGGCCTTGACTATTATCATGGAAAGGATAATAAAGACAAGCAGATTGAGCTATTTGAAAAAATGCTCGGCCTTGCCCAAAAGCATGGCCTTCCCGTGATAGTCCATTCCAGAAAGTCAATTCAGGACACATTCGACACATTGAAAAAATTTGATGTTGCCGGATCAATGCACAGCTATCAGGGTTCAGCCCAAATGGCCCAGGAATTCATTAAGATGGGATTCTATATGGGAGTGGGCGGCCCGGTTACCCACACCAACAACAAGAAGGTAAGGAACATGGTAAAAAGCGTAGGCATTGGCAATATCCTTCTTGAAACCGATTCCCCATATCTTCCTCCGGAAGAAAAAAGGGGAGAGGAAAACACATCTATGAACCTGAAGTATATAACCGAAAAGATAGCTCTGGAGCTTGACATCACAGAAGATGACGTCATCAGGATAACTACTGAAAATGCTAGAAAACTATTCGGAATTTGATTGGTATCTTCCAATCTATTTAGTTTTAAACGAACAGTTCGTATTCAATGATTTTGATTTTTTTATAAAATGTTTAATAATTAGGATATATTTTTAAACAGTATGCTAATTTTTCCTTTTTAGATATATTTATTAACTAATGATTTATAATATAGGTATAAGTGGGGGATTAGCAATGAAAAATAAAAAGCCAATTCAGATTTTCTCAAATTTCAACGATAATCTCGGAGTAAACGTAATCAAAAGTCCAGTGAAGCTCACTATATTGGAAATGTTAAGGGACAGTGACATGGAATTTGATGAAATTGTCAACAATACAGGTAAATCAAAATCTACAGTTTCAGTCCATTTAAAAGGATTAAGGGAAAGCGGAATCATTTCCTATCGGGTTCATCCGGTAGACAACAGAAAGAAGATATTTTTCTTGAATTCAAAATATTTGGGCTCCGTAAACATTACCGAACCGAAGGTTATAAAGGAAACCCAGGCGGATTATATAGTTAAAAACATCGTTGATGAAGATGCTGAATTTTCAACATTGCTGTTCCATACCTTAAAGTCAATGCTTATCCAGGAAGGAATCAACATAGACCCTATCCTGCAATCCACAGGAAACAGCATAGGCAATTCCATTTTCGATAAGCTTTATGATGATGATCTGGACGTATTTTTAGAAAACATCACCCGATTCTGGCAAACCAAAGGCTTGGGCAGAATATATTTCGATGTCGGTCAGGTAATCAAGATTACCACATACGATTGCTTCGAATGTGAACTGCTTCCAAAAACAGGAAAACCGGCATGCTTTTTGGATACAGGAATTTTTGAAGCTCTATTTACAGGATTCTTCAAGTTGCCGGTAAGCGTAATAGAAACCCAATGCTACACAATGGGTGATGAAAAATGTGTTTTTGAGGTAGAACCTCTACCTGTCAAAAACTACTAGTCATCTGTAAATTTTATGATGGTTGTTGTAAGGTAAGGTTTTTCGTTGGAAAAGCCTTCAATAATCTTTTCGTTTTCACGGGTGCAGTTTTGCACTGAATAGATTTCTTTTGGTCTGTTTTTTTCCTCGATTGTATTTTCCAAATCGGAGGTATTTCTTGAAGCCTTCATCAATACGATTGAATCACTGTATTCCAATACTTCATTTAGCCTTTCATCTATTTTAGGCACGATTGTAAGGATATCGTTCTGTTCGACAAGCGCTTCGTTTCTAGCTGCTGCGCATGCGGTGAATGAGGTGATTCCAGGTATTGTTTCTATTTCATATCTTCCGATCAATTTTTTTTGCACGTAGGAATATGTGCTGAATATTGAGCTGTCCCCGAGGGTAATGAATGCGACGTCCCTTCCGCTGTCAAGGTATTGGGCTATCATTTCACCCGCACTGGACCAAACCTTTTCAAGTTCTTTTTTGTCTTCAATCATTGGAAATATTGGTTCTACAAGCATTAATCTTTTGTAATCTTTTCTTTTTTCAATAATTGGCTTGACGATTGATAATGCGATGCTTTCTTTTTCTTTTGAGGATTTTGGTGAGAATATTACAGGCACGGTTTCCAAAACCTTTGCGGCCTTAAGGGTAAGCAGTTCTGTATCTCCCGGTCCAACACCAATTCCAATCAATTTTCCTTTTCCTTTCATATAATCACTTTGTTTGAGAATCATTTAATTTGAAAATTATTTTCCAAATGCTCTTTCTATAATTTATTTATAGGATATTAACTAATATAATGTTAATGTCTAATTCTATTTTTTGTGAAAATTGCGGTATGCTTAAAAGCAATTGTACTTGCGGAAAGTACAAAAATGAAGAGTCCAAGGGTCCCACTACCCTATTCAGCTTTTCCAAGAAGGTTACATCCTCAATTCTGGACGATGAGATTCCGGAAGTGTATAGTGTAGATGACCATAAGCTTGATGAGGGCACAGAGGCATACCTCAAGGAGATTTATCCTCACATAGATGATGAGATAATCGAGAATTTCCCGTTCAATGAGCCTAGATTGGGCCAGCTGGACATCATTCAGGACATCAACGATGCAATCAAGAAGGGCTTCAAGTACATCATTCTGGAGGCAGGAACCGGTACTGGAAAATCCGCAATAGCCACTACCCTTGCCAAAATGTATGAATCAGCCTACATCCTGACAATGACAAAGCAGTTGCAGGCACAGTATTCAAACGAATTCGAATTCCCTCTGGTTAAGGGAAGGGGAAATTTCGCCTGTCTCAACAATAATCTAGACACCACATGCGATATCGGACTGTGCAAAACAGCTCCAAATTCAAAAAACTTCTATTGCAGATACGGCATTGCCAAAAACCCTTCTCTGGATTCGGAACTCGCTTTTGAAGATTCATTCGGAGGGGTGGTGTTTTACCAATCACCTAGCCACTGCCATTACTGGAACCAGAAGGCAAACGCAATCAACTCTCCAATCACACTTATGAACTATGACTATGCTATTGCAGAGCTGAACTATGTAAAGCATTTCGGCAAACGTTCCCTTTTGATTCTGGACGAGGCCCACAACATAGAAAACAAGCTTATGGCAACCATGGAAGTCACACTGTACAACAGGACACTTGAAAAGGACATCAGCAAGGCCATATCTCCAGAAACCCTGAAGGACGGCGAGCTTGAGGACTGGAAAATGGAAATCGAAGCAATTCATGAAAGCTACGAAGACATTGACCTAAAGGATTTAAGCAAAAACAAAGCCGACAGGATCCGCTCAACAATCTACAGGCTCAAGACACTCAGAAACAACCTGGAAAAGGAACCTAAAAATTGGGTCATTGATGCCGAAGAGCACGGCGTCACATTCAAGCCACTGAGGGTTCATCATTATGCCAAAAACAATCTGCTGAAATACGGGGACGTCGTCATCTTCATGAGCGCTACAATCCTTTCCCACACAATGTTTTCAAAATGGCTGGGATTGAATCCTGCTGAAGTATACCACATCAAGGTTGACAGTCCGTTTACCAAGGAAAAAAGGCCGATTATTCTAAACCTCGTCGGAAAGATGTCAGCAAACAGAATCAAGAACACAGCCCCTAAAACAATTCATATACTTCAGGAAATTTTGAAAAAGCATGAGGGAGACAAGGGTCTTATTCACACTCACAGCTATAAGTGCCAGCAGTACATTACCCGAAACCTGCCTAGCTCAAGGTTGATTTCCCATACCTCTCAAAACAGGGAGCAGATATTGAATTTCTTTGAAAAGGATGAAAATCCGCTGGTTCTGGTTTCACCTTCAATGAGTGAGGGTGTCGACTTGCCTTACGACAAGTGCAGATTCCAGGTCATCTACAAGGTTCCGTTCCCTTATCTTGGAGACAAGCAGGTGAACATGAGAATGAAAAGAGACAAGAAATGGTATGCCTATAAGACAGTTATGACACTTATGCAGGCATACGGACGTGGAATGAGGGCAGAAGACGATTCATGCTACACCTACATCATAGACAGTGACATCAACATGCTCTTCAAAAGTCCGCTCTACAGGTCATTGATGCCTGACTTTTTCAAAGAAGCAGTTGTAAGGGTTAAAAATTAGCGGACCTGGAGGGATTTGAACCCCCGACCTCAGGATCCGAAGTCCTGCGTCATTCCTGACTAGACTACAGGCCCATAAAAAATAAAATAAAAAGGAAATTAAAGTCTTAATTTTTTTCTTCTTTTGAATCGATGGAAATGTCCATGTCTTCAACTTCCGCAAAGATCTCGTCGATTGATTCGTCATCGAGTTTTGCCTTTTCGTATTCAATTTCGTCGATTTCCTCGGTGGTCAATCCTTTTTGTTCATCAGGCTTTTCCCTTGCCGGTGGAATGTCTTCGAAATTTTCTTCGCGGGGGATGGTTTTTGGCTTAGAAAGAGTTGGTGGTTTTTTAAGACTTCTTTTCAATTCTTTGAAATCGAATTCACCTATTTTGTAAGATTCCTTGTCTAATGGGATGTTGCTTTTTGGTATAATGTTATCATCGGTTTCAGGTTCTTGTTTTTTGACATTGTCCTGGTCGATGGAATCTATACTGTTTGAAATGCTTGACAGAGGATTTTTGAATCCGATTACTCTGTATAATCCGTATAATAATAGAAGCAATCCTAAAATGGCGAATATCACAGACATAAATGTGCTTTCACCTGAAATAACATTGTCAATAACCTTGTCACTACGTGATGAGAAGATTATTGCAGATATGACTATGAAAATCAATCCCAAAATGGCGCTGACCATTCCGATTACTGGGGTTCTTCCGATTTTTGCATTAATCAGGCTATCAAAGCCTTCGCTTATATCGCCGACAATGTCTTCTTCATATTCTTCAAAATCAGAAGCATCATTTTTGGATTTTTCTTCAGATGGCTCCGGAGCGTTGATTATGAAGTTTTCATCGATAGGATTTTCATCTAAATTGACTGCGTAATTGTTTTCATCGTTTGGACGGTAGATGAATTCGTCGTCAATTTCCAAATCTCCGAATTCCACTTCGTCATGATTGAGGTAGTCGATTAGTTCGCTGTCCTCTTCCATGTCATCATATAGGGAGGAATCGTCTTTGACATTGTCAATCATGTCTTTGAGATTTGAAATCCTATGCTCCTTTTCTTTAGATTCTTTCATGGTATACCCTCAGTGATATGCTCTCCATGTGTGTCCGCATTCGGCACATTCAAAAATACGTGTAGGTGCTTCATCAGCACTACGGGTTTGTTTAATTTCACAATAAGCTTTATCATGTCCGCATTCAGGACATACTTCAGTTGTGGTAGAGCGCATGTCTTCTACTTCTCCAAGGTCTTTTACGGTTTCCTTGGATTCAATATTTTCTATTTTGACTGAGTATTCAACATTTTTTTCTTCAGATGAGTAACCGCATGTCTTGCATGTCAGTACACCGTTTTCATCCGGGAAAAGTATTGCTCTACATTCAGGACAAAATTCCATTTAACTCCCTCCATTTATAAGAAATTTCTCTCTATTATGATGTAATCTTTTTTTTAAATTATTTAAATATATAGCATTAAAACGCATTTTTAGCCATTTTTAAACAATCTTTTATAATTTTATCATGGTCAAATGCAATATTGATTTCAAATAATTTTTCTTCACAAAAAATTCCGATTTCCTTTGCATCGCTGTCGGCTCTCATGTCATCGAAGTTTCCCTTTGCGGTGTAGGCTACAGTAACAGTGTGGCCTCTCGGGTCCCTGTCTGGTTTGGAATAGACATTCACCAGGTCCTTAAGCTCAACATCAATGCTGGTTTCCTCTTTTGCTTCCCTAACAGCTGCAGTTTCCACGCTTTCGCCGTATTCCACAAATCCTCCGGGAAGCGCCCAGCAGTCTTTGTACGGGTCATTCCTTCTTTTGATTAAAATGAAATTGAAGTTGTCATCAAAAATAAAAATATCGGCAGTTAATGAAGGAATCCTATATTCTGTCATTAAATCACTATAAAAAAATAAATGGGAAGCTATAAAGCTTCATCAATAAGTTCTTTAAAATCAGCACTTTCGTTTTTAAGTTCTTCTGCTGCTTTAGCCAAAGCTATTCTTGGCCTTTTTCCTCTTTTTGTTTTGATGGTCATTTCCGGTTTTCCGGTAAGAGGGTGATCGATATTGTAAACAGCATATTCCACATCAGGATTTTGCATTAAGATATGTCTGAGCGCATTGAAAACGCCGTGACTTTCATCTTCAACAGTAAATGTTAATTCTAAAGTTTTCTCTTCAACAATTTTGAAATTTTCATCCATTATATCCAATCCTTAGTTTATTTCGTTAACGTAGTTTTTAGAAATTTTTCTTCTTTCTTTCTTGTTGCATGTATTGCATTGGACCTCATTGTCCTTGTTGGTTGTGTGCATATAGTCTCTACAACGAGTACACATAGCTTTCAATACTCCACAGTCGTCATCTACAGTACCTAAATCGACATTGTCTCCTGTAAGTTTAACTACTTTAGCCTGAACGATGTCGCCTATTCTAAAAGCATCAGATAATTTTTCTAAATAATCTTTTTTAGCTTGAGAGATGTGGATTGCACCCATATACGGTAATGCCAATGGTCTTGCATTGTCTTTTATACATTCGATTTTAACGTTAGCCCTTTGAGGTTTGATGTCAGTTATCTGTCCGTAGACGATATCGCCTAATTTTAAAAGGGCAGGTTTCGCATCTGATTCAACTGAAATAACCTTTTTTTTCTGATTAATCTTAACATTACCTAATACTGATGATTTTATGTCGCCATTGTCGTCGTAAGTACCTTCTCCTGGGAGATATTGCTCAATTATTCCTAACTTGTCTCCAGGCATTACTATTTTATTGTCTTCTATACTCATATTAAAATCACCAAAATAACGATTTAATATAATAATTTTATTTATATTACTATTTAATTATTTGTATCTTTCATGGAACAAAATTTCATCAAGCTGATAGTGTTCCCATTCCCTTTTGTTCAATACTATCTCCAGTTCCTGCGGTGTAAGCAGAGGCTTTTTATACATCTGTGAATCGTCGATAGCTATTCTCGGACATGCGCTTACGACAAATGCCTCAAGCTCGAGATACGGTAGAAGAACGTCAGGGTTAACGTTGTCAACAAGAATTATGTATGCTTCCATTCCATGGTCTTCGAGGGTCTTCTTGATTTCCTTTGCAAGCTTCATCCTGTATTGGCCTTCCTTTGATGATACCAGTATTCCCCATTTTTTCGCGCTTCCTGCCTTTGTAATCCTTGCAAAGCGTATTCTCAAAATCCTGTCTGCATACTCGTCCATTTTCCTGATTTCATTGTTGTAAGGATCAAGTGCCAGTACTGGAACGTTTGTGAAAAGCTTGATTCCGAGAGGGTGGAAATTTCCGCTTCCGATAAAGAGGAATATCTCCGCATCCAGGTTCTTGATTGATGAGAAGTTGCACCCCAGGACCTGCCCCTTTCTTGTTGACTTTGATGAGCCGAGAACAACTTCCTTGCCGTTGTCCTCCAAAAAGTCCCTGATTTCGTTTAGAAGGTGCAGATGCTGTGTGGTTGTGACTAGAGCTATCTTGGAGTATCCCTTAAGTTCCTCCAGACATTTCTCTAGGTCCTTTTTGATGTCTATGTTTGAGTAAGCTTCAATGAAAATGGTTGGAACCTCATATTTCAGCGGAAGTGGTGTGTGTCCGTAGTGAACGATTAAATCGACTGAGCCTTTCATCTTGTAGTCGCTGACGTCACAGGCCCCGTAGCACGGGTCTCCTGAAATGATTACTGTCGCGTCGGTTTCAGCTTCGATTTCGCGAGCTATCTTTACCGCCTGCATTTTCAGACCTTCTGGAAACTGCAGCCCCACTGTCCTTGCGTCTTTGGACTGAATTTTTTTGATAACCCTGTCCAAATCCATATTGTAAAGTGACATCTTAATCTTCGATTGTTCTTTCGATTACCACTTTTCCGTCGATTACGTCAAGCTTGACGATGGACAATACGTCGAGGCCGGTTTCCTTTTCGACTACTTCTTTTCCTTCGCCCTTTTCGATGACAGCAACGATGGATTTGATGTCAAGGCCTAAATCCTGAAGGGTCTTGATCAATGCTATAAGGGTTCCTCCGGTACTTACAACATCATCTATGAGGAGAATCTTTTCTCCAGGATGAAGGTCGTTGATGTAGAGATTGGATGAGCCGTATCCGGTTTTTTGATAGACTTCATGTTCCCCTTCAAGTCCGTACTGCCTTTTTCTTATCACGACAAAAGGAACGTCGGTTGCAAGGGAAAGTGCTGTGGCCAGGTGGATTCCCATGGCTTCAACGGCAACTATCTTGTCGATGTCCAAATCCGCATGCTTATAGACTACCAATGCCAATTCACGCAACATTTTAGGGTCCATTGCAGGAATACCGTCACTTATAGGATTTACAAAGTAATTGTAATCATTTTTCTTAACAATTGGTGAGCTTTCTAAAGATTTTCTTACTTCCTCTAACATGGTATCACACAAAAATTATAAAAACTTGTTAATTATAAATATATTTTAATATAATAATTAAGTTTTCTAATGGAAGTGA
Source organism: uncultured Methanobrevibacter sp. (assembly GCF_947166415.1). GTDB lineage: Archaea > Methanobacteriota > Methanobacteria > Methanobacteriales > Methanobacteriaceae > Methanocatella. The sequence continues at coordinate 38,362 of NZ_CAMVEE010000005.1, read as the reverse complement.
TTAATCATGCTTGGAAATTTAGGAGAAAATCTTACTAATACTATGAAAAAATTAGTAGGAATGTCTGTCATTGATAAAAAGACAATAAAAGAGGTTGTAAAGGATATACAACGTGCTCTAATTCAATCTGACGTTAATATTAAATTAGTATTAGAATTATCAAAAAAAATAGAGACAAGGGCTCTTGAAGAGGAACCTCCAAAGGGAATCACCCCAAGGGAACATGTCATCACAATCATTTATGAGGAAATGGTAAATCTCCTGGGCAAGGAAGCCGCAGGACTTGACATCAACCAGAGGCCATACAAGATTCTATTTTTAGGTCTGCAGGGAAGTGGTAAGACAACCACAATAGGTAAGCTATGCAGATACCTTCAGAAAAAAGGTTTCAACCCTGCGGTTGTCTGTACAGACACATGGAGGCCTGCAGCATACGAGCAGCTAAGGCAGCTCACAGAGGAAATGGACGTTCCATTATATGGAGATCCTGACAACAAGGACGCTCTTGACCTTGCAAGAAAAGGTCTTGAGGAGTTCAAGAACAGAAAGGTCATCATTTTCGATACTGCAGGAAGGCACAAGGAAGAGGCAGATTTGATTGCGGAAATGGATGAGCTGGACGACATCATCGAGCCTACCGAAGCCATTCTTGTAATCGACGGTACAATCGGTCAGCAGGCCGGAGAGCAGGCAAAGGCATTTTCACAGGCAACCGATATCGGTTCAATCATAATTACAAAACTCGACGGTTCAGCAAAAGGTGGGGGTGCGCTTTCAGCTGTTGCGGAAACCGGCGCTCCAATCAAGTTCATCGGTACAGGTGAAAGGATTGATGACTTCGAGCTGTTCGATCCTGAAAGGTTCATTTCAAGGCTGCTTGGAATGGGAGACATCAAAAGCCTCATAGAAAAGGCTGAGGAAAACATCGACGAAGATATTGCCGAAAAGACCATGAACAACATGCTCACCGGTAAGTTCACATTGATGGACATGAAAAACCAGTTTGAAATGATGAACAAGATGGGTCCTATGCAGCAGGTATTGAACATGATTCCCGGCATGGGAAACAAGATTTCCAAAGAGGCATCCAAGATGACCGAGGACAAGATCGATTCCTACAAGATCATGATGTCTTCAATGACCGAAGATGAAATGCTTAACCCTAAAATCATCAAGCAGTCACGCATTCAGAGAATCGCCCGCGGTTCCGGTGTTGATGAAAGCGAAGTAAAAGAGCTATTGAAGTATTACAACAACACCAAAAAGACTATGAAAGGACTTGGAAAACGTGGAGGCCGTTTAGGAAACGGTGCCATGAACCGTATGATGGGACAATTTATGAACAGATAGCATGTTTGAGTTAGCAAAGCAAATACTGGATGAATGTGACGGTAAAATCTGCAGAAACTGTCTTGGCCGAAAGCTTTCAAGGACAATCGAAGGTACCAACAATATAGAAAGGGCAGACAAGGTCTGTGACGCTTTAGGCATTGATTTAAAAGATTCAGACTGTGTCATCTGCGATAACCTCTTCGACAAGCTCGACGAGGACCTGTACACCAAAATCGACGACAAGATTGACCAGCTGGAAATAGAGTTCGACACATTTCTTGTAGGCTCCAAAATCCCAAAAGACATTCAGGAAAGGGATGATGCGCTATCAGAAAAGTTCGAATTGACTGTCGAGACATTAAAAAAGGAAGTCAACAGGCTTATAGGGCTTGAACTTTGGGAAAGGTATGATAAGGAAGCGGAATTCGAAGCCCAGGATATAGTCTTCAGCATTGACCTCACAGGCGAGCCTAAAGTAAAGATTCAAATTAATCCGTTATACATTGAAGGAAGATACAACAAGTTCAAAAGGGGAATCCCTCAAACCAAATGGCCATGCAGCAAATGCAAGGGCAGAGGTTGTGAGGAATGCAACTTCACAGGAAAGCAATACCCCGAATCAGTGGAAGAACTGATTTCCGAGCATTTCCTGAAACTGACCAAGGGCCGTGAGGCAAAATTCCACGGCGCCGGAAGGGAAGACATCGACGTATTGATGCTCGGTTCCGGCAGGCAGTTCGTTCTGGAAATCAAGGAACCGAAATTAAGAAAATTTAATTTAAAGGAAATTGAAGACAGGATAAATGAGATCAATGAGGGCAAAACAGCCTATCATGACCTGAAGTATTGCCAAAGAAGCAGAAAGGCAATCATCAAGCAGTCTTCACCTGACGCATATAAGGTTTATGAAGCCCTGGTCGAATGCGACGAGGCATATGATAAGGACAAACTCAAGGAATTGCTGGAATTGGGTGAAATCCATCAGCAAACCCCTTTAAGGGTTATGAGGCGTCGTGCCGATAAGGTGCGAATCAAGAACGTGCTGGACCTTTCGGTGGATGCAATCGACGAGAAAAGGTTCAAAATGCGCATCAAAACCGAAGGGGGCCTTTACATCAAGGAACTGATTTCAGGTGATGATGGAAGAAGCCAGCCTAACGTAAGCGACATTTTGGGCGTCAAGGCAATTTGTGCACAATTGGATGTAATTGAAGTAAGCGAGAAGTAGATATTATGGCAGATGAATTTACACATTTAACAGACTCTGGAGTCCACATGGTTGAAGTGGGCGCAAAGCCAGACCAGAAAAGAAGAGCAATTGCAAGTGGAAAGATATGCTTGGACAAGCACACCATCGAACTGATTCAAAACGAGGAAATCAAAAAGGGAAACGTTTTGACTACAGCTCAAATCGCAGGAATCCAGGCAGTCAAGAATACCTCTTCCATGATTCCGCTATGCCATCCTTTGGCGCTTACCGGAATCGAGCTTGACTTCAAGGTCGATGAGACAGAAATCACTGCAACATGCTCAGTCAGCACTTTGGGAAAAACCGGTGTTGAAATGGAAGCTATTACCGGTGTGAGCGTTGCATTGCTTACTGTATGGGATATGGTAAAGGCCGTTGAAAAGGATGAGAACGGACAGTACCCTGATACAAGAATAAGCGACATTCAGGTAATTAAAAAAGAGAAAATATAGCTTTATATACTATGAATATAATAATTTATAATTGATTATTTTTAATGAAATTAAATAAGGAGATTAATTATGGCAAAAAAAGATAATAAGATTTCTATGCCTCAGACAGGTGCAGGTTTAGTAAGATACTTTGACGAAGAAAGTCTTGGTCCGAAACTTTCTCCTGAGCACGTTTTAGTTGCTACTGTTGTTTTAGCAATATTTTGTTTTGTTTTAAGATTCTCTGCTTAAAAATATTATTTTTTAAGCAATGACTACTTTTTTTTATTTGATACTATGTTAACCAAAAGAATTATTCCCTGTCTAGACTGCGACCTTCAGGTTCCTGAAGGAAGGGTCGTGAAGGGCGTTGAATTTAAGGAAATCAAATACGCCGGAAACCCTGTGGATTTGGCAACCAGATACTATGAGGAAGGTGCCGATGAGGTTGTGGTTTTGGATATTACAGCTTCCCATGAAAGGCGCGCAACAATGGCGGACGTTATCGACAGATTGACAGAAAACGTCTTCATGCCGATTTGCGTAGGCGGAGGAATAAGGAAAGTTGACGATTACATAAAAATGCTCAAGGCGGGCGCAGACAAGTGCTCCACAAACACCGCGGCCATCAAGAATCCGGAGCTTCTAACCGAAGCATCCAAGGTCGTCGGATCACAGGCTGTCGTTATAGGAATAGATGCAAAAAGAAGGTATGTTGACCATCCGGATGACGCACCGGACAGGACTGTAATCGAAACAGACAAAGGATACTGCTGGTTTGACACAAGCATATATGGCGGTCGCGAATTTACAGGAATCGACGCAATCCAGTGGGCACAAAAGTGCCAGGATCTTGGAGCAGGTGAAATTCTGCTTACAAGCATGGATGGGGACGGAACCCAAAACGGATATGACATCGAGCTGAATAAGGCAATCAACGATTCAGTCGACATTCCGGTCATTGCAAGCGGAGGCGTCGGAGAGCCTAAACATATTCTGGAAGTATTTGAAAAGACCGACGTGTCAGCGGCCCTTGCTGCAAGCATTTTCCACTTCAATCAATATTCAATAGGTACTGTCAAGGAGTACCTGAAAGAAAATAATGTAGCTGTTCGCCTATGATAATAGATTCACTAATTGATTTGAACCTGACCCAGACTTCAGGCCAGACTTCACAGCCTCCATGGATAAAATCAGGGGATGTTTTCAGTCAGGTCGTCATGGTCGGGGAAAAACCGGTTGTTTTCAACGCCAAACAGTCCGGCGAATATCTTGATTTTGACTTTAAGGGGGACATCACCCAAAATGAGGCCCTTTCAACCATGAAATACATTTATGATCTTGATTTTGATTTGGATAAGTTCTACAAATACCTGTCAAATCATGCGGAGCTTGCTGAAATGAGCAGGTTTTGCAGAGGCCTCAGACTATTTTTGGCACCGGATCCATTTGAATGCATCATCTCATCGATATGCTCTGCAAACAACTCAATAAAAAGGTGGACCAAGTCAATTTCCGATATAAAGTGCAGGTGGGGATGTGAATATGATGGTTTTTACGCTTTCCCTGGCATTTCTGATTTTAGTGACATTTTTCTCGATGATGATGAAGAGATTGACTTATGCGGCAGGTGTGACTCCAATAATCTGAAATCATGCGGTGTTGGCTACAGGGCACCTTACATGAGAAAGGCTTCACAGCTCCTTACACTTGAAACGGACCTTTCTGAAATCCCTAAAATGAGTTATGAGGAAGCATTCGAAACAGTGCTTGAACTTCCGGGAGTCGGTCCTAAGGTCGCAGACTGCATACTGCTTTACGGATTCAACTTCAAAGAGGCATTCCCGTCTGATGTGTGGATAAAAAGAATAGTTTCCCATTTGTATTTTGAAGGAAAGGACATCAGCGTGGCAAAGGTAAGGGATTTTGGAATGGAGGAATTCGGAGAATATGCGGGATACGTTCAACTGTACATGTTCCACTATGCCCGAAAATCCGGATTGATGGAAAAAATAAGATAGAATCTATTCCTCATTGTTCTTTTTAATCAGCTCTTCCAGCTCTTCAAATTTGCTGTTGAAGTGTTTTGTAAGGATTGCGGCTGTCAGTGTTGCGGTACCCACTCCGGATAGGATATAACCCGCCCAAACCAGAACTATAGCATCCAGTTTTCCAGCAATGGAATTTCCTAAAACTGCATATCCGTTACTTGTAAAAGCGTTTGAAACCATAACGAGGGAATCCAAAGCATTAGCCCCTTCTGCAACTTGAGTTGCCAGGAAACTGATGAAGACTATCATAAACAGGAGTATTATTGCTATTCCCAAACCGTTTGACTCGGTATATTCCCTGAACTTGTCATAGTAGATTTTTATGATGTAAATGAATATCGGGACGTGAAGAAAATCCAGAAATCCTACAAGGGTATTTCCAAAGAGCAAATAGGTCAGGGAACCATATGGAACCAACAGAAATATCAAAATCTTGTTTTTAAGAATGCTTCTGTCCAGTCTGATTGCAACAAACAATGACAGGAGAATATCAAATATTACAAGGTATATTACATCTGTAGAAACAAAAACAAGCGAATACAGGATGTTGATGAAACATGCTGCCATCATTATCAGGTAAAATACCTGTCTCAGTGAATGGATTTCCTCTTCCGGGAAATATTCCCGAGGGTTAAATATTTTATTCCTGCTTTTCATAATTTTTTTTAAAAGGAAACTTGCAATTACCATTAAAACCATGAATACGGCTATTTCCACAAAATATTCTATAATCTTTATGTAAAGAAAATCCATTCTAGCACCTGTGTAATATTTTTCTTAGTCCAACTATTAATATTAATTGGTCAAATTCAAAAAAAATTATTAATCATTATCTTGAAATAGTAATATTGATGGAAAAGAAAAACATAATCCTTTTGATTTGTACAATATTGAACTTCTTTGCGGTTTTTGCGGTCAATGCAGTAAACATTGTAATTCCGTCAATCGCAACCGAGTTTCACATGAGCAATATTGTCCAGAACTGGATTACAATAATCTTTTTTTTAGTAATGGCAATGCTTTCCATTCCAGCAGGCCAGATTTCAGGAAAATACGGTCTTAAAAAGGTTACAATCATAGCCAGCGCACTATTTATAATAATTTCAATCGTCAACGTGCTGGTTGCAACTTCAGACCAGTTTCTTGTCTGCCGTCTGGTGCTGGGTCTTGTTCTTGCCTTCATCAACGTAACCTCAATGGCGATGGTGGTGTCTGCCTTTGACCCGCAGGAAAGGGGAAAGGCACTTGGAATGAACATCACGGGAGTCTATGTGGGACTGTCCCTATCTCCGTTTCTTGGAGGATTTTTGAACTACCAGTTCGGCTGGAGAGCGGTAGTGCTCTTTGCAGTTCCGTTTCTTTTAGCAATAATCGTTCTTCTATTGAAAATCGATGATGAGTGGATTACATTTGAAGGAATCCCGATAGACTTGAAAGGTTCAGTGCTCTACTGTGTCGGAATAGCACTGTTCATCTATGGCTTTACAATTCTAAACGAGCCTCTCGGCGTAATCCTGACCGTCTTGGGAGCTATTGTTTTATTAATATTTGGTGCAGTTGAGCTTAAGGTGGACCATCCGGTATTCGATGTCAGGTTTTTCAAAAACCACAAGTTCCTATCGGCGAACATGGCTTCCCTATGCGCATATCTTGCAACATTTGCGGTAACAACAATCCTCAATTACCACCTGCAGTACATAAAGGGATTCGATTCACAGACCGCAGGAACCATTCTATTGGTTGCACCGGTATGCCAGGTGATTCTCGCACCGATTGCCGGTAGATTGGCTGACAGATACATTCCGCAGATATTGGCAGCCATTGGAATGGCACTGGGTACAATTTCATTAATTTTATTCTCATTTTTGGACAAGGGAACATCACTTGAGTTTCTAATTGCCTCAATGGTGATTTACGGCGTTGCGTTCGGTCTTTTCTCACCTCCGAATACAAGCGTCATCATGGGATCCGTTCCGCCGAAAGACACTTCAGTCGCTTCAGCTTCAGTGGCAACCATGCGTACCGTAGGCCAGGCAATGAGCATGGGGCTTTTGACACTGGTTTTCGCATTCGTGATGGGGGACGTGCCTATAATTCCTGAGTATTATCCTCTATTGACAAGCAGCTGCCAGATAACATGTCTGATTTGTGTAGTGTTATGTTTGATTTCAGTATTCGCTTCACTTGTCGGATACAAGTCCAAGTCAAATTAAAAAAAGAAAAAAAGAGGGTACTCTAGAATGTTTGAGTACCGCTTGAAGGGCTTAGGTTAACGCTTTTTGATGTCAAAAGATGACTGTTTGTGTCATAGATGTTGATTGTCGCATGGTCCGGATAGTAATGGTATGCATCGGCACTGGCTATTTCAAGATAACCGTCTGAGTGGACGCTTGCAGGCACCATGTTACCGTGGTTTAGAGTGTTTCCATCCCTTGAATACCAGATTTGGACAATCACGTTTTCACCCGCATGTGCGGTTCCGACATTGATTCTAGCGTAGGTCTTGTCTGATTCAGCGCTTCCAGTTGAGAAGCTTCCACCTAAAATGCTTATTGAGGATGGTGAAGACGGACTGGACTGTGTTGTTGATGAACTTGAACTGCTGCTTTGACTTGCTAATTTTGTTTTGTCAGTGATTTTTATTGAATTGAGCATTTTAACCATTGTATTAGGATCTCTTCCCATTATATTGAAAGAATAATCATCAATGTTTTTTGCAGCAAGATATAATCCTGTTCCAGTTTCATCTTTAAAAATTACAACGCCATCTTCTTCACGTTCGTATTTCATCGCTGAAGGTATTGACGGACCCATTTTTGAAATTCCAAATGTTGATATTTCTTCGGAATATGCACCTTTATTTTGTAAATACACTAACCCTCCGATATTTCCATAAGCAGGAATTGATGTAAATTCTTCAAATCTAGCACCAACAGGCACGTCCATTTCAAATATTTCAAAATCCATTGTTTCAAGAGGAATATTGCTATTAAATAATCCTCCTACAAAAAGCACACCTACAGCTAAAATAGCCACTACAGCTATTAGGGCAATAATTATCATTTTATTTTTATCTGTTGTTTTGGTAGTTGCTTTAGAAACAGAATTAAGTGGTGTTCCGCAATGTTTGCAGAATTTTGCTTCATTTTCGTTTTCATTTCCGCATTTTGGACAGTTCATTTTCTCCTCCTGTTATACTTCGTGTTAATATAATAATTCCGTTATTGTCTTTACTAAAGGAAATGTTTGGCTTTCATTTCAATATTTTTCAAGTTTTGAAATTGTTTTAACTTGCACATTGCATTCCAGACGGGATTTTGCAATTGTTTTTCCAAATCCGTCTCTAGATTACTATATGATGCTAATAATTTATATTATTTTGGACACATGATTGTAATAGTTTTTTAAAGTAAAAAAAGAGGTATTTAATTATAAAACCTCGACCTCAGTGAGCAGATTATAATTTGAAGTGTAAACGGTACAGAGCTTGTTGTCCTTTACAAATGAAAATGAATATGCGTCTGAAAGCTCGTTGTAGTATCCGTCATATCCGAACATGTTTTGCCTTTGTCCGCCGAGATTGCTGTTGACCCGGTTTGCATCAACGAATGTGTTTGCAGAATACATCACGTCAATCTGGATAAAGTCTGATCCGTCTTCGAAATATTTGGATTCGGTTATGATGCCTTGATCGTTTTCATGCAGGTATTTTAATGTGTTTTCCTGGAAGGTATCAGGTATTTCAAATTCGATTGTGTTTACCTGGACCTCTTGGGTTCCATAGAATGCGATGGTTGAAAGGCTTGCGATTGCAATGACTGCAAGGATTAGGAGTCCTCCTATTATTATGATGGGGACCTGATACTTTTTAAAAAAGATGTCCTCCTTTATTTTTGGCTGTTTTATTGGTAGCTGGTATCCGCAGCTTCCGCAGAACTTCACGTTTTTTTCTAGTGCTTCGCCGCAGTTTGGGCAGAAGTTTAGTGAAGTTTTTTGTAATTGTTTTCCGCAGTCGGGACAGTACTGGTCGTTTTCTGAAATTTTTGCGCCGCAGTTTTTGCAATAGTCTGGCATTTTTTTCACCTAATGTATGTTCTGTTTTTTCTTGTTAATAATTTAGAATGATTGATTAAATTTAATATTTTTTCCTATTGTATTAAATTATGGAATTATTGTTCTTGATTATTTTCCTGATTTTAATAAGATGCTCCCTATTTTAAAGATAAATTTAATTAGATTAAGTACTAATATAATATTATCAAAATATTATCAATTTTAGGGATAAATATGAATCAAATCAATAGAAACCAACAACGACTTTTTAATAAATTATTTGCTACTTTACCAAGTGTTAAAAAAGTCACAAACTTTAATAATGATGTTAATTTTGATGGTAAAATTAGTTATATTTTCTATTTTAAAAATAAAGATTTTTGGTTTACAAAATATGAAAATAACGATAAATTCTTTTTTTTATTTGGTATTAAAGATAAATCTATTAAAGATATTACTGGGAAGGATACTTGTTTAATAATTGATTTTGATCAGAATATTCAATTTAATAGTGATTGTTTAGGATTATTCAGTATTAAAAATGCTGAACTTCATATTTTGATAAATAATAATATTTTACAAGAAAAGTATCCTTATATTAATACTTTTGGTCTTAAAAAAACAAACTTTAAATCGGTAAATAACCCTTTAGAGTTGGAAGTAATAGATCTAGGTAATTTGAATAATGATTTTATTGATAACCTTGAAAGATTAATTAAAGCAACTTTTAAAATTCAATCAAAAAATAAGGAACTTTCTCAAAACGCTAAAATTGCTTCTCATGATTATAAAAGACATTCTAAAGATAAAATTGAAGAAAAAACTGTTATTGAATTAGAAAACAATACGCTTGAACAAATGGAAATTGTTTTAGAAGCTATTAGTAATGGAAAATCTAGAAAAGAAGCCGCTGAATTAGCTAAAATTCCAAGATATAAAATACTTCACTGGTGCAATGAAGGGAGAAATGGGGATAAACCAGAATATACTTTTTTCTTAAGACGATTGGAAGAACTTGATAGAATTAATAAAACTAAAAATAAAATGGATGAAGTACTTAATGAGTTAAAAAATGGAAAAGATATTTATCAGTCACGTTTTTTTGAAGTAGATGAAGTAAATACCTGGATTGAGAAAGGAAAACAAAATATAGTGCCCTATGATTATTTTTATAGAGAATATGACCTCATCATTAAAGAACAAATCAAGGAATACGAAACAAAAGAGATTAATAGAAAAATATTTTTAGAAAATTTTAAATCTGGAAAAACAAAAGAGGAATCTGCAAAAAATGCAGATATTGATTTGTCTGTTATCTGTAATTGGTATTTCAAAGGTCAAGAAGGCGTTAAGCCTTATGTTGATTTTTTTAAGGCATGTTTATCTGTAAAAAAGAGTAAAAAACCAAAAATTCCAAAATTAATTAAAACAGATTCATTTGGAAATAAAAATACACTAATGAATATGAATAAAATTTTAGAATATTTAGCAATGGGAAAAAGTGAAGATGAAGCCATTAGATATGCAAAAATTTCTAAAACCACATATAAATATTGGATGAATAGGGGAAAACAAGAATTTGGGGAATTATATATTCAATTTTATTATTATGTTAATCAAATTAAATATGGAATTTACGATGATGGAGAAGAAGATCCTCAGGAAAAATTGATCGACCCAGATATTTATGCTCCTCTTCCAATCGAATATGAAAATGCATTTAAATCTAGTCCGATGAATCAAACTGGTATTGCATGGGTTAATATGCCCGGAACAGGCATTAAATTCTCATATTCAAAGAGTATAAATGGTAAAAAGATTAATTTCATTGAAGATGATATTTATGAACTTCATAGGATAGTTAAAGAAAATAATCATGTTTGGGGAATTAGAGATTATGAGAGAGCTAGAAAAATTATAGATATTCCCGATGATTTTGTAATTCCGTCTAAACCTAAAACTATGGATGCAAATGACAACGTTCCTGAGGAGATTGATCCTGATATTTATGCTCCACTCCCTGCAGAATATGGGAAACAATTCATTGAGTCCAAATCTAACAAAACAGGTATTGCATGGGTAAATTATGTAGGTAAACAATGGGTATATCAAAGAAACATAAACAAAAATAAAATTTATTTCGCTGACGAAAACATCTATAATCTTCATCAAAAAATTAAAGAAAATAATTTAACTTGGGGAATAAAAGATTATAATAAAGCAAGCAGAATTATTGATATTCCTGATGATTTTATAATTCCTGAAACTAAAGAAGAACCTATTGTGATAAGTTCAGACATATTATCACCATTGCCTGAAAAATATTTTAGTTCATTCAATCCAAATCAGAAAAATAAAACTGGAATTGCATGGGTCAATAAAGTGGGGAATAAATGGATATATCAAAGAAGTGTTAATAAGATAAATATTAGATTTAGCGAATATGACATTCATGAACTTTATGAAACAGTAATCAAAAATAAACAAGTATGGGGAATAATAGATTTCGATAAAGCAAAACCAATAATTGAATCAAATCAAATTGAAGAAGAACCTCAATTACCAGAGCCTCAAATAACTCCAGAACCAATTGATTCAAATACAGTCACTGTTAATTATATTGATAAGTCAATAAATGAGCTTGATGTAATTATTAAAGGTGTTATTGATCACAATGATTTGATAGAAATATTTAATAGACTAAAATTATTCGAAAAAAATATAAAAAGGATTATTGCAACTCCAACCGGCAATAATGTTGATATTTTTATAGAGTTGGAGTTTAGTAAATATTTAAAAAATACTTTTGAAGAAAAGTTAGATGATTTGGGGTGGAATATTGGCTGATATTTATGAATTTTTATTATGAGAATCTATTATTGTTTTTCATAATTATAAAGTCATTTTTATATTGTTTTCATTATTTTTTTCTTTGAAATTGTATATAACAGTTATGTAGAGTTATTTTGTCCATTGTTGATTTTTATTGGATCTAGGATCCTAATACCGATCAAATATGTTATATAGTTATGTTTAAATAGTTTTTAAGGTAGATCTTATTATAAAGAGAACTTTGGTTTTTCGCATGTCTTTGAAAGATGTTAACATAAAAATTAAATATGATTCTGATGAAGATGACTTGCTAAATGATTTTTATATTCCTGTTCTTTCACAGGCTAATGAATATTATAGGTTATCTGGTTTTTTTAATTCTTCATCTTTAGCGGTTTCTGCTTGTGGTTTAGAAAATTTTATCAAACATAATGGAAAAATGAAGTTAATTACAAGTGTTATCTTTTCAGAAAATGATTTAAATCGAATTAATGAAGCTGAAGAGAATCCTTTGAAAGTCATTGAAGAAAATTTCATTAAAGATTTAGATAATATTTCAGACGAGTTTGTTAAAGATCATCTAGCAGCATTGGGTTGGATGATTGCTCACGATTATTTAGAAATTAAAGTTGCGTACCCTAAGGATTTAAATTCATTATTCCATCCTAAAGTTGGAATTTTAAAAGATTCTAATCAAAATATTGTGAGTTTCAGTGGTTCAGATAATGAAACTCGTAGTGGTTGGTTAAGTAACATTGAGGAGTTTAAAGTGTTTGCATCATGGAAATCAGGTCATCCGGAGATTATTGATTCTGATATTAACTCATTTTTTAAGTATTGGGATAATGATGCGAATAAAGTAAATGTTATTGAAATTCCAAAAGCTATTAAGAAAGATTTAATTAAATTAGCACCAGATAATTCAGATAATTTAAATTTTCATCAATTACCGAATTATGGTGGGGGTTCTATTTCAAAAGATGAAAGAAAATTAAGATTTTACCAACAAGATGCATTAGATTCTTGGTTTGGGAATGGATGTCGAGGTATTTTTGAGTTAGCCACTGGTACGGGTAAAACATTCACTGCATTAAAATCGTTAGAAAAACTTTATAAACGTGAGGATATTGTTTGTGTAATTGCTTGTCCTTTAATTTATTTAGTCGAACAATGGTTTAAGGATATTAAGAATTTTCCTATTTTTGAAAATGTTTATAGAATTTATGGTACAAATGCAAATTGGAAAAAACAACTAAATGATTTCATGTTTGATTTGGATTTGGGAATTATTGATGATGGTATTATTATAACAACTCATAATACTTTTTCTAATGATAATTTCATCAAGGCATTATCTAGTTGCAATAAAAAACTTTGTGTTATAGTTGATGAAATGCATCATTTAGGTGCAGAGAAATTTAGTGAAGGTTTAACATGTATTAATTATCAATATCGTCTTGGATTAAGCGCAACTCCATCTGTTTATATGAATGAAGAAGCAACAGATTTTTTAATGGATTATTTTGGAGGTATTGTTTCAAGTTTCACAATTAAAGATGCTTTAACAAATATAGATCCTGAAACTGGGGAATATTACCTAGCAGAGTATAATTATTATCCGATTAGAATAGAATTATCTCAAAAAGAAATGGAAGAGTATAATAAGTTATCCAACATGATTAGAATAGAATATTTTAAGGATAATGATGATTCAGAGAAAAACTTAGTACGCCTTTTAAATAAAAGAAGGCAAATATTAAAGGATGCTAAACAGAAAGATGTAAAACTTCGAGAAATATTAAATAAATATTCTGATATAGACCATCTAATTATTTTCACAACACATAATCAAAAGGATAGAGTTTTAACAATTTTGGGTGAGGAAGGTGTATCTCCAAGACATGAATTCACTTCCAATGTGGGAACAAAAAATATCAAAGAAATTGGGATGAACGAACGTGAATTCTTAATAGATAAATTTGATAAAGGTAATTTAAAAGCATTAGTTGCCATCAAATGTCTCGATGAAGGAGTGGATGTTCCATCTGCAGATAAAGTTATCATCATGTCAAGCAGTACAAATCCAATGGAATATGTACAAAGAAGAGGAAGAGTTCTTAGAAAATATAAAGGTAAAGATGTGGCCACCATATTTGATATGGTTGTTTTACCAGAAGATGATGGTTTTGATGCTACTAAAACAATAAAAGAAGCTGAAATAAGAAAATTATATGATTTTATTGAATCTGCTAAAAATAAATCTGATTGTTATAAAATTTTAGATGAATGGGGGATTTAATTGAAAAAAGAAATTGTAATAAATAAGGAAATTTTAGAAAAAATTTATAGTATTGATGAGAATGATAATATCAAAAATTTTTTGATTGATGCATTAGTTTGGGAATATGATAACATCGATGAAAAAAAACCTCGTGTAACTAAAAAATTCGATGATTTGGTATCTAAATATATTGGGAAGTAATTATTATGATTATTAAGTCTTTAAAAATGAATAATTTTAGAATTTATAAAGATTCTATTACTATCAATTTTGCATCTGGTGATAAGAATATTACAATTATCCAAGGAAATAATGAAGTTGGTAAGACAACTATAATGAATGCAATTACTTGGTGTTTATATAATAAAGAATATTATAAACTAGAAGGTAAAAAACCTATTTGGAATTCATATGTTGCTGACGAATTAGAAACTGGTGAAGAAGATTTTGTCGAGGTTACTTTAGTCATGGAAGATGAATCTAATAATATTGTTACTTTTAAAAGAATATTAAATTTCTTTAAAAATGACAGTGGAAAAGTTATTAATGGAACTTCTTCTTTTGAAATAACTGAGGATGATGGTAAGAATACAAAACAATTTTTAAGTACAGAAACTTATTTAAATAAACATTTACCTTTAAAATTAAGAAAATACTTTTTATTTAATGGTGAACAGTTGGAAAACTTTTTTAATTTAGGAAAAAGTGGCAATATAAAAGAGTCCGTGGATCAATTATCTCAGTTAAATTTATTAAAACGTTTAGTAAAGCATATAAATTCAATTGAAACAACTCATATTGCTAGAGGTGAAAAATTAGCTCCTAAATTAACAAAAATTAGGAAAGATATTAATAAAGAAGAATCTAGTCTTAAAAAAAATTCTACTAAAAGAGATCAATTAGATAAAGATAAAAAAACATTTTCTGATGAAATCACCGATTTGGAAAATCAAATCTCTTCGATTAAAGGAGACCCCGAAGAATTAATGGCAGAAAGGAAGAAAAAAGAAAAAAGTTTAGAAGACACTATTAAAAAAATTAAGGAAGATGAAAAAGAATATAAAAAATATTTGGTTAATAAATTTGGGTATGTGTTTGCTTACGAATCATTAAATAAGCTTCAAGTAATTGGTGAAGATTTAACAGTCCAAAATTTCATTCCTGCAGATATCAAAAAAAGTTTTTTGAAACAATTATTAGATAATAAAGTCTGTATTTGTGGAGAGCCATTGGTTGAAGGAAGTGAACATTATAAGCATATTAAAGCAATGTTTGAAGATACTAATCCGATAACAGATATTGAAGAAGAAGTAAACACATTATTAGGTTCTACTAAAGTTCATATCTTGGATTATCCAAAAAATTTCAAAAATGATTTAGCTAAATTAAAAAAAGATAAACAAAATCATATCAATACAAAAAATGAACTTAATGACAGGATAGTTGAAATTGATAATATTTTAAGTAATATGAATGCTGATGAAATTATCAAAATCCAGAAAAGATTGGTAAGTTTAAGAAATTCAAAAAATTCAGCTATTGATGAAATTGCTTCATTAAATGCCGCGATTAAAATTTCAGATAATAATTTAAAAAAATTATATAAAGAAGAACAAGAGGAGATTAAAAAGGCTAATTTACATGAAGAAAATGAAGAACGTTTAAAATTCATTAAAAATCTTAAAAAGATTTCTATTGATCTTAAAGATGAACTTTCAGAAGATATGCATTATAAACTTGAGAAAATTACAAGTGAATTATTTACAGAGATGCATTGGAAAACAATTTATGATCATGTTGAAATTGATGATAATTACACGGTCACTGTATATCAAAAAGATGGTGATGTAAATTCAGCCAATGATTTGTCTACCGGTGGAACATTAACTTTAGCATTAGCATTTACTTTAGCCCTCAATTCTTTGTCAGGATTTGATTTACCTATAGTTATTGATACGCCAATGGGTAATTTAGATGAAGATATTCAGATGAATATTGCTGAATTTTTACCTAATTACTCAAAAAATAAACAAATTACCTTATTAGTTAAAAGTAAAGAATATACTAAGGAATTCAGAAGTGCAGTTTATGATTATGTTGGTGAAGAATATAAACTAGAATTTGATGAAGGACAAAAAGGAATAACAAGGGTGAAACCATGGAGTTAGATATTAAAAATGATTATGATGAAGTAAAAAGATCAAAACGTGATCATGTTCTCATCGATGAATCTGATGTTGATAAGTATAAATTAATTGAAAAGAAACTTCCTTTCAAAAATCATTTGCATACATTTACTGTAGCAACTTTGATCGGTTATTATTGTGTTGGATCTTCAAAAAGTATTGAAAAATCATATAATGGTTTTGTGCATTTAAGTGTCTTCAGAAATTCACCTTGTTTAGATTTTTTGAAAACATTTGCTATTGTTCATGAAAATGATCCATTGGTATTGGTTGATGAAAAAAGGTTATTTGATCTTTGTGAAGGTTACGCACGAACTGGAATAGATCAATTGATTCAATGGGCTGATTCTAAAGATGAAGATCTTGAAAATATAATTGCAAAGGTTATAATTGAGAAATTTAATGAATTAAATGTTGATTGAATAGTTTGTAATAATTAATTCATCTATTTCATTTCTTTTTTTACCATTTGAGTTAATGTTACGTCTAGCTTTCACAGGATGTATTTTTTGGTCGGAATAATGTTTTTCAAAAAAGCCGTCTTTTGTTTTGCTATTGCTTAACATTACATTAACTCCATTTTTTGTTAATCTTTGGATAAATTCACATAATCTAATTTGATCATCGTCAGTAAATCCATTTTTATAATATTCTGTGAAACTTGATGTTTTATTAATAGGTCGATATGGAGGATCTAAGTATACAAAAGAATTTTTTGCAATGTTTTTTTTAATGTTTTTTTCAATCTCTAAATAATCTTGAATTTTGATAATTACATTATCATTTAAAACGTTATGGATTTCATCAATGTTATCTGGGTCATATATCTTTGGGTTTTCATATCTTCCCATGGGAACATTAAATTTACCTTCTTTATTTACTCTAAATAATCCATTAAAACATGTTTTATTCATAAATATTGTTTGAGCAGCTCTTTTAACATCTTGTTCGTTGATTTTATTCAAGTTTATTTTGTAGATATTATCATTATAAGTTTCTCTAATTGAATTATAATAATCTTTTTTGTCTTCGAATGTACATTTTCTCAAATATTTTTCCCTCATTTCTTTTAATTCTTTTTTAATACCTTCAGGGTCTTTTTGGATACATTTATATGTTAACATTAATTCGGGATTTATATCAGAGATTATTGATTTCTTAATAGGATACTTATTTTTCAAATAAAAAAATACAGAACCGCCTCCTAAAAAAGGTTCAAAATAAATTGTATTGGGGTCTTTAATATTTTTTGGGAGGTTCTTCTTTATTTCACATAATAATTGTCGTTTACCCCCAGCCCATTTTAAGAAAGGTTTAGCATAAAAATATTGCCCTTGAATTAATCGACTCTGCATACTAATAATTTATGATAATTTTTTTATTTAAAAGATTGGATCGAATATATTAACTGTTTAAACACATACATTAATACATATGAGATTTTTGTGGGGAGGCAAATGATGGAAGGTGAGGAATATATTTCGGAAATCGATGGAAAATTTTCTGTGGATAGAATTTTCAATGATAAAAAATATAATTTTGGCGTTTTTAATACTTATAATGAAGCTTTAGAGAAATTAGAATATTTGGAGGAAGAAGGTTGGCCTATCTCTAAAGATATTGTCAAAAAAGATGTCTTGATCGATGACTTGGGTTTATCCTTGGATAATATTGAAAAAATTGATGGTAAATTTGTAATTTTTAAGTTTATAAATGGTGAAAAAGTCATTTTTGGAGAATATGATTCAATTGATGAGGCCAAACAAATTAAAAATAATTTGATAGATAATGCATGGGAATCTACAACAGAATACACTCGTTCTGAATATGGAAAATATATTGTTAAAGATAATAATCGATTTGTTGTTAAAAGAACTTACAAAGGAGATTTACATATTTTTGGATATTTTAAAACATTAGATGAAGCCATTAAATGTAGGGAAGATTTAGTTTCAACAAATTGGGGCGATCTAAACATATCTCTTCAAATAAATAAAGAAAAATATATCTCTTATAATGGATTAATGTATACTATTCAAAGAATGATTAATGGAAAGCTTAATGTTTATGGATTATTTTATGAATTAGATGATGCTATCCAACAAAGAGATTGGCTAATAAAACATGGTTGGTCAAGATTGGAGGTTCCTGATGATTCAAAAAGGCATATTCATAAAAATGGTAATGAATTTTTAATTTATAAAAAATCACACGATGATATTGAGTATTATGGCGCTTATTCATCTTTAGATGAAGCAAAAGCTATGAGAAATAAATTAATAGAAAATGATTGGGTCTTAGAGGATTCCGTTGATGCTGAAAAAATTAGTGATTTTGTTTACTTTGATGGGGAATTTTATTTCATTGAAAAAGAAATTGATGGTCAAAAAAGAATTTATGGGGTATATAAAAATAAAAATCAAGCACTTTCTGATGAAAAATCGTTAATTAGTTATGATTGGGATGGATATTATGCAGTTCCAACTGAAGAATATCCTTATGGTGAGAATATTGTTCCATTTGATTATATATTTATTTTAGAAAAAAATGAAGCGGGTATTAAGGAAGAATTAGGTACATATTACAGTTTTAAAGATGCAGTGATCGCTAAAAATGAAAAATTAAATGAAACTTCTAATGGAATAAATAAGTTAATATTTTCAGTTAAAGTAGGTAAATCATTTAAAAATAGGGGTTGGGCAATAATTAGGGATTCTACTTATGATTTAATTCCAAGATTACCTTATGAAGATGAATGTGATATAATAGTTGATGGAATTCCTACTACTGCAAGGTTTAATTTATTGCCTAGACTATTTTATGATAAGACAGATGATGTTGTTAGCCATTTGGAAAAACTTGCTAAAAAAAATCCTGAAAGTCGAATTAATGTGGAATTATTATTAAATAAAGAAAGTGTGGATAGTATTAATAATGAGCATAATATTTCATATAATGATATATTTAATCTAAAAAATGAGAATAAGGAATTGCAAAATTCTATTGATGAATTAAGAGAAATTTTATCGTATATGGATCATGAAAATAGAACTTATTTAGAAAAATTTGCTCGAATAAATAAATTGATTCAAAAATATAATGATGTTGATCTCTCATTAGATGAATTAGGCACCATCTCTAATTCTAATTTAAGAATTAAAATATTTGATATTAAGGATTTAATTAAAGAGTTAAAAGAAGAAATGGAAAGATGATTAATTTCACTGCTAAATAGTTGACCAGAGGAAAAACCATGAAAACATTAAACGTTGTTGCAGCTATCATAAAAAAAGACAATAAAATTTTAGCAACCAAAAGGGGCTATGGTGAATTCATAAACATGTGGGAATTTCCAGGCGGAAAAATAGAACCCCACGAAACCAAAGAGGAAGCCCTAATTCGAGAAATCAAAGAAGAACTTGACTGTACAATCAAACCAACTAAATTCGCACTTAACCTTGAATATCAATATCCTACTTTTTATCTTAAGATGGATTGCTTTGAAGCTATTATTACTGAAGGCACTCCAAAGCTTCTTGAACACAATGATGCCAAATGGCTCACTAAAAAAGATTTAGACGATATCAACTGGATTCCAGCTGATATTAAAGTAGTTAATTACCTAAAGGAAACTATGGATGATTAAAATGTCAGATAAAAGATTAGAATTAGCAAAAAACAGATTGGCCGAACTGGAATCTAAACTGGAAAAAGTTAAAGGAACTCCTAGAGAAGAGGAATTCCAAATGCAGGTAGACAAGCTGAACGAACTGATTAAACACCTTGAAAGCTCAGACGTTTGAGGAAAATTCAACTGTTTTAATCATATCTTTTAAAAGTTCCAAATCATAGCCTGTCAAGGTAACTGTATTGCCTTTAACGGTAGTGTCGACAAAGTAGAGTCCTACTCCTCCGGCATCCTCATAAACAGTAAATGTATCGTTTTTTTCGCAAAGTTTGGTAGCTGGCAGTGAACTTTCAAACTCATAGGGGGTGTATGTGATGTAGAGCACTTCCTCACTGTAGTTTCCATTGTTTTTGAATGACATGTGTTCCTTGCCTATTGTCTTTTCATAGACAAAGTCGGATCCGACCGGTGCGGAAATGTTGAACATTCCGTTTATCTCCTGTTTTTCGAGAGTGGTGTTTGTATGTTCAGGAGTCTTTGTATCATTTCCTCCGAAGAGATTATCCAACAGTCCTGCACTGACGCAAGTCATTGAAAGCATCAGCACTATCAAACTTATAATGATTATCTTTCTCATCCATCCCACCATCTTTTATTATGTAATATTTTTATTCATTATACATATAAAGTTTATAACGTTAGCTGCTAAATATTAAATCAGCTAAAGTTAAATTTTTAGGACAGATTCTATGAATATTGATGAAATCTTGGATGGGGCTAAAACTGCATTTATTGATGAGAGTTTGGACTCTAACATAGACTTCAGGCCAAAGCTATTGTCCAATAATGAGGATTCCAAGGTTTCAAGCGCAATTAGGGACGAACTTGTTAAGTGCGATGAGTTTTTTATTTCAGCTGCTTTCATCAAGTCCGGCGCAGTCACATCTTTTAAAAACGAATTTAAACTTTTAGAAAAAAATAATATTAAAGGTAAAATCCTTACAACTGACTATTTTTACTTAACAGAACCTAAAGCTTTAAGGATGCTTCAGGAATTTGATAATTTAGAAATCAGACTTTTTTCAAGCGAAAAGGAATGCTTCCACACTAAAGGATATATTTTCAAAAAAGGTGAAATCTATACAGGAATTGTTGGAAGCTCAAACATGACTCAAGGGGCACTTTCTTCCAATAAGGAGTGGAATGTTGAGTTTACCTCTTTAAAAGAAGGTGAAATGTTAACAGAAATTCAAAAAGAGTTTAATACTCTCTGGAATCAAGCAGATAAGTTAGAAGATGTGCTTCCGCAATATGAAAAGTTATATGATGATTATAAACAGTTTGCAGACTTAAAAAAAATTACAAGCGAAGTAAAACAACAAAATGACGTTACTTTAACTCCAAATTACATGCAGGAGGAATTTTTGGAGAATATGAGAAATCTCATTATCCGAGGTGAAGACAGAGCTATTCTTGTTTCTGCTACTGGTACTGGTAAAACATATGCCTCCGCTTTTGCAGTTCATGATTTCAAGCCTCAAAGATTTTTATTTTTAGTTCACAGGGAACAAATTCTACAACAGGCAATGAATGCATACAAAAATGTCTTTAAGGACCATGAAAACTTCGGATTATTGTCCGGAAATTCAAAGGAATATGATGCACCTTATCTTTTTTCAACTATCCAGACAATGTCTAAAGAGGAAGTTTACACAAGATATCCTGAAGACTACTTTGATTTTATTGTCATTGATGAAGGGCACAAAGCTGGAGCTTTATCTTATTTGAATATTATTAAATATTTCAAACCTAAATTCCTTTTAGGAATGACTGCTTCACCGGAACGTACTGATGGCTTTAACATCTATGATTTATTTGACAATAATATTGCTCATGAAATTCGCTTGCAAGAGGCTCTAGAAGAGGATTTATTATGTCCATTCCATTACTTTGGAATAAGTGATGTTGAGTTTGAAAACGGCACAATTGATGATGACTTTGATGATTTCAACCTGTTAGCTTCAGATGAAAGAGTTGATTATCTAATTGAAAAGTCAGAATTTTATGGCTACAGTGGTGATAGAAGAAAAGCATTGGTATTTTGTTCTAGAAAACGTGAAGCTGAAGAATTATCTAAAAAATTCAACGAAAAAGGTTATCCATCAGTTGTTTTAACAGGTGATGACTCACAAGAAGCAAGATTTGAAGCAATTGATAGGTTAACCAATGATGATAATCCAAATAAACTAGAATACATTTTTACTGTTGATATTTTCAATGAGGGTGTAGATATTCCGGAAATTAACCAGGTATTGCTTGTAAGACCGACAGAATCTCCAATCATTTTTATCCAACAGTTAGGAAGAGGTCTTAGGAAATATCAAAACAAGGATTATGTTGTCATTTTGGACTTTATTGGTAATTATAAGAATAATTTTATGATTCCAATTGCACTTTCAGGGGACAGATCCTATGATAAGGATAGAATTCGTAAATACCTGATGGAAGGAAACAAGATTATCCCTGGAGCTTCTTCCATTAATTTCGATGAGATTTCAAAAAAGCGTATATATGATTCAATTAACAACTCTTCATTTTCAAGAGTTGCTTTATTTAAAGAAAAATACAATCAATTAAAATTCAAATTAGGAAGAATTCCTTATCTTTATGACTTTGCAATTAATGCAGAATTCAATCCGGAATTGATTCTTGCACACAATAAGTTCGATACTTACCATTCATTTTTGGAATATGTTGATAAGGAATATAGTTCACATTTAAGTGAAGAAGAAATCGCCTCCCTAAAATTCATTTCTAAAAAGTTAGTGAAAGGAATAAGGCCGCATGAATTAGTAATTCTAAATTGCCTTAAATATAACAAATATTTCACAATTGAAATGATTGAAGAATGCTTGGATAAAAGTTATGGCCTGAAAAATCAGGAAAAATCAATAAAGGGAGCTATTAATTATCTAAGCCTGGATTTCTATAGAAAGGAAAATGGGGATGGCTATCAGGCAAATACCGTTCAGGGGTTAATTGGTGATGCAATAGAATATGAAAATATATTTTTCACAGATGATTTTAAAATATCTCCGTACTTTAAAAAATGTTTAGCAAATCCGATTTATCTAAAACACTTTGAAGATGCCTTAAATTATGCATTTTTTAAATATGAACATGTTTACAAGGATGAAAATCCATTCAAATTATATGAAAAATACTCAAGAGAAGATGTTTTAAGAATTCTTAATTGGAAACACTTCATGAACGGGCAAAACATTGGAGGATATAAAATCAAATACAATACTTGCCCAATTTTTGTAACTTATAATAAAAAAGAGGATATTTCTGAAACCATTAACTATGAAGATCACTTTATATCAAAAGATACTTTCAATTGGATGAGTAGAAACAACAGAAAAACCTCTTCACCAGAACTTGAACCTTTAATTAACTATAATGGAATGGATACTTTGTTATTTGTTCAAAAAAGTAATGATGAGGGTATTGAATTTTATTACATTGGTAATTTAACACCACTAAGCTATAAGCAGGTCTATAGAAACATTGGTGGAAAAGACCAGCCAATCGTCAACTTCAAATTCAAGATCCATACTGAAGTTAAAGACGAATTATACAGCTATTTTGTAAATGATTAATTTTAAAAAAAGAAAAAGTTGAAAGATAATGTTTATCTTTCTTCTACGGTCACTTTGTTCATGACGTCGCCTTGCTGGATTGCGTTAACAACGTCCTGACCTTTAATTACTTGTCCGAATACTGTGTGAACACCGTCTAAGTGTGGTTGCGGACAGTGTGTAATGAAGAACTGGCTTCCTCCAGTGTCTTTTCCGGCGTGTGCCATGGATAATGCTCCGGTTCCGTGCTTGTGAGGGTTTCCTTCGGTTTCACATTTGATTGTGTATCCAGGTCCTCCGGTACCGTTTCCTTTTGGGCATCCGCCTTGAATCACGAAGTTTGGAATAACTCTGTGGAAGGTCAATCCGTCGTAAAAGCCTTCATTGATAAGTTTTTCAAAGTTAGCGACAGTTCCTGGAGCTTCATTCGGGAAAAGCTCCAATTCAATATTTCCTTTGTCAGTTTCGATTATAGCGACTTTCATTTTATCACCTAATACTATTAGTTATACAATCATTGATTAAATATTTAACTGAAAAAAGGAATTTTGGTTATAAGGTGGAATTAAGTTAAGATTTTAAAAATCTTAACTGTATGAATTTTTTGCATATGGATGAAGGACAATACCTTCTATCGTGTTTTAAAAAGGGAGTAAGTATGATATGAAATCTTTGAGTTCATCATACTCACTTCTTACTTTATTCAAGGCCATATAAATAGTTTTTCGAGTGCAAGTGCTTACTTGCATCTTAAATAGTTAAATAAAGGATTTTAAAGTGTTATTTCGGATAACTAAATCCGAATTCGAAGTCTTTTCCCTATTTTTTGCAGGCGCAGCATTCAAAACCGGATTGTCAATTATTCATTGCAAGTATTTATTATTGATGAAGTTCAATATAGGTTATGATTAAACAAATTAGGGAGGATAAAATATGAATACTCAAGAACTTATTAAGATTGAAGATGACTATTTCATAAACACCTTCACAAGACAGCCAATCGTATTGGACCATGGTGAAGGCGTCAAAGTCACAGACATTGACGGAAAAGAGTACATTGATATGTTTGCCGGAATTGCAGTAAACGCTTTGGGTCACAACCATCCTAAGCTTGTAAAGGCAATTCAAGACCAGGCAGAAAAGCTCATTCACATTTCAAGCATTTACTATAACGAACCAGCATTGATTTACGCTAAAAAATTAATCGATTTAACCAGTTTCGACAGAATATTTTATTCAAACAGCGGAGCTGAGGCAAACGAAGGTGCAATCAAGCTTGCAGTCAAATACACTGGCAAAAGCGAAATCATATCAACCGTAGATTCATTCCACGGAAGAACAATAATGACCCTTGCTGCAACAGGTCACGAGGAATACCACGAACCTTTCAAGGCAGTAATGCCTAAAGGTTTCATCAACGTTCCATACAATGACATAGAAGCAATCAAGGATGCCATTACAGAAAATACTGCAGCAATCATCGTTGAGCCTATCCAAGGTGAAGGCGGAGTCAACGTCCCTGATGCAGATTACCTAAAACAGATTGAGGAAATCTGCCATGAAAAGGACATCGTATTCATTGTAGACGAAGTGCAGACAGGTTTCGGAAGATGCGGAACACTCTTTGCCCATGAGCTATTCGGCGTAAAGCCTGACATAATGACAATGGCTAAAGGTATCGGAGGAGGAGTCCCAATGGGCGGAATCCTTGCAACCGAAAAGGTAGCCAGCGCTTTCGTACCAGGTGATCACGGAACCACATTCGGCGGAGGACCTCTTGTTTGTGCAGCTGCAAATGCAGTACTCGACGCATTCGAAGAGGAAAACATCTTAGATAACGTCAATGAGGTCGGCGAATACTTCCTAAGTGAACTCAAAAAATTAGATAAAGAGATTATAGCTGATGTAAGAGGCAAAGGATTGATGGTCGGTTTGGAACTAACCAAGCCTGGAGCTGAATACGTCGACAAATTAAGAGAAGCAGGATTCTTAATCAACTGCACTTCAGGAAACGTATTGAGATTCGTTCCACCATTGACAATTACCAAAGAAGACATTGACGCGTTTGTAAAAGCGCTTGATGAAATATTATAATCCTTAAAGGAGGTGTAGCCATGGCAAGGCAAGTAGACTACGAATGCATGAACTGCGGCTATGAACTATCATCAATCGACGAGATATTCTGGATTGATGACGGGCTGGATATCCACATCGAGCCGTTGCTGATGACAACATCAGCAATCAGTTCAGAAGCTCCGGTAAAAGGTTATTTTACAAGATATTACTGCTATGACTGCCGAAAGTTCATATCAAAATTCGTAATATTCAAAAACTCAAACGAAATATCCGATGAAAACATCATTACGCTGATTGAGCAGTATGACGATTCAGCGAAAATCATCCAATTCGATGACGTGTTCCAGAAATGCCTTGAATGCGGAAGCGATTTGGCTTCAAAGGCGGATTATTCATTCGTTTTGGATGAAAATGATGAGTTCCACATCGGAGAAAGCGTCATTGATTTTCCAGAAAGCGAAAGCAACAAGTTTGCAGGTGAATATCATGGATTTTTCTGTTCACAATGCAAAAAGCAGATTAACAAGTTTGTCATAACACAGAACAATGCTAACTTTACCGATGATGAAATCAAAGCGGTTTTAAAAGAGCATACAAACGATTTGACAATCTTCATTCGCCGTGACTATGACTTATGCCCTGTCTGCGGTGAGGAAATCTATTACCTGCATGAAAATTCAACATGCCCAAGCTGCATGGAAGAGAGATTGACCATCACAAACATCACAATGATGGATTAAATCTCCCAATTTCTTTTTTTCAATACCTTTTCAAGGGAGCTTGAAAGCTCCAATTCTTTCAATTTTTCAGGAGTTACCCACATCCAGTCAACATGCTCGTCGCTTATTTTGAAATCTCCTGTAACGTCATCAAGATACATCACAAGCTGAACGGTCCTCTTGTGCATATAATCATTTTGAACGGCCTCTGCAAAGTCTCCGGCTTCACAGTCCAGATTTGTCTCTTCCTTTATTTCGCGGACAAGTCCGTCAGTGAAATGCTCACCTGCTTCAAGCTTGCCCCCAGGCAATTCCCACATGCATGGGTCAGTCTTGCTTTTCGGGTGTCTTTTTAAAACCAAAATTTCGCCGTTCTCGTTTTTGACAATCCCTCTCATAGTAAGTCCATATCCTTTCATGGTTAATATTTTGGTCTCAATCCTATTAATCTAATCGGAAAAATTCTTTCCTTCACTAATTATAAATAGATTGAAATAGATAACTAAATACATAATGTAACTTTTTTAGGAGTTTTAATTATGGATTTAAATATTAAAGTAAACGATAAAAACCACTTGGACATAGGTGGAGCCGATGCAATCGACATTGCTGAGGAATTCGGAACCCCAACCTATGTAATCGATGAAGCAAGGATTAGAGACAACTACAACAGATTCTATTCCGCCTTTTCAAAATATTACCCTGACTTTAAAGTGTTTTACGCATGCAAAGCAAATACCAACCTCGCTGTAATGAAAATCCTGGAAAGCGAAGGCTGCTGCATTGATGCCGTATCCCCTGGAGAAGTCCACATCTCAAAAATGCTCGGATTTTCAGGAGACAGAATACTCTTTACCGGTAACAACATTACCAATGACGAATTGAAATACGTCCACGATGAAGGCGCTGTTTTAAACATAGATTCAGTCTCAGCGCTTAAAAGATTATCAAAAGTGGTGGATCCTGAAGGATTGAAAATATCATTCAGGGTAAACCCTATGGTAGGTGCCGGACACCACGACCACTGTATCACCGGTGGTGTAATGTCAAAATTCGGTATTATGGATAACGAAGCAGTTGAAGTGTATGAAATGGCAAAAGAATTAGGATTCAATCCTGTAGGTATGCACTCACATATCGGATCTGGAATCCTTGACCCTGAACCTTTCAAACTGGCAATCGAGTCCACAATGGACATTGCAGGAAAAGTCCATCAGGAAGCAGGAATCGACTTCGAGTTCGTCGACTTCGGAGGGGGTGTAGGAATTCCATACACACCTGAAGAAAACATAGTCGACCTCGACAAGTTCGCTGAAGTCAACGTAGGACTCTTCAAGGAAAAAATAGAGGAATACGGCATGGACAACCCAACAATGTATCTCGAACCTGGAAGATACCTTGTAGGAGATGCAAGTGTACTTCTTGTAACAGTAAACAGCGTAAAGCAAAGCTACAGAAAATTCATCGGAGTGGACGCAGGTTTCCACACACTCCTAAGGCCTGCAATGTATGACTCATACCACCACATCGTAGTCGCAAACAAGATGGACGCTCCAATGACCCAGGAAGTGGACATTGCAGGAAACGTCTGCGAATCCGGAGACCTTTTTGCACGTGACAGGCCTATGCCTGATGTTGAAGAGGGTGACGTATTGGGCATACTCAACGCAGGAGCATACGGATTTACAATGTCTTCAAACTACAACTCAAGACCATTGACCTCAGAAGTTCTCGTAACCGACGGCAAATGCAATCTTGTCCGTGAAAGAGAAACATTTGAAGACCTTTACGCAAAACAAAGAGTTCCTCCACATTTAAAATAAGTTGATTATTATGGTTAATTTAAAAGGATTAAAATTTTCAAAAATGCACGGAATAGGCAATGACTTTCCAATAATCGATGAAAGCAAAGGGGAAGTCATTCCTGAAGCGGACAAACCTGAAGCATGCAGAATGTTATGCCACAGGAACTTCGGCGTCGGCGGTGACGGAGTTCTTTTCGTCGAACCTTCCGAAGTTGCAGATATAGGATACAGAATGTTCAATCCTGACGGAAGCGAAGCTGAAATGTGCGGAAACGGCATAAGATGCTTCGGAGATTTCGTATACAGAAAAGGCATCCTGAAACAGGAAAAAATGACTGTAGAAACAAGGGCAGGTATCAAGACAATCGAAATAACCTTAGAAGACGATGAGCCGGTATTGTTCAAGGTGGACATGGGCTTATCAACATTTAAAACTCCTGAAATCCCAATGACATCCGAAAAGGAAGAATTTTTGGATGGCGAACTCGATGTGCTTGACACTAAATTCAACCTGACAGCAATCAGCGTCGGAAACCCTCACGCAATCATCTTCGTGGATGATGTGGATGCCGTGGACATCAACAAGTACGGCCCTGCAATCGAAGCCCATGAGGTTTTCCCTGAAAAGATCAACGTACACTTCGTTGAAGTCATATCAAAAAACGAAGGAAAAATGATTACATGGGAAAGAGGCGCAGGCGTCACTTTGGCATGCGGTACCGGAGCCACCTCAACAGCTATTTCCGGTTTCAAGCTAGGCCTCTTTGATGCGGATGTATTGCTCCACCTGCCTGGCGGAGACTTAAAATTCAATGTTTATGAAAATGAGGATTCCCTTGGAGCCTTCATGGAAGGCCCTGCGGTACTTGTTTTTGATGGAGAATTATAATTCTCCTTTTCTTTTTCTTACTATTCCCAAAGCGATATCGACCACACCTAGAATAATTATCAGAATTATCCAGATGTTGAATTCGCCTCTAGCTATCGCAAACATTATTGCCAAAATTATTAGGATTGCTCCAATTAGAGTTGATTTCAACCATTCTTCCATTTTATCACCTTGTCATATTTTATAAGCGTTAATTAATGTTATGTCTTCAAAAAAGAAGTGTTCTGATGCTGCAATTTCAGCTATAAAACCTAAACTGTCCAGTTTTTCAAGGGTTTCTTCATTGCCCGAAAGCGAAGACTGTATGAGCTGGACAATTCCTCCATCATTTAAATGATTTCCCACTTCATTTAAGAATAAGTCAATAACTTTTCTTCCATTTAATCCACCGTCGAATGCATAATTTATAGTGTTGTCCAAAACTTCATCTTCTTCGGTCGGTAGATATGGAGTATTAAATAAAATTACATCAAACTTTCTATTTTTCACAGGCTCAAAGAGGTTTCCAAACAGTATCTCAATGCCCTCTATTCCGTTAGCCCTGAAGTTTTCCTCGGCCAGCCTGCAAGCATCGAAGTTGATGTCTGTAACAGTCACACTGTCGGTGAGCCTTGAGGCATACATCGCAACTATTCCTGAACCGGTTCCGATTTCAAGAACGCTCTGGCCCTCATTTATCTGAAGATTGTCTGCAAGAAGATAGCTGTCTTCAGCGGGAATGTAAACGTTCTCGTCAGTGTTGATAATGAAGTTTGCCATGGTATCTACTCTTTAAAAATAGGGTTCAGTTCCCTTGAGACATAAAGTATCTCTTCAGGGGTCAGGGTTATCACTCTTCTTTTGAGATATTCGTTGAGCCTTTCGTCCTCGATTTCATTGAGTCTCATCTTGAGGACCTTCTTGTCAATGTTGCTTATGATGTGCCTTGAATCAATAAGGGCGTTTTTGATTTTCTTGTTTCTGTGCTGAAAAAGGGCCTTTGTAAAATTAGAATAAGTCTTGAAGTCAATGTCTTCGATCTGGTTGTCCTTTGGAGTCAGTTTAACCACTGTTGAGTCGACCTTTGGCTTTGGTATGAAGCTTTCGGCGCTGACATGGGTCAGTGTCTCAACTTCGCACTTGAAATACAGCATTGCGGAAAGCCGGGAATAGTTCTTGCTTCCGACCTCGCCGTTCATGCGGTCGGCAAACTCCTTTTGATACATAAGGATGGCCAAATCAAAATCATAGTCTAAAAATTTAAAAGTAATTGGTGATGAGATTTGATAAGGTAGGTTTGAGACGATCTTATTGAATTTCGGAAAATTGATGCTTAATGCGTCCTCATTAATCAACTCTACATTATCTATTTTCTCTTTTTTAAGTCGCTCAGCTAATATTCTACAGATGTTTTCGTCCTGCTCGATGGCTATCACTTTTTTAGCCTTTCGGGCAAGTTCAATTGTTAGTGTACCGATTCCAGTCCCGATTTCCAAAACAACATCATCCTTGTCAATGTCGCCGTAGCCGATAATCTGATCTCTCTTGTTTCTGTCAATCAAATAATTCTGACCAAGATTCCTGTTTAACGTTATCCCGTATTGATTTAAGATGTTTTTGGTTACTTTGGATAAGGATTGGGAGGTATCACTAGTCAATTTATCACTTTATCTTGGGTTTCTTTTAGGTTTCCTTTGTGACCTTGGAGGCTGGGTGAAAATGTTGTACTTGCTTTTTCCTCTTCTTGGAGCGGAAGTGTCAAGTTCCAGAAGGATTCTTTTCACAATCATTCCCGCAGGGTCTGCAATTGTTGGAAGCCTTTCGGAAATGTCCTCAAAGCTTTCAAAAGGTTTTTCTTCCCTAGCTTTAATAATTTCCCACATGTATTTTTTACCGATTCCAGGAATCAGTTCCAGTGTGTGAAGCCTTGTGCTTACTGAATCGGTTGTATTGAAGAATTCAACGAACCTGTCTTCCTGTTCTTCAACGATGTCGCGAACAGCGTACTCAAGTTCGATTCTGCTTGTTGCAGTTAAATTTTCAAAATCTAATTTTCCAAGGACCCTATATATCTTGTCTCTTTTTCCTTTTCCGATATATACGGTGTCCTGTATTTCTAAATCCACTCCATTTTTAGGAGCTAATTCTAGTAAAGTGAATTGTTCTGTACCAATAGCTTGAGCGATAGGTTTTCCACCGAATTTGGACATGTCCGCTTTGACATATCCGCGACTTAGGTAGTCAAGTACAACAGCGTATTCTTCTTTTTTCACTGTTGGAGCCTTTTCTTTTTTATTCTTGTTATCCATGTTATCACTTCACTATTGTTTTTAGTCTTTTAATATAGACAAAATATAAACTTATTAATAAATTTTATTTTTAAGTGTTATAAACATATCTAAAAAAAGTCGATAGATATGACTGAAAGTATTAAAAGTATAAAAAAAGGAATGGTTTTTAGAACTATTCGACAATGTCGTACTGTTCTAAAATTTCTAAAATTTGTTCCATCT
This sequence comes from uncultured Methanobrevibacter sp., assembly GCF_947166415.1. GTDB lineage: Archaea > Methanobacteriota > Methanobacteria > Methanobacteriales > Methanobacteriaceae > Methanocatella. Next base: position 6,697 of record NZ_CAMVEE010000005.1, on the reverse strand, counting down.
CTTCCTTGTTTGGCTGATAAGCTTCTTTAGCGAAAATTAATCTTAAATCAGCTAAATCTTTAGGAACTAAATCTACTATGTGAACTGCCACTTTGGCTTTTAGGTTAGGGAAAGCTTCATGAAGCTTTTCGAGAATCTCTTTGCTGTCTTCAACGGAATATCTTTTGAATCTTGCAAGGTGGTTGATTGTAAGATTCTGTTCATAGTTCAATTCGTTGTTTTCAGAGTATTCTTCAATGATTTCCTTAACTTCAGCACCTGAAACAGGTTCACTTTCAATTATTTTTTTTCCAATCATAGAAATCAGTTTTGTAATTTTAAGTGGTCTGGTCTAACGATTAAGTCTTTTTGTTTGTTTCCGTCTTTTAATGTTACGATGTAAGCTTTTCCTTTTTGACCAATTACTTTACCAGTTTTACCGTGGAACCTAGGAGCAGGTTGTCCTTTTTGGATACTTGGGTTGATTGTAATGTGAACTAAGTCTCCTTCTTCGAATTTTTGGAGTCTGTTTGTAATTGGGTTGGTTCTTCCTGGTCTTTGTACTTTAGTCAATTTTTTTCTTGATCTACTTTTTAATCCTCTTGATCTTTGCATTTAAATAACCTCTTAATCAGTAGTCTGGGTATAAATCTATGTTATCAGCTACCTAGTATTAAAAAAGCCCATAAATACTAGTAACATAGAATGTAAATATAAAAGATTATCATCAGTGATATGATAATATTATAATTTTAGTTTAATGGTATTAATATACTTTTAGTTTTTTAGTGATTTTGGAAAATTTTCTCACTTTTGAAAATTTATATTGGTGCGGTTTTGTAGTATATAAAAAAAATAAGGTGGGTGAAGATAACTGGTTTAGTTATCTTCGAATCTTCTTCTGTCAATTAATTCTTGACGTTTACCTGGGTTCCATCCACCGGAAGCGGATTTTGCACGTCCTACTTGTTGTACGTATCCGGTAATTCTGTCGTACCATTCAACGTCTTCTTTTTCTCCGCAAGTAGGGCAGGTATTGTTTAAACCTTTCATTAAGGTTTTGCATTTAAGACAGAAACTTAATGCTGAACTGTAAGCCCAGAATCCGATATCAGATTTTTTAGCAATCTTGTTGGTTAAGCTCATTAATGAATCTGGGTCTGAGTAGGATTCTCCCATGAATGCATGGAAGATGTGTCCACCAGGGGTTAAGCCATGGTATTGCTCTTCGATTTTGATTTTTTCGATTAATGATGCTTGTGTATTTACTGGCACGTGAGATGAATTTGTGTAGTAGTTTGCATTTCCTTCACCTTGAACAATAGCCTGATCACCAAATTGTTTTTTGTCGAGTGTTGCGAATCTGTATGCTGTAGATTCTGCAGGGGTTTGGATAACAGACCATCTGAGTCCAGTTTCATCTTTTAATTGTTTGGTTCTGTCGTTGATGTATTCAAGACATTTGACACCAAATTTATTTGCATCCTTGTTTTCAATACCTTCGCCGAATAAGGATAATAACATTTCGTTAAGTCCAACAAAACCAAAGGATAATGTTGAATTTTCGATTCTGTAGTATGATTCTCCGTTTACTTCTTGTTTCAAGAATGGTAAAATGTGGAAATCGTTTAAACATTTTAATCCTTGTTCTCTTCTGAGCATTAAGGTTTCAACAGCCAAATCCATGTATTCGTCTAAGTATTCGAATACTTGGGATTCGTCTTTGGATTGGTATCCGATTCTTGGGAAGTTTAATGTTACGTAAGCAAGGTTACCGGTTCTTAAACAGTCTTGATCCCAGTCACCAGTCCAGGTGTCTTGTAAACAGGTTCTGCATCCCATGTAGTTTGCCATTTTTCCTCTGTATTTAGGGAACATGTTTACGAAGTAGGATGAACCGTATTTTGCGGATAATTCATGAACTAAACGAAGGTCATCTTCGTATTCGCTTGTCATGGTTTCCTTACGTAATGTGTAAATAGTATTTGGGAATAAATGAGGTTTACCTTCATTGTCTCCTTCAAGGAGGGTTTCGGTAAATGCTCTTTGGATTAATCTGGTTTCTTCTTCGTAGTCTGCGTAGGTTCCGACCACTTGACCTTTTGGTCCGTATGCGGTTTCATCTTTCAGGAAGTCAGGAACACCGAATTCCAATGCCATACTTGTGAATGGCACTTGGGAACCTCTTGCTGCGTAAGCCATGTTCAAATTGTAGATGAGCATTTGTACAGCTTGTTTGATTTCGGCATAGCTTCTGCCTCTTGCAAATGGTGCAACGAAGACGTTCCAGAGGGACATTGATTGTCCACCGGACATGTTTTGCTGTGCTGCAAGCATGATTTCACCAGTGTGGTTCATTAAAGTTTCCATGTGGTTTGGTGCACCTGCAATGGAGGTGTGGTCACCGGTACCGTCCACTTTAAGTCCGTATCTGATGAAGGTTCTTATATCATGTTGAAGACAGTTTAAAGGTCTTCCTGCGAAGAATTCCAAATCGTGAATGTGAATGTCACCGGCCATGTGAGCGTCAGCCAAGTGTGCTGGAAGCATTTTTAGGAGTGCGTATTGTTTTAAAGCTTCGTCTGCTACATGTTTGTGAATACTTTCCGGGTTGTGGATCATGTTTGCGTTATCCCTGTTACCGTTTTCAATTAAAGAGGTAATGTTGTATACAGGAATACCTAAACGGGTGTAACGGCTTCTTAAGTCTTCAAGTCCGTATTCAATCAATTTTGTGTTGACCATTTCCCTGATCATTGGAGCGGTCAAGTATTCAACATTTAATTTTTTGAGTTCTTTCCAGGTTTCGGTAGCAATTTCAAAAGCTGTTTCTTGGCTAGCACCGGTTTCTTCAATCAATGTGTTAGCGATTTTTGATAAATCGAATGCTTCGATAGTGTCTCTTGAAGTACGTACTCTTAATTGGGTACTTGCTAAGTATTTGTTTGCGATTTCACTATCGATGTCTTCTAAACATTCATAAACGATTTTTTTGATTTCTTTGGTTGTAATTCCATCATATAATTGTGAAACTACAGTTGCTACAATTTTATCAGATTCAAAGAAAGGTGTTTCGACCATTACTAAGGATTTGAGTAATTTTTCGTAACTGAATCTTTCCTTGATTCCGTTATTCTTTTCTACGTTTATTTTAACGGATTCATTTAATTTATTTCCGATTTCTGAACTTCTTTCCATATATATTATCCACCTTATTTTTTTAGACAATTATTATATTAGTCCTAATTGTATAATTAATGTTCGTATTTATACGAACTTCTTGATTATTATTTTATTCGAAGTAGTATATAAATTGTTCGTCTTAACACGAACAATATTTCCCTACTCTGAAATTTGATATGTATTTTATATTTAATATTGAATGCCCGAGAGCATATGAAAAATAATTGAAATTCTTTAGAAGAAAATATCTAAAGAACTTTGTTTTGATTTGTCACTTTCAAACAGGGACTTGATTCCGAATTCCTGAATTTCAAGACGCTGTTTAAGGTAATGTGAAACAGGATATCTGTTTACAAGTTCCTGTGAAATTTCAAGGTATTTTGTAACTGAACCTTTTGAAACAGAAAGGATCAGGTTTCCTCCGCACTTTCCGCATTTTCCGGTAAGCGGCATTCTCCTGTACTTTGAACCGCATTTTGTGCATCTTACCTTCTGCTTGGAAAACGCCCTTGAGTTACCCATGATGTCCGGCAGGAAGTGTGAGGACAATACCCTTTCGACAACTCCCCTCTGGTCCACTGCACGGATTGTCTCGGCCAGTGCGATTTGGGCTTCAACCTTTTCCCTCATTGACGGCAGCCTTTTATACAGGCAGACGGTAGGTCCTGCGTGAATGCTTGAGGTGTGGTGTGAAAACATCAGTCCCTCATACTGTTCCGGTGTTCCCAGATGCATTCCCACATTGTCGATGTATTCCAATACTTCGGCAGGCTTTAACGGGCTGTAGGTCTTTTCATAGAATTCGACAGGGAACCTTTCGAAAATGTCCAGGTTGTGTGATTCGTCGTCGATTTCCTCAGGGTCAATCCTTGAAGATAAAACCAGAGGTGCATCCATACTTCCTCCCCTTGTGTTCGGAAGATATGTTTTTGAAAAGTTGATTAAAGCATCCAGAAGAAGCATTATCGCATCTTCGTCACTGTCACAGTTTCTACGTTTTGCAGAATGGAAGTAAGGGTGTGCATAACATCCCAATGCCTTAGTAAAACCGACGATTCTTCCTAAAACTCCTGCGGATGTGTGCGGCGCAAGGCCTGCAACCAGATGTCCGATAAGGTCGCTTTTCTCCTTGACGTTATAGAATGGCTCCATTCCGTAGTATCTTGTAAGCTCGTCGTCGATGAACTGAGCTGTCCTGAGGAGGTATTCTCCACAGTTGTCTGAAATTACAATGTCCTGAACCCTGAGCTCTATGATTTGGTCCTCATTTTCTATAGGGTTTCCATAGCAGTCCTTTTCATATCCCATTTCAAGCAGCTTTTCGACGCTTACTCCAATTTCCTTTGGAATGAAATGTGTCAGCGGCAAATCGGTTGAGTCGTGACGTATTGTTCCATCCTTGAAAGTGAACACTTCGTTTTTGGCTCTGAGTATTCCCTTTTCAAGAGGTTCAGGCAACTTAGCCTCTGAAATCATACCGACTACACCTTTCACTTCATCGACCCTTCTGACCTTGACATTGTCTGATGCCTTCTTGAGCATGCTTGCAAGCTCAATTGTCTTTGAAGAAGGAGCGGTTTTTTCAGTTGGATGTCCACATTTAGGACAGATTGAATTGAATGAGCTGATTCCGCATTGAGGATTTGTACATTTTCTTCTTGATAAATCTACCTTGATTTTTCCTCTTTTTGCCGCGGTAGCTATGAGCCTTCTTGATCCCCCATAGTTTCCAATTGGGAACAGTCCATGAGGTGCAGGCTTCATGAGTCTTTCCTTTGACTTTTCAGGCCTTCCCACACGGGTACCGATATAGGCCGGAGCCTTATCGATGATTTTGACCGGTGAGACCTCATTCAATGCTTCCAGTGTGGTTTTTCTTTCAGGAAGCCTTTTGGCCAATGTCACTAAAAGCGCGTAGGAATGATCCTTGTCTATAATGATTTTCCCGTCACGTACAATGTGGGGAACTCCGATAATTTCCAGTGTCCTTTTCGGATAGGACATGTCCAGCTGGATTCCTTCATCCTGCTTGTAGCTTGATTTGCATTTGTTTATCAAATCAATCAATGAGTTCAGATCCTGAATGGTCACGTCATTGTAGCAGTAAGTGTATTTCGGATGAAGCGGAATGTCGTATTCCTTGGATAATGTGAATGCCTCAATGGCTGAGAGGTATTCATATTCGAGCTTATGCAAGTCCAGGTCGTTGTTTTCCGCATCGAATTTATCGCTTCTTTGAAGCAACTGAATCCACCATTCCTCAACCCATCCTGAAGGATACAGCGGCTGGTTGTTTCTTAAAAATTCTCCGAACGCAACAAGCATGTCTCCCAAAAAGAGGATTTCAACAACATCCTTTTTAAGCGCACGGGCCTGGCTCACGCTGTCGATTATTACAACGTCTCCATTTTTAAGCTTGACTGTAGGTCCTTCAATGGAATCAACAGGCACTACACAGTTACCTTTTCCCGGATATTCGATTTTAAGCTGTGTTCCGACAGCCAAAAAGTCAAGAAGCGCCATTGTCGCAGGATGGACTCCCATGGTAGCGAGGCCTGTGTTTCTTGACCTTCCATACCTCAATCTGAAGCCGCCTTTTTCGGAAGGATATCCAAGGATAGGCCTTCCTCCGATGATATCCTGAATGTATTTAGGTTCGCTTACGATATCTGAGTCGCCTCCATCGTCGCTTGATGAATCATCAGTTTTTGGCTTTGAATATTCAGTGAGCCATTCCCAGTCAAGGCCAAGCTTTTTGGAAATCTTGTGGATCTTTTTGGATTTCTGGATTACCCCTTCAACCATCGCTAGAAGAGCTCCTCCACGGATATTGTTTGTTTCGACACGTTCCAAATCCCTGTGGGACACTTCAACCTGGTCGGTCTGTTCTCCTGTAACTTCAACGGGAATGTGATTTGCGGCAAATCTCACTTCTTCTGGTGTTGGTGAGTACTGCAGGTTTGTGACTTCGGATTCGTAGAGCTCGACTTCCTCCACATACCTTTCGATTTCATCATCAATCGGCTGGAACGCGTCGATGCCTATTGCTTGTCTGATTTTGTCTCCTAAAAGAACGGCCAAAGCAGCGGCGGTACCTCCCGCACTTCTGATAGGTCCTGCGAAATACACTCCGATGTATTCTGTACCGTCAAAGTTCTTCTTGATTTTTACCGCAGAAATTCCTTCAAGCGGTGCTGCCACTACCCCTTCTGTAAGGATAGCCAGCGCTGTTCTTAAGGCCTGGTCACACTTTTGCTCTCTGTCATAGTCGGCCTTTTCGCCTTTGAGTTCAAACTTGCCTGATGCGATTTCTGCAGCTATCTCAAATGCTACTTCTTCCCTTGAGATATCTACTTCCAATTCCTTGATACGCTTTGCCACACCTTCCGGGCCAACTAGCCCTTCCACTCTTTCGGCCAAGTCCTTTGCAAGAGGTACTTCTGTAGTTGTTTCAACATCCAAACCTTTTGACCTAGCTTCATTAGCTATTTCGTATAGGTGATGGGTTTCAGCTTCTAATCTGTCAAAATAATCC
>NZ_CAMVEE010000004.1 GCF_947166415.1 uncultured Methanobrevibacter sp. | reverse complement strand
TGGAGTACATACAACATACTCTGGAACAGTATGGTTTACCGATTTGTTCATCTCTGGAACCGACACAGTGGATGAATGCTACACGTTTAGGTTCGATACCGTCGGAAGGTTTGATAACGTGTCCACCGGTAGGACCTGATGCGTTAATCATCCTTTCAATTTCCATAGCGGTAATAACGTTGGAGAAACGTCCGTATCCGTATTGGTAAATTCCGGAAGGATCGAATGGGTCGTAACCGATAGCAGCTACAATGGTACCTACTTCTAATTCGATTTCTTCAGCTTGTTGGTTGTGGTCGATAGCGTTTGGTCCACATGCTTGTACACATAAGTTACATTCAATACAGTAATCCTTATCAATAGTTGCACATAATGGTACAGCTTGAGGGAATGGGATGAATGCAGCTTTAACCATACCTACACCTTCGTCGTAGTAGTTAGGTATTTCGATAGGACAAGCTTCTTGACAGGATCCACATCCAGTACATAATGCTTCGTCAACGTATCTTGGTTTTTTCTCAACTTTTACTTTGAAGTTTCCGATGAATCCGTCAACTTCTTTAACTTCAGCGTAAGAAATTAATTCGATGTTTTCGTGTTTTGCGCAGTCTACCATCTTAGGTGCTAAAATACACATTGAACAGTCGAGAGTAGGGAAAGTTTTATCTAATTGTCCCATTCTTCCACCGATGGTTGGGTTTCTTTCTACAATGTAGGTTTTGAATCCCATGTCACCTAAATCTAATGCGGTTTGGATACCTGCTACTCCACCACCGATAACTAATGCTTTGTTATCTACTGCTACTTTGGTAGCTTCTAATGGTTCGAGTAATCTAGCTTTAGCAACAGCCATACGTGTTAAGTCTTTTGCTTTGGAAGTTGCTTCTTCAGGTAAGTCCATGTGTACCCAGGAGTCTTGTTCTCTTAAGTTAGCAAATTCAAATAAGAATTTGTTTAATCCAGCTTCTTCTACACATCTACGGAATGTAGGTTCGTGAAGACGAGGGGAACAAGCAGCTACAACAATTCTGTTTAAGTTTTTCTCTTTAATGTCTTCTTGAATCATTGCTTGACCAGGGTCAGAACACATGTACTTGTAGTCAGTTGCGTAGACAACGTTAGGTAATGTCTTAGCATATTCTGCTACGTCAGGACAGTCTACTACTCCACCAATGTTAACACCACAGTGACAGACGTAAACACCTATCCTAATTTCTTCGTTATTATCTATTTTTTCTTCTGCCATATTAATTCACCTTGTACAAGTCGTGAAAAATATCTAACATATAATAAAAATTGCAATTTTTTAAAAAAAGTTCTAGAATTTTTACATAATATTAGATATACATATGTAGTAAAAACACACTTATAAAGCTTTCTAATAAAAATTTAGAGTAATGTTTATATACTAGAAAATAAACTTTTTTTATTTATTTTAAATAGAGAAACACAGAGGAATCCGAATACATTTTAAATAATCAAGAGTTTTACTTAAGTTATATACGAAATAAAGTATTTTAAAGATGAAAAAAAATTAATATTTTTTCATAAAATCATGATAATTATAGGTAGTGTAATCAAAGAGATTACAGTGTTTATCAAAATGCAGTCCGATGTCAATTCATAATCCAGCTTGTAGGTTATAGCAAGCAACAAGGACAGCATTCCAGAAGGCATAGCCGCTTCAGTTACTGCCACTTTTAATTGCAAATCGACAAGCCCCAAATAAGATGCGACGATAAAAGCAATCAAAGGGAAAAACAATAGCTTTACCACTGAAGTAAACAATACCATCGACCGACTCCTTGAAAGACCTGCAAGATTAATTGACAAGCCCAGTGAAAGCATGATTAAAGGAACTGCACCGTTTCCCAAATAATTAATGGCATTTTCAAAAACAGGACCGATTGGAATATTCAAAAAATTCAATGACAGTCCAAGTATGACCGCCCATAATGATGGAAACAATGTGATCTTGCTGACAGCGCTTTTTAAGTTGCCGCCGAATTTCAAAACCAAAATGAATGAAAGCAACAGGAAAATAAATAAAGTTGCAATATCACAAAATATTGCCCTTAAAAATCCTGCCTGGCCAAATATGCCCAAACTAATTGGATAACCCATAAATCCGGTATTTGCAATCATTACAGTGACAAGGACGCTCCATAACTTCCTATCATCAAAATTCAATTTCTTTAAAATGATAAATGAAATTGCTCCAGTAACCATTGAAGATGAAAAAATTATGAAGGGTAAAATTCCCAATTTGGAAATTGAAGATAAATCCGCTGCATACAATGCGGAAAAAACCATACAAGGCATTAAAATATACATTACTATATTATTCAAAGGGGTTATATCTTTTTCAGATAGAAAATCTATTCGTTTAAGAAAATATCCCAAACCTATCATCAAGATTATGGATAAAATAGTAACTTCAATTTCGTTCATAAATAATAATTAAACGAGATTCTATAAAAAATTAATGAAAAATAAAAAAAAAGAAAAAATAAAATTAGCTAACGATACCTTCGCTAGTAATTTTAAATACACATTCGCCTTCAGGTAAATGAGGGCTGTCGACTAAACGAGCAATTCTTTTACCTGCCAATCCTTTTTTGAGCCAGATTCTGTAAGTAGAAGCGTGTCCTAAAACGTGTCCTCCGATAGCTTTAGTAGGACTTCCGAAGAATGAATCAGGTTTTGCCTGTACTTGGTTTGTTAAGAAAATAGCAACATTGTAGGTATTAGCAATTTGTTGAAGTGAATGTAAATGTTGGTTTAGCTTTTGCTGTCTAACAGCTAAGGATTCCCTTCCAACGTATTCTGCTCTGAAGTGAGCCATCAAGGAATCGACAATGACCAATTTAACATTGACACCGCTTTGAATTAATTCATTAATCTTATCGACCATTAAAATTTGGTGAGCTGAGTTGAAAGCACGTGCAACATGAATTCTTCCTAATACCTCATCAGTGTCTAATCCGAACCCTTCTGCGATTTGCCTAACCCTTTCCGGACGGAAAGTGTTTTCAGTGTCAACAAATACGCATTCGCCTTCAAGACCGCCAAGCTCTTTAGGTAATTGAACAGTAACAGCTAATTCATGAGAAATTTGACTTTTACCTGATCCGAATTCACCGAATACTTCAGTGATGGATTGAGTTTCAATACCGCCGCCGATTAAATCATTGAATTCTTGACTTCCGACTGTAATGTGACCAACGTCTTTTCTTCTTTCATCTACTTCTAATGCGGTTTCAAAAGTAATGTTTTCAGCTCTACGGGCTGCTTCAATAACTTTTTCAGCAACTCCTTCACCAATTTCTGCTTTAACAGATAATTCTTTAGGAGTAGCAGTAGCCAATCTCATCATATCAGCGAAACCTGCGTCTTTTAATTTTTCTGCTGTTTTTTCACCAACACCTGGTAAATCACCTAGTTCTACCATAACAACCATTCCTTTAATTCATTTAATAATATTTTGATAAAATTTTCTTAGGATTTAACCTACTTTCTTCGTTATAATCGTCAAAGCTTACATTAGCAATAATTTCAACGGTTAAATTTTGTAAGTCTTGAAGTTTGTCTTCAATTCCATAACCGTCTTCAATGAGACTTATGACTTCTTCTTTTTTCATGCCGACGAGTTCTTCGGCTAACTTATCAAAGAAGGTAGCTTGAATCTCACCTGTATCGTCTTCGATTCTGGTTGGAATCATGAAGAGATAATAAGGCTCATCAAATGTATGTCCGCAGTTATCACAGACATATTCATCAATTGACTCTTCTATATTGCTTCTGCAGTGAGGACATTTTTTACGTAAGACTCTATCGGAATAAACTTCTTTGATGACTCCTGTTACGGTAACATTGGTGTCATCCTCCAATAAGGATTCGATAGTTTTTGGAACGTAAATAGCTTCTTTCAATTCTTCATATGTTGGCAATTTTTCCAATTCTTTTTCGCTAGGCTCCAAGATTGTGGTGGTTCTGCCAACACTGGCTTCTAAACGATTGTCCATGTCTAAGGAAATGCGTGGATTCTGTAGCTTAAGTGGCATGCCCATTTCAAGATCCATTTTAGCCTCATCATTCCATAAAACAACTTTAATGGTTCCTGTATCATCGGCAATTTCAATGTGCCTAACGAAGCCTTTGTCTCCATTGTCCCTTTCGAATTCACGTAAATCATTTAATTCAATGACTCTACCGATGAGGATAATGTCTTGTTCATCCTCTTCAGCTTCAGAAATTTTCTTATAATCATAAAGCGCTTTTTCTAATGTTGACAATTCAGGTATGAACAATGCAGATGCCTGTTCTTCTGATAATTTAATGAGTCTGGAACCGCCACCTATGTTTAAGTCAACATCATAGTATCCTAGTCTGGTTCTAGCGTTTTCAATTTGGTATGCGTCACCAACATTATAATTTTCCTGAGCGCGTTCATTCCATAATGACAATTGAACTTTTCCGGATTCGTCAGCGAAAGTTGCAGATTTGACAATGCCTACAGTACCGTCATCCCTTTGGAATTCATTGACATCATTGACTGCAATGAATCTTCCAATAATATCGATTTCAGTGCCGTCTTCCTCAATCTCTCTAATTCTTCCAATAGGGGTTGGTCTTAACTGTTCTCTGATTTCATTGAACTCATCTAGTTCTTCAATTGTTAGATTTTCAGGATTGATAGAGATTTGAGTATTGAAATTTGTGTTCATTGAGTATCCTGTTTGAGTAAATTCGTCATAACGAACATCACCGCCGATAACCTTAACAATGTCTCCTTTATTTATCGCTAAATCGGTGCTATCGCCCCAAAGTGTAACTCTTATAGATCCGGATGAATCTCCAACATCAAAGTTCCTTAATTTTCCTTCGGTGTTGTCTGATTTTCTGATGAACTTTTTAATATCCTGGAGTCTGACTACGACACCTTTAATTGCAACATCGGTTTGCTCTGTTAAATCTCCGATTGGAGTGAATTCCTGTTCAATTTCAGGAACATCGTATTCTCCTTTAATTATTCTGCCGTCCCAATGGGATAGTGAAATTTCTGATATTCCGTCCCTGTTGGTTCTTTCACGGGACTGTGCAGCTAGAATCTTGACTGTATCTCCATCTTCCAATTTCAAGTTTTCAATCAATTCAACATTTCTGTTCCATAATGTGTATGAGATTTTGCCGGTTGCATCCTGCAATTCAAGGGATGCCACTTTACCTTCTTTGCCGTTTTTCTCATAGCTTCTGACTGCTGGAATTCTGACGATTCTTGCAATGACGTTTACTTGAGTATCGGGTTCGATGTCAGCTATGTTGGTAATGACTTCCTCATAAACCGGGAATTTTGAAGGGTCTTCCTCCAATTTAACGATTGCTGATCTTGGCCTTAAGTTAGCTTCAAGTCCGGAATATCCTTCCTTGATATCTACGTTTTTGATTTGAATTACATCCCCTTCACTGAATTTTTTCAAAAGAGGCATGTTTTGAGTCCAGAATACGGTTCTCATTTTTCCGGTGTTGTCCTGCAACTCAACATTGCATACTTCCCCTTTGCCTCCTTTACGTGTTTTAAAGGATCTAGGATTGGATATTGATATTACCCTTCCGGAAATTGTAACATCCCTGCTTCCATCTTCAAGACTGGAAATTGTATCATTGGAAAATTCAGGTTTTTCGGAAACGACTTCAACCTCTTCATCGATTAATTCGCCGACAACCATGTCTGCAAATGTAACGTCACCCATAAATGAAATGCCTTCATTTTCTTTCTTAAATTCGTTCATTCTAGCTAAAAAGTCTTCTTTGGAAACTTTATCTTTAACTTTATTGTATCTTTCTAGAACTTCGTCACTCATTTCATCAGATTCGATTGATGATTCAGCTTCTTCAGTTGAAGTTTCGACATTTTCTTCATCGCTTTCGAATGAAACTTCAAAAGGTACTTCTTCTGTGCTTTCACCGGATTCTGTTTTTTCTTGAGAAACTTCAAATGGAATCTCAATGCCGTGGTTCTTTAAAACTTCACGAGCACAGTCAACTTCATTTACAAAGTCCAAGCCAAAGCTTTCGCGGACTTCTTCCATTTCTGCTAAAAACTCTTCCTGTGAAAGTTGATCATTAATTTTTTCGTATAATTCTAAAATTTCATCTTGCATACCAAACCCCTCATAGAAAAGTTAATTATAATTTTAATTTAGAATGTATATAAACTATTAGAGACAGAGCATTTGAAAAGTAATCGCCGTGAAAATATTACTAAAAAATATTTTATAAATATTGTTTAAATGCGTAAAAATGAAAATGTGAAAAAAAATCAATATGCGTTAGGATTCTTTTTAAGCACTGTTTTGATCATTATACCTAAATCCAGACCCATGTGCCAATTTTCTACATATTCAATGTCATATTCTATACGTTTTTTGATTGAAGTGTCTCCACGACAGCCATGAATTTGAGCCCAACCAGTTAAGCCCGGCTTGACTTGATGCTTTACCATATATTTTGGAATAGATTCCTTGAACTGCTCAACGAAAAATGGTCTTTCAGGCCTTGGACCGACAACGCTCATGTCCCCTTTCAAAACATTGAAGAATTGAGGCAGCTCGTCGATACTGGTTTTTCTGATGAACTCCCCGACTTTGGTTTTCCTTGGATCATCCCTTGTAGTCCATTCTGATTTTTCCTCGTTCGGATTTTGAACCCTCATACTTCTGAACTTATACATCATGAACGGCTTGCTGTTGTATCCTATTCTTTCCTGCTTGAATATAATTGGACCGCGTGATGTCAACTTGATGGCTATTGCGGTAACAATCATGATTGGGGAAGTGATTACAATGGCTATTATTGCAATCGCATAATCTGAAAGGGCCTTTAAAAATTTATTGAAACCGTCGTCCAATGGAACGTACCTAATGTTAATGATAGGAATGTCTTCAATCATGTCTACAGACGGCTGAGCCGGGAAATACCTGATATAATCCGGAATGATTTCCGCCTTGATTCCTACCTTTTCGCAGCTTTCTACTAACTCGTTGATTTTATAATAGTATTTTAAAGGAATCGCCAAAACAACCCGGTCGAATCTATTGTTTTCCAGAAGGTTATCCAAATCATTAAATGAACCGGTGATTTTACAACCCTGAATTTCTTCGCCAATATGCTCAGGCCTACCCAATATTCCTCCGATTGAAAAACCAAGATATGGATTTGCCTTGATTTTATTGGCAAATGTAAACGCCAATTCGTTGTCTCCAACAATGAGAATATGCTTCAAGTTCTTATTGTTGATTCTCATCCGGATTAAAATGCTTCTGATGGCAAACCTTTCAATGATTCCAAAGAATGTTGAAATGAGGGCCAGTAAGAAAAGCATGATTCTTGAAAAGTCCGGTTGGTTAATAATGAATAAAATAGATACCAATACAAAAAATGCTACAATATTAACCTTTATAATCTGAGTTGCTTCTGAAAATATATTCTTATAGGTTCTGCGTGGCTTATACAATCCAAAAGCAAAATATAAAATCAAATAAACTGGAATGACAGCCAATAATAGGAAAATGAGATAACTTTGATAGCCTAAATGCCCTCCTAACGGACCAAATAAAGTGGTCTTAAACCTCAGCCAAAAGGAACACATCAATGAAATGCTAACCACCAGCACATCAAGCAAGACTAGCAAAACATTTAATATCCTTTGATTTTCCCTTATCATAACAACTACCAAAACTAGTTTATTATAATAATATTAGATGTTATCCATTATTTAATCTTTCTTTTTGAACAAATTTAAAAATAGCTTTAAAATGCATAAAACAGCAATTCCAATGTATACAACTATGTTTACAATAAAGGAAGATTCTTCGGCATGATGCTTTTTATAATAAATGTACATTGCGCGGTAAAATTCATAAATAAGTTTGGATTTCTGTTTTTTGCTGCTTGCACCTTTAAGGTGAGTAATCTTGGATTCGCCGTAATAGATTATCTTCCATCCGGAATTCTTTATCCTGTAGCACAGGTCAATATCCTCGCCATACATGAAAAATGTCTCATCCAAAAGGCCTGCTGTGTCCAAGGCTTCCTTGCGCATGAACATGAACGCTCCGGTCAAACAGTCGATTTCATAGATTTCATCGTCTGGAAGGTTGTCAAGGTTGTAGTTGTCATCGGCACTGTTGGTCGGAATATGGAAAAGCCTGAAAAATGAGTTCTTGACGTTTGGAAAGCTTCTTTTGCATGCCTTATCCAGTTCGCCATTTTCCAAAAGAACTCTGCATCCGCATGTGCCGACATCCTTGTGGTCCTCCATATAATTGTAAATGTTCTCCAAGGTGTTTTCCCAAACTATTGTGTCTGAGTTCAAAAGAAGAACATATCTTGCTTCCACGACCCTCAAGGCCTGATTGTTTCCTGCCGCAAACCCGTTGTTTTCAGCTGAAGCAATGAATCTTACCCTGTCTCCAAAGTAATCCTGCAGTCTGGACAGGCTATCGTCACTGGATGCGTTATCCACTACAATGACTTCCAGCTCAAAAGGATAGTCATATTCAAAAATGGAGTTAATGGTGTTTTTTGTTAACTCAAAGGTCTGATAATTTACGATTACAACTGAAAGATCCATAAGACTCAACTAGCTATTTTTTTAAAAATTTGATTGTGTTAATAATTAATCTGTATTCAATTTTAAAATAATTTTTTGTATTCTTGAAATCGAATTTGACCTTATCGATTTTGTTTCTTGTTTTTAAACCTTCCCTAATTCCGGATAAATATATCGGTCCGAATCCTTTCCGGACAAAGAACAGGTATTTTATCAGAAAGCCGAAAAACAGGAAAATGAAATTAACAATCTTCATTGGAATGGGCTGGTTCTTATAAACAACCCAAACGTTGTTTCTGGCGGCCAGTCTGACCTTGAATTCATTGTATCTGCTTCCGCTTGTTGCGCTTCCGATATGGTACACAACAGCCTGCGGGCACAGCAAGTTTCTGAATCCATGAATCCTTGAGCGGATGGCCAGATCGACATCCTCCATATATGCAAAGAAATTGTCATCGAAATAGCCTATTTCATCCAAGGCTGACTTTTTATACATTGCTGCTCCTGCACAGCATGAGAAAATCTCCCTGACTTCTGTAAATTCAGAGGAGTTATGATTTTCGCCTACCTTCTTGGTCCAGGCAAGGAGGTTGTATTCATCTCCCACATCATCGATTAGGTCCTTGTTGTTGTACTGAAGCATCTTAGCCTGAACGGAAAATATGTCATCGGCTGATGAAATCAGCTCGACCAACGCCTTTATGGAGCCTTCCCTGATTTCCGTGTCATTGTTGAGAGAGAAGACATATTCATATTTGGCGTTTTCAATTCCCTGATTGACTGCAGGTGAAAAACCCAGATTTTCAGTATTTTCAATCAGATTAACAGGAAAATTAAAGGAGCTGCCTTTAATGAATTCCTTACTGCCGTCAGTAGACCCATTGTCAACTATGATAACTTCACCTATGCACTCGCTATCATTATTTAACGAATCGAAAAACGCTTTCAGGAATCTTTCTCCATTATAATTTGGGGTAACAACAGAAACTTTCATACTAATCAATTGAATTTTTAAATTTTCTCCACACTATATAATATATTCTAGGATTTAATAAAAATAGCTTAATCTTGAGCTTAAATTTGCCGTCACCTTCATATTTTGACAGTTTTTCAAGCAAGTCCAATTCCTTCATTTTGCTTATTACCTCATCAAAGTCATAGCCGTTGTAAAAGAAATAGTTCATGTTTCCGAAAATGGCTTTAGGTATTCTGGAAGTGATGATGAGATTTGACAAATCGTCCAATCCTTTCTTTTTATAGAAATCTGACAGGTTTTCAAAAGCCTTTACGATGTCGAAGCGTTTAAGCTCGGAAGTCCTTATTGCAGATTCGGGATGTTGGATATAATGATAGGTCACTTCGTTTGAAATGGCTATCTCATCGCCATGGCTTAATGCCTTAAGTGCAAAATAGGTATCCTCACCGTAGATGAATTCCAAAGGAAACTCAATGGAATTGTCTTTAATGATGTCTGACTTGTACATCAGCTGGACAAAGTTGAACGGGATTTCCATCTTCAATTCCTTTTCAATGAATTCCTTTGCTTGGATAATGTTGTGTGAATAAACGTGAGGAGATGATAGATTTTCCCCTTCCTTTTTAGCCATCTGAACCAGGCTGAAATCTGTTTTGCCATTGTACAATTCTGACAGGTGATTCGCCATGACATAGTCGTCGCCGTCAACAAATACAAGATATTCCCCGCTTGAAACTTCAATTCCCTTATTTCTTGCAGCGCTTACACCCTGATTTTCCTGATGGATGACCTTGCTTGGAACATCTGCCGCCGCTAATTTTTCATTGACAATTCTAAGGCTGTCGTCGGTTGATCCGTCATCGATGACTATAATCTCAAATGAGTCAAAATCCTGATTGATTATCGAATCGATTGTGTTGCCTATATATTGTGAATTGTTGTAAACAGGCACTATAACGCTGACCTTAATATTATCCATTTTACCTACCTCGATTCAAAAGGAAATCGACTACCCTTTTAGATGATTGACCGTCTATTTCATCAAACTGTGTCTTTGTGAAACTTGATAATCTGTCCTTATCGAAATCCTTGTTTTTGATTGCATCTGTCAGTTCTTCTGAGGTATAAACCAATTTGCCGGGAACGGTTGTTTTGAAATCATAATAGAATCCCCTTTCCGTAGCCAGATAATTCTCCAAATCGTATACGAAAAATAGGATTGGCTTGTTGAGGATTGCAAACTCTATCATTATTGAGGAATAGTCAGTGATTAACACATCACTAATCATCATAAGCTCCTGTTCGCTTTCATAATCGCTGCAATCAATGTAATCCTCACTTGATTCAATATTGCCGTCATAAAAATCCCTGATTTTCGGATGGAGCCTTAATGCCAAAACATATTCCTCTCCCAAAATTTCATTGAAACTCTTCAAGTCAAGATAATCAAAGATATTGTTGTACTTTCTTTCATCACGGAATGTCGGAGCGTAGAGAATAATCTTTTTGTTTGAATCGCATCCGTATCTCTTACAGAATTCGGATTTTATTTTATTAAGGTCATGATTTTCGAAATAATAATCCAGCCTCGGCAATCCCAAAGCCTTGATTTTTGATTTGTCTATCTGAAAGGCCTCTGCATAATAATCTTCAATTCTTTTAGAGGAAGTGATTAGATAATCTGTATTGTCACTGATTTTTGAAAGCATTTCAAGTTCATCCGGACTTGCAACAGATCCACCGAACTTTTTGGAAGCGCCGGGAGCGTGCCATAGCTGAACCACTTTTGCTTGATTTTTAAAACTCATAAAAGCCATCGGGAAAAAATTATCATTTAAAAATACATATTGGGAAGTGGCCAATTTCTTAAAGCTGCCTAGTGATAGTTTATCCTTGTAAAAAAAGTTAAATTCAAAATTTCCCCTTCTTTCGAACTCCTTTTTGATATAGTCCAGATTGCCCTTAAATGATTCATTTGAATCTATTATGAAGGATATTCGATTTTCAGAAACGGGAAAAATCTTAAATAGATTGAATAAACTTCCATAAAGTTTATGTTTCAAATATTTCATAGAAATCAACTAAACTAAATTATTTAGTGGAAAAAGGATAATATTCCTGGAATGGATTCTAACATTGCTTGAATACCTAAAATGAATATTGCAAGACCGCCAACGAAGTTGATATATTTTGCATATTTCAATGCAAACCTGGTTCCAAAAGTACCGATGAGTAACCAGCAAGAAGCCGCACATAAACTTATAAGCCCAAGACCGAGGGGATCAACAGCCGCCGCTACACCCTGTGCTGCCAAAATCAAGTTTTCGATGTTACCAAAAACTAATAATATAATAAACGGTTTTATATCATCAAGCATATTTAATCATCCCTAATTATGGAAAACAGATTCGTACATAGCTTGAAGTCCTAGAACAAATATTGCAAACCCACCAATGAAATCAATAAAATCAACATACTGAATCAAAAGTTGGGTTCCGAAAGTTCCAATAATTAACCATGAAGCTACACAAATTAGACTAGCAATAGCTAATTTCAACGGATTTACACCAGCTACAACCCCTTGTGAAGACAAGACCAAGTTTTCAATGTTTCCAAAGATAATCAGCCCTGCAAAAGGTAAAAATTGTTCCAACATCCAATCACCATTTCCCTAATAACTAGAAAAATAAATTTCTAATTTATACAAATTAAGATTAATCAATAAAATATATAAAATTATCCTAATTTTAAAAAATAATGAAAATTGAAAAAAACGAGAGAATAGTTTCAAGTGTATTATCTGTTTGAATACATTTTCTCATAATATTCCTGATACTGCCCACTTTTGATTTGGCTTACCCAATCAATGTTGTCCAAATACCATTGGATTGTTTCCTTGATACCGCTCTCAAATGTATAGCTTGGCTTCCAACCCAATTCATTTTGTATTTTAGTTGAATCGATGGCATAGCGCCTGTCATGACCTAATCTGTCAGTAACAAACTCAATTAAGGATTCATCCTTTCCAAGCTCTTTCAATATCAATTTAACGATGTCAATGTTTTGTTTTTCATTGTTTCCGCCAATATTGTAGACTTCACCAATCTTTCCTTCATGCAAAACCAGGTCGATTGCAACGCAGTGGTCGTGTACGTGAAGCCAGTCCCTGATGTTCTTGCCGTCACCGTAAACAGGCAATTTTTTATTTTCAAGTGCATTTGAAATCATCAGCGGAATCAGCTTTTCAGGGAACTGATAAGGACCGTAGTTATTTGAGCAGCGTGTAATGTTTATCGGCAAATCAAAGGTTTCATAATACGCTCTTGTAATCAAGTCTCCGCCAGCCTTTGAAGCGGAGTAAGGGCTGTTCGGCTGTAATGGGGAATCTTCTGTGAAATAACCTGTTTCGCCCAGTGAACCATAAACCTCGTCTGTGGAAATCTGAATGTATTTTTCAACTCCGAATTCCTTTGCCGCATTCAAAAGGACCTGTGTTCCCAATACGTTTGATTTTATGAATATTTCAGGGTCATCTATGCTTCTGTCAACGTGACTTTCGGCTGCAAAATTGATGACGTAATCGGATTTTTCAACCAAATCGTCGACAACGGATTTGTCTCTAATGTCCCCTTTAACGAATGAGTAGTTATCGTTATTTTCAATGTCTTTTAGGTTTTCAAGATTGCCGCAATAGGTTAGGGCATCCAAGTTGATAATGTCATATTCAGGGTATCTGTTGACCATATACCTGACAAAATTGCTGCCTATGAATCCTGCTCCTCCAGTTACCAAAATGTTTGTCATAATATCACTAATAGCTAATTTGAGATTCCTTAAAAGTAGGCCACAGCTTATCCTTTTCGGATAAAATTACCTCATCGATATCGTCCAATGGCCATTCCACTCCAATGTCTTCATCGTTCCAGATTATTCCACCCTCATCCTCACCGTGGTAGAATTCTGTGCATTTGTATAAAAATTCAGCTTCATCAGACAATACTACAAAACCGTGGGCGAATTTAGGTGGAATGTAAAGCTGCCTTTTATTTTCATCGGACAGGACGGCTCCAAACCATTTTCCATAGGTATCGCTGTCTAATCTCAAGTCGACCCCAACGTCAAAAACCTTGCCTTTGGTAACCCTCACCAGCTTTCCTTGAGGATATTTGATTTGAAAATGGAGTCCTCTCAACACTCCCCTTGTGGATTTTGACTGGTTGTCCTGCACGAACTTCAAATCATATCCTGCATCCTTGAAATCCCTTTCGTTGAAGGTTTCCATGAAAAAGCCGCGATTGTCTTCAAAAACTGTAGGCTCCACTATAAACATACCTTCTATTCCTGTTTCAATAAATTCAAATTTACCCATTCTATCGCCTGTTAGCCAATTTAAATAAGTATTGTCCATAATCTGTCTTTTCAAGTTCCTTAGCTGTGTTCAATAAGGTTTCTTTTGTTATGTAACCTTTGAGAAATGCAATCTCCTCAAGACATGCCACATACAATCCTTGCCTTTTCTGTATGGTTTCGATGAAATTCGCCGCTTCCAAAAGCCCGTCATGTGTTCCTGTATCAAGCCAGGCCATACCCCTTCCGAGAAGCTCTACCTTGAGTTCTCCTCTCTTGAGATATTCCTCATTGACCGAAGTGATTTCAACTTCGCCTCTGGAGGACGGCTCCACATTCTTGGCTATCTGTATAACATCATTGTCATAAAAATAAAGTCCTGGAACTATATAATTTGACTTTGGAACTTCCGGCTTTTCCTCAATTGAGAGAACATTCCATTCATCATCGAATTCGACTACCCCGAAGGCTTCAGGATTGTTGGTATAATATCCAAATATCACAGCACCTTTTTCTAATTTGGTAGCCCTCTGCAGGATTTCGCTGAATCTGTGACCATGAAATATGTTGTCTCCCAATATCAAAGCAACATTATCGTCACCAATGAAATCCTCACCAACAATGAACGCTTCTGCAAGGCCGTTTGGATTTTCCTGAACTGCATATTCAAACTTGATTCCCAGGCTTGAACCGTCACCCAACAGATCTTCATACATTGATATGTCTCTTGGAGTGGAAATAATCAATATCTCCTTGATTCCAGCAAGCATTAGAATTGAAATAGGATAATAAATCATTGGCTTGTCATATAAAGGTAATAACTGTTTGGAAACAGCTTTAGTAATGGGATAAAGACGTGTCCCTGAACCTCCTGCTAGCACAATACCTTTCATAATCATCACTCAAATTTTATTAATATATTAATTTTTAATCATATTTAAAACTTAAAAGTTCATTTTCAGCGCTGGCATCAATAAAAGTATCAATTAAATCCTTTGAAACCTCTTCGCTGTTTATCAGAACAATTTCTGTTTCAACGCCAATTTCACATAGGCAATCATATAAGGCGTCAAGATTTTTCCCATAATAATCCGGAAAATTCAGCGCATCCTTCAGGTAGTCATGCCCTTCTCTTTTAATTAGTTTTCCATCCAGCTCCATAATATCAAAGCTCTTTAAATGTATTGTAATGGTCATCAGTATAATAGACCTTAAAATCACCAGAATTGTAAACTATCCTTTCAGCCCCACGAATGGTTCCGTTTGCGTTAATGTCACATTCTATATATTTATCCTTACTATCGGGAAGTATGTGCTGCCTGTTTGTAAAGACATCTCCACCTATGCTTTTTCCGGGAGCATATTTCTTAAGAGGTCCGCCTTGCCATCCCAAATCCCTGGCTTCGCTTTTGGTAATGTAATTGCTTGGAAGCTTGTGGAATTCCTTAATATATGCTGCCACTTCATTTGGAGTGCAGTACTGGCCGTCCTCAACAACCTGAACATCTGAAGATGCAGAATCGTCACCGAACTTCAGAAAGTCAAAAAATCCTGCGCTGACAGAACCCACCAAAAACAATGTGAGGAAAATAGCCAATAAAAGTGTTATCTTCTTGTTCATTTTATCAACCCAATATATTCTTTAATAGCTTCTTTATAGCTTCTCAACGGTTCGAATCCTTTTTCAATCCAATTCCTGTTTTCTAATACCGAATAATGTGGCCTTGGAGCAGGGCGTGCAAACTCAGCGGCAGTAACCGGTATGACCTCAACATCCTTTCCAGCTACCTCAAAAATGTATCTTGCAAATTCACACCAGGAGCAGCTGCCGGAATTCGTAATATGATAAATTCCGTAATGCTCAGTTTCTATTAGTTGTGAAATTGCCTTTGCCAAATCGGGAGTGTATGTTGGGGTTCCCACCTCATCATAAACTACAGTGATTTGTGAATGGTTTTCTGCCAATTCAAGCATTGTCTTTGGGAAATTGTGACCATTTACGCCGTACAGCCATGCTGTCCTTACGATAAAGAACTTGTCAAGGATTTCCAAAATGGCCTGCTCGCCTTTGAGCTTGCTTTTGCCATAAACGCTGATAGGACCAATCTCATCATCTTCAACCCATGGCCTTGTATTTTCACCGTTGAAAATATAATCAGTGCTTATGTGAAGCAATGCAGAGTCAGCTTCCCTGCAGGCAAAAGCCAAATTTTTAACGCCTTCACCATTGACGCTATATGCCAAGTCCTGATTTTCCTCACAGCCATCAACATCAGTGTATGCCGCTGAATTTATAACTATATCCGGCTTGTTTTGTGAAATAAAATCAAAAACCTGCTCTTTATCTGTAATGTCTAAAGTTCTGGAAGTTGTAAGGACCAATTCATGATTATCTTTTAAAGCTTCAATCAAATCATGGCCTAACATGCCGTTTGAACCGGTGATTAAAATTTTCATAATATCAATTAAAAGGTTTATATTAATTATTATTTAAAAATAGTTGAAAAAGTAGAAAATTATTGTTTAAATAAAAAAAGTGATTTTAGATTTAAAATCTAAAAATCAATAGATTGATCTTTTTGTAATTTATGCATGTTTCTGGCTTTTAGGCTGCTCCATTCAGATGATGGGCCTGTCCAGAATATTTCATTCTGTGTTAAACCTAAAGCAAGGAAAACAGCACAACATAAGTATAAGCTACCGGTAGTAACATTGTCTTCGGCAAGTTCCAATTGGGATCCGTTTAAACCAACAATCAGCCAGCCTTCGCTGTTGAAGTTCTGATTATCCTTAAACTGATTAACCAAAACTTTTGTTAAGGCAGACCTTACCTGTGCCGGATTGACGTTTCTAGGCAATATTTTAAACAGCGCAGCCTGAGACAGCAAATGGAAAACACCGCAGCGATAAGTGAGATATTTTCCTATAAGCGGATATGTTCCTTCAGGTGAAATGTACCTTTCAAGCTGTGATGACAGTCTTGAAGATCTCATCAGTTGCACATCCAAAAGCTCGCCTTCGGAAAGGCCGTATTTTCTCATTACGGCTAGAATGTCATTGAGCATTGGATGGATAAAGAGACTGTTGATATATCCTGCTTCATGAGATTTTCCATCGGAATATACTCCATCTCCCATGTAGAATTCATCCCTGAATTTATGAATTCCATATGTCAAACGTTCCTTGTCGCATTCACCGGTAAATTCTAAAAGAGCAGCTTCAATCATTGCGGTGTATAGCAACCAGTGATTTTCATATGGGGCAATTGTTCTTGTATTCTTAAGTTCGCGGATGATTCTGGCCTGTATGTCCATCGGCAAGTTAAGCCAGATTTGGTTTTTGGCTCTGAGCAATCCCTGAGCAAACAGGGCAACATCAACTAAAGATTGTTTCGGTTGTACGATAAAAATATAATCATTGCTATTTGGATTTACAGCATTGGAAATGGCTTTCAATGTTAACTTAATATATTCTTCACGAATTTGGCCTTCCTCTGAGCTGTCAGGTCCCAATTCCAACCAAGAAGATATACCATTAAAAACACGGGCAAATGCTTCAAGGCAAGCGAACTTTTCACCTTCCAAGCTGTTTGACTCATAAGGCATTTTTTTCTTAAGAGAGCCTTTTGCCAAATTGCTTAAAACTGGAAAAGTAATTTTTCGTAATGTTGAAACCCAAAAAATCCTATCTTCCCAAATTGAGGGTTTTTCCTCTATAACCGGTTCTTCCTTTTTTTTAAATCTTTTAAAAATTGAGCTACTCATAAAATACAATTTGTTGAACATTATATATAAATCTTAGAAAAAGCAATTTTTAGCAAAAGAAAAAAAGATAAACGATTTCTTTTTGGAAAATGACTTTTTTTGTCAATAAAAGAAAAATTTTTTATACGTTCTTTGCATAATTAAGTTTAATTGTTCTTCATTAGGTGGTAATGATTAATTTTTTAAATTATTATTATGATGGAAATTCAAATGAGGCTTTAAAAGGAACACTTGTAAGTTATGGTTTTGGATTGGTGTTAATATGAAAATTTCAAAATTATTTACTCCAGATGGTCCTTCAGATTTTTCTAAAAGGGATAGAATAATTGTAATATCTATTTATTTAGTGCCAGCTAGTCTTTTATTTGGAATAGCTTATTCTCTATCACATGACATTATGCTGCTAGAATTTTTATTTGCATATTACATTCTAAGCATTCCAACATTGGTTAGTATTTATTATAACGAAAAATATGTGGAGATATTTGGAGGATATTCTTCGCTTCATCCTCCTTTTTTTACGTATCAGTATTATTTGGGAATGTATTTGGCATTCATTCCGGGATTGATTGCATTTATCTTACCGGTGGGTGATTTTTTCAATAGATTAAATCTGGCGATTCTTATTTGTTTAGGATTTATTATTCCGCTTATTTCATCAGTAGGGGTTGGTGTTTTCAATGATTCCAGCTGTTATATTGAAGATGAGATTGTGTTGGGATATCCTCCATTTTATCAATTGTTTTCATTAATTGTTGGTTTGTTCGGTTTTTATAATGTTTATAATCTTTTGGATGTTAACTTTAATAGTGCAATATGTTTATTTATTATTACAGTGATTTTCCAGATAATTTTTGTTATTCCCAACTGGATTAATAAAATTGCTCCTTTTGAAGTTAGAAAAACTGAAGGATTCATTTTATACAATGCGCTGGCGGGCGGAGCTTATCTGTTGATTTCATACTGCATAATAGGAAGTTCCATGATTCATTCAATTCCAATTAAATTCAGTCCGGGAAATATAATTATATTCGGAATTGAAATATTATTAATAATCCTTATAATCAGACAGGGAAAGAATATGGGCAAAAAAAATTAAGTTGTTGAAAAATATGAAAATTAGCGAGTTTTTTTCAAAATATATTTTTACCGATGGATCTACATTGTCTATCAAACAGAGAGTTATATTGCTTGGCATAATTATCGGAGTGCCTGGTTTATTATTGGTATTTGATTATTTAAATTCAAAAGACCTGTTGATTTTGGAAATGTTAATAGTTTTTTTGGTTATTGTGCTTCCAATTGCTTACTCTTTTATTTTTGTAGATAAGCTTAATGAGAAATATGGTCGTTTTTCACAAGTCAGATTCGGTTATACTTATCAGAGATCCCTCAATTTTGTTTCGTTTATTTATCCGGGCATTGTGTGTGTAATCCTCTTTTTAGCAAATTTCTTCAATAAGCTGCTATTAGGCTCCTTGCTGTCATTGGCATTTGTTATTCCCTTCATTTCTGCTTGTTTTAGGACTGGTGTTTTTAATGATTCCAGTTGTTATCTTGGCGGGGAGGTTGTTTTTGGTTATCATCCTATTTGCCATACGTTTTCGATACTGGTGGGTTTGTTGGGCTTTTATAATGTGTATAATCTTTTTAATGTCAATTTTAATGGTGCGGCATTATTATTTATCGTTACTGTTTTATTCCAGGTAATTTTCATCATTCCAAATCGGATTAATGGGATTGTTTCTATTGAGATTAGGAAAAAAGAAGGGTTTATTCTATACAATGCGCTAACGGGAGCGGTTTATCTTTTGATTTCATTTTTATTTATGGGAAGTGCAATGTTTCCTCCGATACATCTCAACTTAACTCCTGAAGGAATAATTAGAAAAACAATCGTCTGGGGAATCGGAATAATATTCGCAATCCTAATAATAAGGCAGGCAATGAACATGGGAAAAAGGAAAAATAAGTGACATCCAGAATTCAAAACTTAACTTTTACTTTTCGAAATAATTTTTTAATTAATACTATTTTTAGAAAATAAAAAAGCCTTTATATATTTTATAATACAAAATATTTATCGTAATTAAGAGGTTAAAAATATGCCAACAATGTCTGAAAAAATATTAGCTAGAGCATCTGGAAACGATACGGTTGAAGCCGGAGATATCGTAATAGCCAATATTGATGTAGCAATGACACACGATTTAACTGGACCTCTTTCAGTGGAATCTTTTGAAAAAATAGGTGCTGAAAAGGTTTGGGATTCTTCAAAAATCGTCATTCCATTTGACCATCAGGTCCCGGCAGATTCAATTGACTCCGCTAATAACCATATTATAATGAGAAACTTCGTAAAAGAGCAGAAAATCAAGCATTTCTATGACGTTAATGCAGGAGTATGCCACCAGATTCTTCCGGAAAAGGGACATGTCGTTCCGGGTGAAGTTATTGTCGGTGCGGACTCTCACACCTGTACCCATGGAGCATTGGGTGCATTTTCAACCGGTATCGGTTCGACCGATATGGCAATGGTGTTTGCAGAGGGCAACCTATGGTTTAAGGTACCTGAAACAAACAGATTCAACATTACAGGTGAATTAAAGGAAAATGTGTATGCAAAAGACGTTATCCTCAACATCATCGGTCAAGTGGGTGCTGACGGCTCTACTTACAAGGCATGTGAATTTGCAGGCGAGACCGTTTCAAAAATGACAGTTTCAGACAGGATGGTTTTAACCAATATGGCTATTGAAATGGGTGGAAAAACCGGTTTGGTGGAACCCGATAAAAAGACAATCGAGTATGTTGAAAAACGCTCCAGCAAACCATATAAAGTATTTAAAACTGATTTGGATTCCCCATCTCTTAATATAATTGATATTGATGTAAGCGACTTGGAACCGCAGGTTGCCTGTCCTCATCACGTTGACAACGTAAAGGCTGTAAGCGAAGTCGACCAGGAAATCGACCAAGTATTTTTGGGTTCATGCACCAACGGTAGGCTTAGCGATTTAAGGGATGCCGCAAAGATACTGAAAGGAAATAAAATAGCTAACGGCACAAGAATGCTGGTCATTCCGGCATCAAGAGAAGTTTACTCTAAGGCACTGGATGAAGGGCTAATAAAGATATTCGTTGAAGCCGGAGCACTTGTATCCGCTCCATGCTGTGGCCCATGTCTAGGTGGCCATACCGGAATTATCGGTCCTGATGAGGTAAGTCTTTCCACATCCAACAGGAACTTTAAGGGAAGACAGGGAAGCCCTGACGGAAAAGTTTATTTATCTTCCGCTACTGTAGCTGCCGCTTCAGCAATAAAAGGAAGAATTGTAGAGCCGGAGGGATTATAATGAAAGGAACCGCATGGAAATTTGGAAACGATATTGATACAGACATTATCCTTCCCGGAAGATACTTGATTTATACTGATGAAGAGACATTGTCCAAACACTGCATGGAAGGTTTGGATGATGAATTCAGCGAAAAATGCAAAGATGGAGATTTCATTGTTGCCGGAACCAACTTTGGCTGCGGATCTTCAAGGGAGCACGCACCTATTTCAATCAAAGGTGCAGGAGTCTCATGCGTTATAGCCGAATCCTTTGCAAGGATATTCTACAGGAATGCGACAAACGTGGGGGTTCCCCTACTGGAAGCTCCAGGAATCAGTGAACTTGTAGAAAACGGCGATGAAATCGAAGTGGATATGGAAAACGGATGCATAACTACAGCAAATGGAGAAAAAGTAACATTTAAAAAATTGCCTCCATTCATGTTAGAAATACTAGAGCAAGGTGGGTTAATTGAGTACCTCAAAAACAAAAGATAAATATCAGATTGCTGTCGTTCCAGGCGATGGAATAGGAAAGGAAGTAATGCAGGCAGCAATATCTGTATTAAATGAGTTAGATATTGAATTTGATTATGTTTACGGTGATGCAGGTGACGAATGCCTTGAAAAGACAGGAACTGCACTGCCTAAAGAAACATTGGAAATCATTAAAAATGCAGACGCCTGTTTATTTGGGGCTGCCGGCGAAACCGCGGCAGACGTTATAGTTAAGATACGCCAAGAAATGAAGATGTTTGCAAATCTAAGGCCGGTCAAATCATATCCTAATACTAATGCATTATTTGAAAATATTGACTTCATGATTGTGCGTGAAAATACTGAAGGACTCTATATTGCAGACCAGGAAAAAATGACTGACGATGGAGCAATAGCCAAACGCATTATCACAAGAGAAGCTGAAGAACGTATTATCGATTATGCTTTTAATTACGCTAAAGAAAATAACAAAGGCAAAGTTACTGCCGTTCACAAGGCAAATGTATTGAAGAAAAGTGACGGGCTCTTCAAAGAGATTTTCTATGAAGTGGCTGAAAGATACCCTGAAATCGACACAGAAGACTATTATGTCGATGCAACAGCAATGTATCTCATCACACAGCCACAAACCTTTGAAGTGATTGTCACCACAAATCTTTTCGGAGACATCCTATCCGATGAAGGCGCAGGACTCGTTGGAGGACTTGGATTAATACCTTCCGCAAACATTGGAGAAAACGCGGCACTGTTTGAATCTGTTCATGGCTCAGCGCCGGATATTGCTGGTCAAGGTATAGCAAATCCGATAGCGATGATGCTTTCAGCAATCATGATGCTTAGATACATTGGAGAAAACGAAGCGGCCGATAAATTTGATGCCGCGATCCTAAAGGTGCTTGAGGAAGCCAAAACCTTAACCAAAGACTTGGGCGGTTCTGCAAGTACCATGGAAGTAACTGAAGCTATTAAGAATAATTTATAGACTAAATGGAGATTGAACATGGATTTAAAAAGATTCAAAAAATTAACAAATATGCAATTGGCTGCACTTTTTATCATATTCATTATGGTATTGAGCGGGGTAGCAGGTTTTTTACTTTTAATTTTCCAAAGCAGCGCATAAAAACAAAATAAAGAGGTTAAAAAAATGGTGAAATATGAAATAGCAGCAGTAGTTGCTGAATTTAATTATGATATAACACAAATGATGTTGGAATTAGCTACAGCAGAAGCTAAAAATAGAGACTGTGAAATTACTAAAGTGGTTGCCGTTCCTGGCGTATTCGATATGCCTCTTGTAATAAAAAAATTATTGCAAAAAGGAGAATACGACGCAATCATCACTTTAGGTGCTGTAATTGAAGGCGCAACTGACCACGACCAAATCGTGGCACAGCATGCTTCCCGTAAAATTGCAGACTTAGCATTGGAATATGACACTCCAGTAGCTCTCGGTATAACCGGTCCTGGAATGACCAGATTAGATGCTCACAGACGTGTCAAAAACGCAAAAAGTGCTGTTGAAGCTGCAATAAAAATGTGTGACAGATTAAAAGAAATTTAGTGATTGGATGGAAATTCTTAAACCCGATGAATTAAAAGAAAAGTTTACAGACCCATGGATTGCACCATATGAAAAAGTGCTGACTATGGTGGATGGAGACAAAGTAGAAATTGTCGAATACCATCCATGCATCTCCGGGTCCCATTGGCTATTGAACCAATACAGAAATAACTCAGAACTGATTGATTCCGCCTACCGTGACGGAAACAAGCATGTCTATTCATGTCATGTAGGCTGTGCACCTCTTGATTTGAAGGCCAGTTTCAATGCGGCAGGAATCGATGAGATAGTTATTGACGGAGATGAAGTCAAAGTAACACATGCCGGACTTGCAGGTGCCGGTGTTGGCGCTGGAATGTGTAGAGGAATGGGAAAAGGCGTTAAATACATTGAGCTTATCGAAACAGGAGGAGGATCAAAAGTCGGAAAGGCTACAGTTGTAACTCCTAAGCTTGAAAAGGTAGTCATTGGCGTTGATGATACAGACACCAAAGACGCAGGAGCAACCTGGACTATGGCTCACAACCTGGGCGTTGAGCTTGCAAGCGAAGGATATGAATATCTGGACCACATTATCGTCCAATTATATCCACATAATCCTCATAAAACACAAAACTGCGTATCAATTGCTCTTACTTTCGCTGTCGAAGAATCCAAAAAAGAAGATTTGATTAATAGAGTTATTGAAATCCTTAAAAGAGACACCTTATCTGAAAAAACAGCAATAGCTATTTTAGAGGGTCTTGAAATACCTGAAAAATTAAGGGAATACTCAATAGCTACAAAATCCGGAATGATGGATGTTGAAACTGCTGAAGCTACTGCAGAAGAACTCGGCATTCCATTGATTGCAGTGACTGGTGAGCAAGGCAAAGTAGGCGCTTTGGCTGCACTTGGACTTTACGATGATGTTGAAGAAGCAGTGAAAGCATACGATAAAAAATAATCTAAGATGAATTCTTAGATTTTTTACTATTTTTTTTAAATCAGAAATAAAAACTCAAGAAATCTTGGCTGGACTGTACAAACCTGTTTGTTGAAGTTCCTTCCTCATTTTTAAATACTATTTCGATACCATAACCTTCAAGGGAAACCTTATCCATGCCAGAATAGTAGGTGAATGTTTCTACAGTACTGTCATCAACTGCGATGCTATATGACGTATTGTCCTTTAGAATGCCTGTGCAATTGGCCATTGAAACACCATTCGATAATATTTCAAAGGTTGTTGCATTCTTATACCTTGAGGTGATAGTGAATTTTTCGGCAAATGTCACATTTTCATTATCGTTGTTGAGATGTGTTGCAACTGATCCTTCAAACACATCCTTCAAACGACTGTTTTGAATTACATCACCATTTTGAACGTCAAATTCCTTTTTAACATCTATCGGCAATCTGAGTATGTCAGGCTCTCCAGGCCTGGTTTCATTAACCAGATAGACTTCGCTGCCGATGCGTAAAGTGTCGTTTACTTTAAGGCCCAACGTCATCATTGCCTCATTCGGCATTCTGATTTCGCCGGATTCGTTTTCAATTGCGGCGTCTACGGTATACGGTCCCCTGACTGAAATTGACCTGTCACTGTGTGCGTCATCCGCGTAGATGACTAAATTTCTTGAATTAGGTTCGATTGACAATACCCCATTTTCATAATGGGCCGCTCCAATAAATGTTGAAATCATCAATAACAATAGGATAATTGAAATAATCATTGGAAAGTGAATCTTGACAAATGATTTCACCAGGTTCCCTTTAGGAGTCTTTTTAAACATTCCAATGGATTGTACAATGACTTTAATCATATAGTAAATGGCCAGAATTATTCCAACGATGGAAACCAAAACACCGATGAACAACGGAACTGCCTTTACGAAAAATATTGTAAACAGGCCGAGAATAACTAAAGACAATCCAACTATTGCCATACGGATATAATAACCGATGTCATCAATCATTGTTACCCTTCCATACTTGTTGGCACGGTTGATGATTGTCCTTACAACTTCATTAGCCATTATGTTCAAATCGGAAAGCGGAGACATGTCATGCTCGATTGCTCCAATGTCGACTTCCAGGATGGAAATTCCCAAAACATCAGCATCGATGACGATACCGACGTCCACACCATAATCCTTTTCAAAATTAATTCTCTTTAAAATCTCTTTACGTGCCGCAAACTGACCGCTCAACGGTTGTTCGAATGAAATTTCAGGGAAGAAAAAGTTAAGAAGCGGCTTTGCAGTAAGTTCTGTAACCCGTCCGCTTGCACGTGAAAACTTTGTTTTGGTGATATCGGCCTTTCCAAGTAAAATAGGCTTAATCATCGCTTCCACTTTTTTGGAAGTTAGATTGTAAATGTCAGCATCAATAAATGCAATAATATCGCATTCCGCATTCATATATCCTGTATACAATGCTTCACCCTTACCCTTATTGGTTTCATGATTGATTACTATCGCTCCGGCCTTTAAAGCTTCGGACTCAGTATTGTCACTTGATCCGTCATTAACGACGATGACCTCGTCTACAAACGAAACCTTCTTAATTACTTCAATTACCTTTGCAACAGTGTCTTCCTCATTGTATGCCGGAATAATCACTGAAACCTTCTGGTATTTTTTAGGCTTTCCAGTTTTTATTCCTGCGAGTAAAAACACGATTATTACGAAAAACCAATACACTATCAATTCACCATAACATTTTAATTATTTGTATTTTTGTCTTTTAAGTAGTATAAATATTATAGTATTTTTATGTAAAAAAGACCCCAACATGGATTTGATAAAACTACCCCAATTTTCTACAATAATAAAAAAATTTAAATTTTTATATCACGAAAATAAATAGTATAATATTAATATGTATTTAGAAGGGATTTTTTAATGACACCAAAAATAATGATTATTCTTGGAAGTGGATCAGACATTGCTATTGCAGAAAAAAGTATGGATATCCTCGATAAGCTGGAAATACCATACAGTTTAAAGATTGCATCAGCCCACAGAACTCCAAATCTCATTCGTGAAATAGTTAGACAGGGTTCTGATGCCGGAATCGAAGTATTTATTGGAATTGCAGGATTGGCTGCGCACCTTCCAGGTGCAATTGCGGCATACACCCCAAGACCAGTGATAGGCGTTCCGGTTGATGTTAAAACTAACGGTATAGATGCATTGGAATCCATCGTTCAAATGCCTTATCCTTCCCCTATTGCAACTGTTGGAATAGACAGGGGAGACAATGCAGCAATATTGGCCGCCCAATTCCTTGGGATTCATGATGAGGAGATACGCCAAAAGGTAATTGGCTTAAGAAAGGAATATGCTGAAAAAGTCAAAAACAGCAATGAGGAGATTGTCCAGCAAATCGACAGACCTTTCCTCGACAAGGAATTCCTAAGAGTAAAAAATCTTGAAGTTAACGAGTTTGAAGATGAGGAATCTGAAGAGAAATGCTGTAAGAATGAAAATGCTGAAGTTTCAATCATTGTCGGAAGGCAAAATGATGTAGCGACAGCCAAAAAGGTTGCAGTAATCCTGGACAGGCTTAAAATCAGCCACGATACAAAGGTTGTTTGCCCAATCAGATCCACAAAAAAATTCAGAAATTATGTAAATTCAATGAAAAACGCAAAAATATTCATTGGAATCAGTTCAAACTCATCTCAAGTCACAGGTGGAATCGTAGGTCTTACAGACAGGCCTGTGATTGGAGTTCCATGTTCTAATGAAAACGGTGACAATTATATGCTTACCACTGTCAGTATGCCTCCGGGAGTGCCTGTTGCAACCGTTGGAATTAACAACGGTAAAAATGCTGCGGTTCTTGCGGGCGAAATTCTTTCCATTAGAGACCCTGACATTGTAAACGTCCTTGAAAAGTTGAAAGATAAAAAAATTAATTTATAGTGATAACATGAACCTTAACGACAAAAACATTATTGAAATTACTGAAGAATTATCCAGCGAATTTGAAGTAGCTAAAGTCTTAAGGCAATATCCTAAAGACACAGTCATTATTAAAAACGTGAAAGGCTTTGACATGCCAGTAATTTCCGGAATCTGCAATACAAGAGATAAGATAGCTAAATCCATCAATTGCGAAGTTTCCGAAATTACCGAAAAAATCATCCATGCTATGGAAAATCCTCAAAAGGTCGATAAGTTTACTGATTTCAGTGAATATGATACATTGGACATTGACCTGGATAAGATTCCTATCCTGACACATTACAAAAGGGATGGTGGAGCATACATTACCGCAGGCGTTGTGTTTGCACGTGACCCTGAAACCGGAATTCAGAATGCCTCCATTCACAGAATGATGGTTTTGGACAATAAGAGACTTGTTATCAGAATTGTTCCAAGAAATCTATACACCTACTTCCAAAATGCTCAAAAAGCGGGTGAGGATTTGGATATTGCAATAGCTATCGGAATGGATCCTGCAATTCTTCTTGCAAGTACCACTTCAATTCCAATCGACTACAATGAAATGGATGTTGCAAACACATTCAAGGATGGTGAATTAGAACTGATTAAATGTGGTGACTTGGAAGTTCCTCAAGCCGACATCATCCTGGAAGGAAAGATTTCAGTGACAGAAACAGTAGCTGAAGGTCCTTTCGTGGATTTAACTGACACTTATGACATCATCCGTGACCAGCCAATAATCAATTTGGAAAAAATGCATATTAAAAAGGACAATCCTTGCTACCATGCAATCATTCCTGCAGGATTTGAACATAAATTATTGCAAGGTCTTCCACAGGAACCTAGAATATTCAAAGCAGTTAAAAATGCAGTTCCTACAGTTGAAAATGTTGTCTTGACTGAAGGAGGCTGTTGCTGGTTGCATGCGGTCGTGTCAATCAACAAGCAAACCGAAGGTGACGGAAAGAACGCAATTATGGCAGCACTGTCAGCTCACCCTTCACTTAAACACTGCGTAGTGGTTGATACCGACGTCAATGTGTTTGATGCTGAAGATGTCGAATACGCAATATCCACACGTGTAAAAGGTGACCGCGACATCATGATTGTTCCTAATGTTCGTGGATCTTCATTGGATCCTGTTGCCGAAAGTGACGGTACCACAACAAAAATTGGAGTGGATGCAACAAAATCACTTAAAACACTTGAAAAATTCGAAAGAGTTAGTTTTGGAGAATAAACTAACTTTTAATTTACTTTTTTTATATATTTCCTAAATGGATATTTTTGATTCCTTTATTTATTGCAATTTCGCGAGCCTTAAACAATATTTCAGGTCTTGTCGGATTGATGTCTTTCATTTTATAGTAAGGAAAGGCCCTTGAGAAATGCAGAGGCACTTCCGGACCCAATTCATCAGCGACAAAATCGCATAATTGCTCAATTTCCTCAATAGAATCGTTATAATCATTGATTATGAGATTTGTAATTTCCAGATGTTTGCCCTCCATATAAACTCTTTTCAGATTATCAAGGACAACATCCAAATCAGCACCGCAGACCTTTTTATAAAAATCACTGCTCATAGATTTCAAATCAATATTGAATGCATCGACAAATGACAGAACCTCTTCAATGGACCTGTCTGAAAAATAGCCGTTGCTTACATAAATTACCTTAAGATTTTTTTGCCTAGCCATTAAAGAGGTTTTCTTGCTAAAAGGCAAGTGTATCGTAGGTTCATTATAGGTCCATGCAATTGATTGGCAATTGTAACGAAGTGCATTTTCCACAATAGCTTCTGGCGTTATTTTTATTCCTCTCGAATTTTTATCATATTCATGAGATATCATATAGTTCTGGCAATGTAAACAGGTCATATTGCACCCAAAACCGCCGATGGAATAAGTGAATGTTCCCGGAAGAAAATGGTGAAGGGGCTTTTTTTCAATAGGGTCAGGACTTAATGAGGAGACTATGCCATAAGACTCATCAAACAGTTCGCCGTTTACATTCTTATGCTGCCTGCAAATTCCCACATTGCCGTCAGCTATCTTACAGTAATTGGCACAGATTTCACATCTGATCTTTTGTGTTTTGGAACTTTTCTTATATAACTCGTTACTCACTAACATAATGTTCATAGCCTTTGTTTATTATTTCCTCGACGAAACCGTTTTCCAAGGTAATTTCAATTTTATCGGAATCCGTTACCTCCCCTATTACCTTATAATCGATTGGTAGTTTTTCCAGATTTTCTTTTGATATTGTAAAGAGAAGTTCAAAGTCTTCGCCGACGTGCAGTATCAAATCCAAATAATTCAAATCCAATTCATTTGCAATGCTTTTGTATTCATCTGAAATGCCCAAAAGCTCTTCATAAATCATGAAGCCAAAATGATTCTTTTTCATTTCATATAATTCGCTTGCAATTCCATCGGTTATGTCTGTTGCAGATGTTGCGCCGGCATTTCTTATCGAAATTCCTTCATCAAGTCTAGCTATTGGCTTTAAAGCTTTCTTTACATAAACATTGTCAAATACATCCATTTCAAAACCCAGTGCCGCATGTCCAATGTCTCCTGTGATTGCAATTACATCACCTATAGAATATGTGTCCTTCATCAAAGGCCTGTCGCACAATCCCAATGCGGTTCCTGTTATTATGATTTCAGAAGCTTCATTGGTATCTCCTCCTATCAAGGGAATATTATAATAGCTGCATGCGGACAAGACCCCATCAATTATTTCCTTAAAAGCGTCCAGTTTCAAATCTTTTGGAAGGGCAATTGCAAGCAAAAATCCAAATCCTTCAGCACCCATTGCGGCAAGGTCACTTACATTGACAGTTACCGCCTTAAAGCCCATGTCAAAATAAGACATATTTTCTGGAAAGTGCCTTGATTGAATCAGCATGTCACATGTTGAAATCAAATGGGAATCATTAAAAGAAGTGATTGCTGTATCATCAGGAGTGATGTCTTTCGAACGAGAAATAATGTATTTAACTAATTCCTTTTCACCAATATCAGAGACTTTAAGAGTCATGAATATAATTTAAACTTTGAATTAAATAAATCTTAATAAAAAAAGTAAAAAATAGAATTCAGACTATAAGTGTTCTGAAACCCTATCCTTGATAATTTCATACATCCTCTTGTCGATTCCAAGAGGATCGGTCAATACGATTTCACCATCGAATTCCACTGGCTCTTCATCATGGTCATGATGGTGGTGATGATGATGTCCGTGATGATGGTCATGATCATCGTGGTCATGATGGTGGTGATGATGATGTCCGTGGCCTTCATCTTCATAATCACTTTCGATTCCTAATAATCCAGGAATGTCCCTTTTAGTGTGCAGACCATGTGCAACAAACACAGGAACTACAATAATTTTATCTAAATCGTTTTCTTCAGTTAATTTTTTAATGGTTTCAGGAATTCCTGGCTTTCTGATTTCCATAAATCCGTATTCAACAGGCATTTCTGGAAATTCCTCTAAATACATTTCTTTATAAGCTTTAATTACTTCCTCACCGTCGTCCAATCTGGAACCGTGGCTTAAAAGTAAAATTCCGGTCTTTTTATCAGACATAATTATCTTCCTTTTATAAGTTTTAAGTTAAAGTTATTTAAGTTATCTTGAGAAAAAAATTTTTCAAAAAAATATATGAAAAATCTATAATTTTTCATCTGTCATTTTAGCTAAAATATCAATCAATATATCGTCGGCCTTAATAGGCTCCGGATAAAGAATTTCTCCGTCAAAGTCCACAGGAGTCAAGTCATGGACATGGTCATGGTCCCCATGGTCATGTGAATGAGAATGTTCATGCTCATGCTCTTCTAAAAATCCTAGGATGTGCGGAATGTCATGAGTGGTATGCATTCCAGGAGCAATGAATACAGGTATGACCACCAATCTGTCAATGTCATTTTCATCCGCCAATTTATTGATGGATTCCGGGATGCTTGGACCGCATAACTCCATAAATCCAAAACTGGATGGTACATCACAAGTCTTTTCAAATTTATTATATAATGCGGTTGCAAATTCCTTATTGTAATTCAATCTGGAACCGTGGGTTACAAGCAAAATTCCTGTTTTTGCATCTTCATCCAATTCGGACTCGGCCAAAGCTTCATTGATTCTCTTGTCAATAATATCCAAAAGTTCATCTCTTGGACCAATTGAAGATAATAACTCAATTTCGCCATCAAAATCAACGTCTTCGGCAATTGATAAATAATGTTCAGGCGGATAATTTCCATCAGGACATCTTGGATCAACTTCCAAAGGTTCAAGACCTAATAAAGTTGGAATATCAATATTTGTATGAATTCCAGGAGCTAAAAATACAGGAAGGGCGATTATTCTATTTAAATCGTCAACTTCATCCTTTAATATTTCAACTGCTCCAGCTATTGTAGGTTCTGAAACCTTCATGTAGCCTATTTCAGCTGGAAGGCCTGTTTTTTTGATAAATTTTTCTTTAATTTCAGTGAAAACCTCTTCTGCGAAAGGTAAAGTACTTCCGTGGCTCACTAAAATTACGGCGGTATTATTTGATAACTTTGAACTTGTATCCATAGGAGATTACTCCATCCTCTCCGTCTTCTCTGATTTTTCTAAATACCATTTCTACATCGTCACCGATTTCAATATCTTCAACATCACAATCGACTAATTGTGAAGTTAATTTTGCACCTTCTTCGAGTTCAATGACAGCTACAGCATAAGGAGCTGCTTTTTTGAAATCATCAGGAGCAGACCTAATAATTGAAAAAGTGTGAATTTTTCCTTTTCCACTGAATTGGAAAGGTTCGAGGTTTCCTTTTCTCCTACAATTAGGACAAACTACACGAGATGGGAAGAATAATTCTCCACAGGTAGTACATTTAGAACCTATGAGATTGTATCTTTGTTGTATATGACGCCATGTTCTTACAGTATCTGACATGTAAATCCTCCATATATATTCAATATGTATAATTTCTAATCAATAATATAAATAAGTATTTTTTTTATTACTGATTTCAATGATTTCGGGTTAAAGTATTACTTTTTTGTGTAAAATCATAAAGTCGCACTTAAGTAAAAAACTTATAAATTTCAAGTGAATTTCTATATTATGAAATTAGACTCTAAAGGTAATATAATAGCTGGAAGTTTAGCAATATTGATTATATCATTATTAATTGTCTTCATTTTTGTTTTTACAAGCATGAATTACATTGAAAATGAAAATATCGAATCCAATGGAAATAATTATTTCAAGTTTATAGTTGATGACTATACAAATAATCTAGAAGTACTTCAAAGGGAAGCTATTGAGGAGGCACAGGACAAGGTCTTCGAAAGCTTTCGCCTGATTGACAGCGAAGATCAAATAAAAAAGAACATGGATAAAAGATTGGATGAAAAGAATGAGGAATATGCTCAAAAATATGGAGTTAATATAACGTCTGAGACATTGTCTGTCGAAAGTGGCCCAAGTCCATGGAAAGTTCTCTTCAAGGTCAGATTATCTATTGAAAAGGATAAAAACCGATTCAATAAAGTTATAGAAAAGAACACATCTATTGAAGGCTTGAAAGACCCGCTGCCTCCTGCCATACTAACCGGAGGTTCGGGAATAAGCTATTATAAGGATAAGATATACTACCTTCACTCTCTATCAAGGTACCTTTGGATGCATGGGCTGGAATCCCCGGAATCCTACCTTTTTGCAACAGCTCCCTTGACAATCAAAAAATGTCCATATGACCCTTACACCCATCACGGCGATCCGGATGTATTGGAAGACTGCCTGGAAAAGGGTTATTTTCACGAAAGTGCAGATGGAAGCTGTTACCTATGCAGGCTAGAAGGAAAAGGTAAATGTGAGCATTACGGAATGGAAGTCTTCATCCAAACGCATACGCCGCTTACAAACGAAACCTTATCATGTTCGGACCATGTGGTTTATCATGACCATTATAATGCCAAAAAAATAAATGAAACAGACTTTGACAGTTTGATTTTAGACGATTCTCACAGAAGGAAGTACGGACTGATGTAAAATGGACAGAAAAGGAAACATGACAATTGAATTGGGTTTGATTCTGGTAATCATTCTTTTGATAACAGGAATAATTCTTTCATTCACTGAAATGGCCAATGAAAAAATCGTTAAGCAGGAAGAAATGGAACATGGCGAAACTCTGATTGAAAGAACAGCTGAGAATCTAATAAACACTCCAGGAAATCCGGATGATTGGGAAAAATATGCCAAAGGAACACCCGGCCTTGCAATTATAAATGAGGAAGATACAATAATTCCAAACAGCATTTCCTATTTTAAATTGATTGCATTAAAAAACAACTATAACAAACTAGTCGATGAAAAGCTATTCAATTCGAAAATAAAAACTTCTATGGAACTGATTCCGCAGGAGAGTGTTATTTCAAGTGTAAAAATAGGTCATGAAGATGAAGGAAAAAATGTGTTTTCAACCAACAGGCTTGTAATATGCGACTTCTATAAAAAATATGTCATCAAAGACTTTAAAAGTAAAGGGAAATGCAATCATAATCATAAACAGGATTTGAATAGTTGTAATTACTTCAAAACATTTAAGGGAAATTTAAAATACTGCGATTATTATCTGATAGCTGATGAGGATGAAGTCTATAATCTGGAATACATGGTTGATACTACTAAAATGCTGAAGCATGAAGGCTGGCAAACTATGACTTCAGAAAAAATTTACCTGAATGACAAATTTGACTTTTATGGTGATAAAGACGCAATAGTCTTTGTGCACCTAAACAAAAAAAATCCGAAAGCGGTTATAATATCCATCCCTAAGGATTTTGATAAAAACAATTTAAAGTATGATTACTTTAGGGCCAATGAATGCAAATTCATTTTTAAAGGATGGTACTAAACCACAACACCCAAAATAATCAGGGACATTGAAATCAAAATCAAACTTGAAATCGAATCTGTTATGCTTGTTGAAATCGGAATAACAATGTTGTCCGGATCTAGATTTCTATTATATGATGAAATTGAAACATAATAGACTAAAAATACCATTATTGTTACCAAAATAAGCCCAGAAGAGGTACTTATTTCAATGATTTTATCAAATCCTACCCCTGCTGTCTTGAAGATGATAGATGAAGCTTCAGCCAATATTCCAATGAATGGGAATACGATTATTGACAGAATCCAGCAGATTATGAAATTATGTACCGTGTTTCCTTCAGGCTTTCTGGTTGGTTCGACCAGACCGGAGTGGAGACCTGAAGACAATCTTGCACCCAAAATACTTATTAAGCTTCCGCTTTCTCCTGAAAACAGAGGTAGAAGTGTAAGCAAACTAGGGTTTGTAAGCAAAGTCTCGACCGCACTGTTTAAAATTCCTCCTGCAGAACATCCTAAAAAGGAACATAAAAGCAAAACGGGAGTGGACTGTTTCAAGATGGTTTTGGTTTCATATGACAGGTTATAGCAATGAACGAATGTGACAGCTACAACAACCAAAATAATGAAAAGCACGGAATCTTTCAAAATCCAATTTATGTTTAACTCATTTAAAATAAAAATTGACAATATAATTGCCGGTAGAGTGAACAAATCCCCGAATGCCGCAATGATTGGACTTGTAATGTTGTCCGGATCCCAGCCGTTTTGGAAACTCTTAAATGACACTACCATTGTTATCGGAAGCATAATCAGATTTGAAATAATTCCTGCAATTACACAAATCAATATAAAGTCTATTAAGGACATTGAAGGATAATGCAATAACAGGCACATCAATTTGGCAACTATTCCTAAAAACAATGACAGGACAAGTGTAAGTACAAAAGAAGAAAATATGTTATGGTTCAATTCTTCTGACAGCTCGAATTTTGGAGATATTATACCAATGTGCAAATTGGTAGATAATCTTGATGCAAAGGAACTAAAAATATTTCCCCTCATTCCTATGGCACCAGGAATGATAACCAAAAGGCCTGGAAAAGTTTCAAGGAAAAATGTCATTTTACCTAAAATAATTCCTGCAATCAAATCTCCGATAGCGCAGATTAAAAGTGCAAT
Source organism: uncultured Methanobrevibacter sp. (assembly GCF_947166415.1). Taxonomy (GTDB): domain Archaea; phylum Methanobacteriota; class Methanobacteria; order Methanobacteriales; family Methanobacteriaceae; genus Methanocatella. The sequence continues at coordinate 29,911 of NZ_CAMVEE010000004.1, read as the reverse complement.
CAAACCTTCCTTAATGGTAGATTTATGAATTTTGAAAAATTCAGAAATAGTTGAAACTACAGATAGTGAAGTTCGAATCTTCTTCATTGGACTTTGGTCCTTCATATTTATCACTACCCATAATTTTCATTTTATCACTCTACTCAGTTAAGTTCTTCTTCCAGTTCGTCTGGAATATCTTCAAGAGAACAAGTTCCTGCAGCCAATTTCTCCAATAAATCAGCACCGGCTTCTGTTCCTTTTAAAATTAATGTATCCTTTGCCAACAATGTGGTATTTTTATCAGGCCCATAAATCCATGATGAACCTCTTCTAATAGCTATAACTCTCATTCCGGTACGATTTACCAAAAGCAAATCTCCTAATGTATTATTAGCTAAATCTGATTTTTCGTCTATAACAACTCTGACAATACTTTTATCGGATTCTTCCATCACCATCTTGAATACTGGGTGTGGCTTGAAACCTGTGATTACCAAATCAGCTAAATCTTTAGCTGCATTTGCAATACTTTCAGCAGCTTCTGCAATCTCAAGCAATGCAGTCAATTTTTCTGCATCCTCATAAGAGCGAGCTGCAACTAACGATTCTTTTTTGATTTCATAATTCATGGAATTGACTTCATTTTCTAAAGCTATGACCTCTTCAGCTGCCGCTTTACTGTTAAACAATATAGCTGAATAAGCCAAGTCAACCATGAGTTCTGATAGATTTTTCATTTCAATTAAAAGATTTTTGATTGACAATTCAAATTCCCCTAAAGATCATTTGGATTATTTTTTAATAAGCATGCTCTTCTAAGTTTCAATAAAGTTTTTTTCTTTTTCTTTAAGTCTTCGACTTCATTAACGATGTTTTCAAAAGGTTCCCTTAAACATTCAACTGCCTGTTTTTCATGTAGCCAGTGGCATTCCTTACAGTTCCAAACGTTCTTGCCTTTAATCCATTCCCCACCGGTTGAAGAGTCTCCGCAAGGATAGAACGGACAATAGCAGAAATCGCAATACTGGCCGTCAAAATGACATGGATAAAACTCACAGTCCCTGTTAGGCCCATGTGAAACTTCGCCGTTTAAAAATTTTTCATAATGATTTTGTGATAACTCATGAATATTTGACCTTATGACATATCCTCTAGGTGTTATAAGATTACCGTCTTGGACATAAGTCAGGTCATTTCCGACAATCAGAGTACAGGACATGTTTACAATGTCTTCGGTTAAATCCTTAACTTTTACAATTGTTTTCTTTGCAGGTTCATATGTGCTGTCTATAATTCCGATTAATGCGTCTTCGCCTTTGATTTCTGTGACGCATTGCTTGAATCTGTTGAAAGGTTCCTTTCTTGTTTTGCTTAACGGATTATAAATGGCAACTATCAAATTAGCTTCAAGTGCATATCTCAATTTCTTCTCTATTTCAGATAAAGGAGTTAAAATATTGCTTAAGCTAATCGCTGCAAAATCATTCAATGGAGCTCCAAGTTTGCTTGATGCATAATTTAGGGCTGATACGCCTGGATAAACCTTGATTTCAACGCCTTCATATTTGCTGACAATCTGATATACCACATTTGCCATTCCAAATACGCCAGGATCTCCAGAACTAATCAATGAAACTGTCTGGCCATCTAAACTTTTTTGAATAGCCATTTCTGCTCTGGCTATTTCATCGCCCATCCCTTTTTTTATAATTTCCTTATCAGAAATCAAATCGCTTATCTGGTCTACGTACTTCTTATATCCAATTATCACGTCTGATTCTTTAATAGCCTTCAGGGCTCCCAAAGTCATGTTTTCTCTATTTTGACCAATACCAATAACATTAATCATTTTATCACTAATACAATTTTAAAACAGAATTTATAACCAACTTATCGTCGTCTACCATCAGTCCTGTATCCTTATAACTAGCAACTCCTTTTGCAATAATCTTATATGAAGGGGTTTGGCTAATTACAATTTGGCCTGAAGTTGATTTCGGAGAATCATAACCCAATGCTTCAATTGTAACTGTAAAATTTTTATTGTCTTTATCCTCATATGTAGTCACATTCATTGAATCAACGTTAATCCCATCAACTTTAGACAGTGTCTGCATCTTAAGTGCAACATCCTTCTTGTTTGAGATATTAACTGGAGTCGGATCTTTAATCAAAACTTCATTAACATTTTCAGGACTAAAAATTCCAGTAACTTTTGATATTTGCATGTCCACTATATTATGAACGTTAGGCGCTTCAGCTGTTACGATAGTGTATGAACTGATAAGGCCAATTTCAAAGAATATAATAAACAATACAATTATTAAAATAATTCTAAGTACCTTGCTTGCCATGTTATCACAATCATGAAAAATTATTATAATATAATACTTTAAATTCTATTTTTAATATATAATAAATATAACTAATAAAAACCAATATTCGAAATTAAAATTCTCAAAGTTTATTAATATAGAAAATTAAAATTCTAAATAATGTCAACTAACAAAATTCTATTAAAATTTGCAAAAAAAGGAATTAACCTATCACCTGAAGCATATAATAAAGTCATTAATGCAGAAAATCCTGTAGATTTTGCATCTTCATTAATAGTTAAATTAAAAGGTGATAACTTCTCATCAAAGGATTTAGTCTCTGTTAGTGGAAAAACCATTGATGAAATTATGGGAATAAAAACAAAAGAAGAACCTAAAGAAATCCCATTCATCAAAACTGATGAGAAAAAAGCAGAATCACCTGATGAAAAAAAACCTGGTGAAGAAAAGCCTGAAATCCAAACACCACCTAAAAATGAAACTGCTTCTATTGATAGCTTAAAGAAGGAAACTGATGAAAAGGAAAAGCACATCAACGAAACAATTTTAGAAGCTTCACAAACCGTTAAAGATGAAAAAATTCAATTCAAAAGAAATCTGGAAAAATCAAATGTTGAATATGACTTTAAAATTATTCAGGATACAAGCAAAAAGTCATATACTAGTGGCGAGCTTGAAAACTTAATTTCCTATTTCCAGAGCAGATATGAAAAATTACATAATATCCTATCCAAAAGGCCAGAGCTCAGAACCACTATAAAAGTTGCAGATATTGATGATATGCAGGACAACCTAAGCATGATCTTGATGGTTAGGGAAATCAGGTCCAGCAAAAACGGCCATAAGATTGTCGAATTTGAAGATGATACCGGAAACATTTCCATCTTGTTCTCACAAAAAAATGAGGAACTGTTCAAAAAGGCTGAAAGGCTAGTTAGAGATGAGGTTGTGGGTGTCATTGCAAACAAAAGTAACGATAGAGGATTTGCATTTGGCCAGGACATCATCCATCCGGATGTGTTAAGCGTTCCGGAAAAGGAAATGGACTTTGGAATTGTATTCCTATCAGATGTGCACATAGGAAGCTTGACATTCCTGGAAGACGCTTTCTCACGATTTATAAGTTGGATAAACTGTGAATTCGGAACTGAAGAACAAAGAAGAGTAGCTGAAGATGTCAAATATCTCATCATTGGAGGAGATATCGTAGATGGAATAGGCGTTTATCCTAACCAAGAAAAGGAACTTGCAATCAAAGACATTACAGAACAATATAACGAAGCTGCTAAGTTTTTAGGAAACATAAGAAGCGACATCAAAATCATTATCGCTCCCGGAAACCACGACGCATCAAGAGTTGCTGAACCGCAGCCAGCAGTGCCTGAAGAATATGCAAAATCATTGTATGAATTGGATAATGTTGAATTCATCTCAAATCCGGGTTTGGTCTCACTTGATGGAATCAATGTTCTCATCTACCACGGACGTAGTTTTGATGATCTGGTAATGGCCGTCAAGGATTTCTCTCACGAAAGAAACGATATATTAATGGAAGAATTGCTTAAAAAAAGACATTTAGCACCTATTTATGGTGAAAGAACCCCATTAGCTTCAGAACTTGAAGATTATTTAGTCATTGATGAAGTGCCGGATGTTTTCCATACCGGGCACGTCCACATTAACACATACAGAAGATATAAGGGAATCCACTTGATTAACTCAGGTACTTTCCAGACTCAGACAGAGTTCCAGAAAATTTACAATATTGAACCGACTCCTGCTGAAGTTCCTGTTCTTCATAAGGGAAAATACAAACACTTCAAATTTATTTAGAGGTATATAATGAAAAAAAATATAGCTGAAATTATTGGCATTTCTAATGAAATTTATGACAAAGGACTTGTTTCCGGAAAATCTGGAAACATTAGCGCAAGATTTAAAGGTGAAAATGGAGATATCATCGCCATTACTCCTACATTGAAATCATTGTCCAATTTACATGAAGAGGATATCGTGTTGGTTGACATGACCGGCAATGTCCTAACAAGAGGAGTCCCATCTTCCGAAGTGAATATGCATATTGAAATCTATAAAAAAAGACCGGACGTTAACGGAATAGTCCATACCCATTCACCTTATGCTACAGGATTTGCTCATTCAACAAAGAGAATCAGAAGACTGGAAGGATTTGGAGCAATAAAATCAGAATATATGGCTGAAATCGAATATGAAAAACCTGGCAGTGATGAACTTGCTAAAAGTGCTAGTGAAGGCCTTGGAAATGAAGATGTATTAATCCTCAAAAAGCATGGTGTTGTTTGCGTTGCCGATAGTTTAAAAGAAGCTGAACTGTTAGCAATATTTGTTGAAGAAAGTGCAAAAACACAGTTCATTACATATATGTTAAATTCAGCTGAAGATTGAAATTAATCTTCTGAGCTAAATTTGGTTTGAGTTCTTTTTTCGTAACCTTCTTCTATCATTTTAATGATTAATCCTGATAGAGAAGTTTCTTCATCAATAGCCATTTTCTTTAATTCTTTTTTTAAGTCTACAGGTAAATTTATAGTAGTTTTGCTTACATCTGACATGATATAATTTCATTATTTTATAAAATATAAACCTTACTATATAAAAAATTAATTCGATTTACCAAAAACTATTTAAATAAACTTTTAGATATATAGAATATAATATAATTATTACTTATTTTAAAATCATTTTGGGAGGGGTTAATTATGAGTAATCAAACTATTAACGAAGTATCAGAAATACTTGAATACATTATGGATAATAATACTGTGCCTCGTAACATTAGAGAAGCTGCAAGTCAATCTAATGACCTTTTAAAAGATGAGGAACAAGATTTATCCGTGAGAATTAGTACTGTTCTCACTAAATTAGATGAAATCAGTAATGATCCAAATATCCCAGTTCATGCAAGAACTTTAATTTGGGAAGTTTTATCAAAATTAGAATCTATCTAATTTTACTTTTTTTTATTTATATTATTTTGAAATAGCGACAGCTATCGTAACGCCATTGTATGATGTCTTTTTATATATCAGCTTAGAATCAAATCCTGCAGTTATCAATGCTGAAGGTTCACAGACGCCATAAATTCCAAATTTTGATTTTACGAATTCGGATTTCTGAATGTCTTTTGATTCAAACATTTTCATTCTTTCCAAATCAACAAAATTGATTGGTATGCCCATTTTATCTGAAATTTCAAGCAATCCAATTTCATCCTTTTTAATTTCTGCAGATGAAAACATGTCTATTCTTGACAAAGGCAAGTTCAAATCATCAAATGACTTGTTTATACCATCATGAATTTTTACACATTCCTTTCCGCGTCTACATCCGATTCCTACCACAAGTTTGCGCTTCTTTAAGGTTATTTCATGTCCATCAACTTCGGCAAATATTTCATCTGGGCTTATTTTTGATGAATATGATATTGAGATGTTAATTTTAAGAGCATTTTCATTTAGATAATCATACAAGTAGTCAAAATTAGCGTTTGGATTGACTGTGAATGATATTTCCTTTCCATCAAGAACAGCCTTATTGAAATACAATATTTCATTTGTATTGTCAATTTCAAAATAAAGGTTCCTTGCAATAACATCTATTCCCAATTTTTTATTCACATCTGTTGAAGTTGTGATTACAGGTGTTGCATCAATCAGCTCAGCAACTTTCTGAGTTAAGCTATTGGCGCCGCCCAAATGTCCGGATAATGTGGATATTACAAAATTGCCGTTATCATCAATGTTTAAAACGGCAGGATCTGATGTTTTTGATTCGACAAGTGGAGCAATGGACCTGATTAATATTCCTGAAGCCATTATTGCTATTATTGCATCATATTCATAAAACAAAATCGGAAAAATTTTCTTGACATTTTTATGAAACAAATCATTCTTGATTATTGTAGAATCCTGATCTAATTTTTCCTTTAATTTCAAGGATAATTCGTAACCCTGATCTGAAACTGAAATGATAGCTATTTTCATAATATCACTTTAAATATAATTAACAATAATAGAATTGTGGCTGTAAACAGCATTATTGTATACTTTGACAGCTTTACAGCATTTTCTATGTCATTGGTTTCTATGGTTTTATTTTCATCTCCAAGAATATAAGTATCTTTTTTTATAAGTTGGATATTCAGTGCTCCTGCAGTTGATGCCATGGTATATCCTGAATTAGGACTTGGACAGTTTCTGGCATCTCTCTTCATTATTCTGTAGCTGTTTTTCCAATCCAACTTAAGCAGACATGCTGACAGTACCACATATAAACCAGATATTCTTGCAGGAATGTAATTCAGGATGTCATCTATCTTGGCAGGGAAAAAACCTATATCCTTCAATTCATCGGTTTCATATCCAACCATTGCGTCCATGGTATTGGACAGTCTATACAACAATGGAATCAGCAATAAAAAGTATAATGCATTATTGACTGGATAAATCATTATAATTAAAGTAAAAATAAAATAGTAAAAAATTGGAGCGACATATGAATCAGTGATGTTTTCTGTCAGACTTTCTATTGTTGCTGATACGATAAAGCTCTCTGTCAGCTCATCAGTGCTTCTGCTAACCAGGTATGATACGGATTCCCTTGCCTTATCCAAACTTGTTTTCAAGTCATTTTCAACATCGATGGCTGTCTGTAGAAGCATATTTATCGAAAATGAACTTGACAATAACACAGAAAATATAATGAACAGTAATATGACATTTAACATTCCAATTGCGTAGAACACATAGACAATTATGCTGACTGCAGATGCAGTGAAGATAATCAATAGCAAACCGGACAGCTTGTTTTTTATTTTGATAAAAACATTCTTGAAAAAGCCGATAATAGATCCCATTATGACAACAGGATGAACAGCTGTCGGAAGCTCTCCAAATACCATATCAATAACGATTGAAACCAATAATGATAATATAATAAATAAAAATAAATTTAATGAATTGTTGTTTGTTATTTGTGTAAAAATAATATCATTAAATAATTTATTATATTCAATCATAGTTTATAATATATATAATAAAAAAATATATAATTTATTATAAAATTTTTAATGATGATATTATGACTGTCGAAGAAAAAGTTAAAGATTGGTTAGTCGATGAAGGAATGTTCAGAGATAAGAAAATTGAAGATAATGCTGAATTTCATTACGTTATTGAATTCCCAAATGATAACATTATGGATGTAGTAAAACCAAAAGGAAAAGATTGTATCATTGTCGGATGCGCTACTCAGGTAGCACCGGAACATATTGAACTTATGGTTTCTTCCACACCTGAAAACAGAAGAAGCTTCCTTTTTGATTTGCAGTTTGGAATTAATCGTTATTTTGTTGATTTTGATTTGAATGTCAATCAGGATCTATTACAGCAATTCATCCTCACTGATGTAATCTATGAAGATGGATTAACCAAAAACGAATTAATTAGAACAATAAAACGTGTTTTTAAAGCTAAACTACACTGCATAATGTTAATTGACAAAAAATTTGGTAGTATATCTAAAAAAGACGATTCTTCCAATGAAAACAGCATGTTTGTTTAGAGAGGGAGAGGTCTGTTTCAAGTATAACCCTTACGAGGGTCTTCTAAGATTGAAGAGGTGCATTTCATCTGTAAACACTTGAAATCTATCTTTTCAATTTGCTCTTTATTTTTATTTTAAACGATAATTAATTATTTATTTATTATTTATTTATCCAATAGACTATTTTTCATAGACTTTACACTTGAAATACATGTCTTGAAAATTGCCTGGCGGACAAAATTGTATACACTTGCAATGCATCCCTCTCACTCTTTTCAATTTTCCATCATTTCATATGATTTCAAGCTCAGATACGCCTTATTTTCAAGGTTTTTTCATAGATTTTACACTTGAAATTGTTATTTTATATTTGAAATAGTACCATTTCATATTTTTATTCAATATTTCAAAATACCAATTTGTTTTCAAATCCAGTCATAATAATTCTTTAATAAATTATTTTAAATAATATTGGCTGTTTATATCCTAATTTAAGAAATATCGCTCAATTAATCTAATCGAAATTTTCGATTTTTATTAACTTTATTGCAAATTTGTAATAAAAACCTTTATTTATGATGGTGATTAATAATGTATCACTGGAAATACTACTACAGTTTTTTTCTAATTTTTACTTAATTTTATTACAAAATTTTGCGGTGTTCATATGTCAAACATATTCGATAAAATAGAATCAGAAACAACCACAAGTAAAAATATATTCAAAAATAAGATTCCTTTAGATCACAGATATTTACCTAACAAATTAGTTCACAGGGAAGAACAAATCACTGATATCGCTAAAATTTGGGTTGATGCATTAAATGAAGTAACACCTTCAAATGTTACCCTTTATGGAAAGACAGGAACCGGAAAAACTGCAGCTTCAAAATTTGCTAGTGAACAACTTAAGGATGCTGCTTCAAACAAGAAGGTTCGTGTAGAAGTTGAATATATTAGATGTACAGATTATACTACTGAATATCAGGTCATTGCTCAATTATGCCAACAGCTTGGAAGGGATGTTCCAAATAGGGGTTGGACAAAAGGTGAAATTGTAAATACCTTCAGAGACATTCTAAGCAAAAGGGATGTTTTCGGTAGAAAAATAACATTGATTGTCATTTTAGATGAAATCGACATTCTGCTTGATAAGGATGGCGACGGTATCTTATACACATTGACCAGAACAGACAATGTCTCTGTTCTTTCAATCAGTAACTATCTCGATTTCAAGAATCTGATCAAGTCCAGAGTGACCAGCAGTTTAAACGATAAGGAAATTGTATTCCCTCCTTATGGTGCAGATCAATTATCAGATATTTTATCCGAAAGGGCTAAATTGGCATTTTATGATGATGTTTTGGATGATGATGTCATTCCTTTATGTTCTGCCATGGCTGCAAAAGAAGAGGGTGATGCTAGATACGCCTTAGATTTACTTAAGAATGCAGGTGAATTGGCTTATGATGATGATTCTGAAAAGGTTACAGGCGAACATGTAAGAAAAGCGAAGGATAGAATAGAATTCAATAAAGTGACTGAAATTATCCAGACTTTACCTTTACAACAGCAAAGGCTTCTTGAAGCGATTTTGAACTTAACAAAAAATAATGAGGAAATCACTTCAGGAAAACTATATGAAGAATATCAGTCAATATCCAAAAAAGATGCAGTTACCTACAGAAGGATTTTTGATTTTATAAATGAGCTTGAACTTTTGGGTATCATTTCTACAAACACAATTTCACGTGGCCGTGGAAAAGGAAGAACAAATATAATCAAACTCCAATGTGATGAAGAATTGCTTGAAACAACCCTTTTCTCTATTTAGGGTTGTTTTTTATCAATGTTTTTAAAATTGCCATTCTAACTGGAACTGCATTAAACGCTTGAATGAAATACTTATTGTATTTTGTATCATCGACGTCAGTGTCAATTTCATCAATTCTAGGTAAAGGATGCATTACTATAACATCTTTGCCTTCAAGCATTTTTTTATTTATAATATAAGCTCCTTTTATTTTTAAATAGTCGTCAATATCTCCAAAGCGCTCTTTTTGTATCCTGGTTACATACAGCACATCAACGTCATCAATAATACTTTCTATGTTATTCACTTCTTCGTAGACGACATTTGTCTTGTCCAGGTCGTGAAGTACTTCCTGAGGCATCTTGAGCTCTGGAGGGGATACGAGATAGATTTTAACGTTATCATATAAACATAATGCGTTTGATAGTGAATGGACGGTACGTCCAAATTTCAAATCTCCAATTAAAGCTATTTTCAGGTTATCTATAGATCCGATTTCCTTTTTTATTGTGTATAAGTCAAGCAAGGTCTGTGTTGGGTGTTGTCCGGCACCATCACCCGCATTGATTACAGGAACGTCAACGATATCTGATATGAATTTTGAAACTCCTTCAAGTTCGTGTCTTATTACCAGTGCATCGCTGTATCCTTCAAACATTTTTGCGGTATCGGCTATGCTTTCACCTTTTGAAACGGAACTGGATCCGCTGCTTTCAAAACCGATGCAGTTTCCATCCAATCTTTTCATGGCTGTTTCAAAAGAGAGTCTGGTCCTGGTTGATGGTTCAAAAAACATCAATCCTAATATTTTTCCTTTCAATTCATCAGAATTTTCTTTTGATTTAGCGATATCTTCTAGCTTAGATGCTTCATCAAGAATGTAGTCCACATCTTCCCTTTCAAAGTCTTTTATTGAAATTATGTTTTTTAGTTTAAAAATTCTAACCAACCCTTTTTATTTGATGCCAAGTAAATTAAATAATCCTTTCAATCGGCACAACCAGAATATCTTTTGCGCCTGCTATTCTTAATTTGTTAATAAGTTCAAAAACTTCATCTTCATCAATCACTGCCTGAGCCGCAACGGTTTCATCTTCAGACAATACATCTGATATTGTCAGTCCACCCATTGATGGCATGACTTCTTTTACACAGTCCAGATCCTTTGTCTTCACGTTCATCATCAAAAGCTTTTTACGGGAAGCTTCCAATACTCCCTTTATGCTTGTGCTTACGGATTCGATTAATTCTTTTTTGCTTTCCATGCTTTCATTGTTTGCCACAAGCACAATTGAACTTTTCAATAAAGTATCAACAATCTCCAAATGGTTCATCTTTAGAGTTGTTCCGGTACTTGTCAAATCTGTAATCAAATCTGCAACTCCTATAAATGGGGCTGCTTCAGTGGATCCGCTCAATTTGACGACCTTAAGGTTTAGATTGTTTTCAGCCAGATACTTTTTTGTTAATGTTGGAAATTCAGTAGCGACAGTCATCTCGTCGGTAATGTCTGCGACTGATTTTATGTTTGAATCTTCGGGAGCTGCTAAAACCAGGTTTGTTTTTCCGAATTTCAAGTCAAGCAGCTGGACAACGTCAGCTTCGTTTTCTTCAATCAGGTCTATTCCTGTTATTCCAATATCAGCTATTCCATCTTGAACAAATTCAGGAATATCTGATGCTCTTGCAAATAAAACATCAATATCTTTATTAAAAGTTTTAGAAATTAATTTACGGCTTTCTCTATCTTTTAATCCTAATCCTGCCTTTTCCAATAAGTTTATTGAAGGTTCACTAATTCTTCCCTTTGAAGGAACAGCTATTTTAATTTTCATCGTAATCTTTCCAATTTTTCTATTTTAATATTAATAAATCTTTTTATTTAATACTATTTTTTTCAATTAATATTATTTATCATATTATTTCTTAATAATTTTTTATATTTCTCCTTATTTTTTAATTTTATCGTCATTTTAAGGGAAATATTTAAATATTAAGTCGTGTTATATTATATCTAACTTAAGATTAACACTTATTCTTAAGTTTTTAATAAAAATTTAATGAGGTGAAAATTATGTCTGAAATACCAAAAGCTCCTATCGCTAGAATCATCAAAGAAGCTGGCGCAGAAAGAGTTAGCGAAGACGCAAAAGCAGAATTAGCTGCTTACGTTGAAGAAGTTGCTCGTGATGTTGCTATTGAAGCTAACAAAGTAGCAAAAATCGCAAAACGTAAAACTGTTAAAGCTGACGATATTAAATTAGCTATTAAAAACTTATAGATAAGTTTTTAACCTTTTTTTATTTTTTTTAGGTGTTATTATGTCATATAATACTATTTTAATCAAGAACGCATTTATTTTAGATCCAATTAATTTTGAAGAAAAAAGACAATCTCTTTTAATTAAAAACGATTTGATTGCTGAAATTTCAGAAGAGATTGATGAAACCAATGTTGATAAAATTATCGATGCTACAGGAATGATATTACTTCCTGGATTAATTAATACTCATACTCATTTATCCATGACCTTATTTAGGGGATTAGCAGATGATTTAAGTTTAGACAGCTGGCTGAATGATCATATCTGGCCTATGGAAGCTAATCTAAATGGTGATTATTGTTATATTGGCGCCCTTTTAGGGGCAGTTGAACTTATTAAGTCAGGAACAACAACATTCAGCGACATGTATTTCTACATGGAGGATGTCGCCCGTGCAGTTGATGAGGCAGGAATCCGTGCAGTTCTATCATACGGTATGATTGATTTTGGCGTTGCCGAAAAAAGAGAAGCTGAAATCAAGGAAAATCTTGAATTGTTTAAAAACTGCAATGGAATGGCTGATGGCAGAATCAAAGTATTTTTCGGACCTCATTCCCCATACACAGCTTCTGAGGAACTGCTGATTAAAGTTCGTGAATTGGCCGATGAATACAACATGGGAATTCACATTCATGTATCAGAAACACAAAAGGAAATCAATGACAGTCTGGAAGAAAAAGGATTAAGGCCATTTGAATATTTGGATAAAATAGGCTTTTTGGGTCCTGATGTTGTTGCAGCTCATTGCGTATGGCTTAATGACAATGAAATTGAAATCATTAAGAAAAATAATGTCAAGGTTTCCCACAACCCATGCAGTAACATGAAATTGGCTTCTGGAATCGCTCCAGTTTCAAAATTAATCGAAAATGACATTTGTGTAGCCATAGGAACTGATGGTGCATCTTCAAATAACAATTTGGATTTGATTGAAGAGTTGAAAACCGCCAGTTTACTTCAAAAGGTTTCTACCTTGGATCCTAAGGTTTTGACTTCCGATGAAGCTATAGCAATGGGTACCATAAAAGGCGCTGAAGCTTTGGGAATCGATGACGAAGTAGGTTCAATCGAAGTCGGCAAAAAGGCTGATATTATTTTGATTGATACCAACTGTGCAAATATGGTTCCGGACAGTTCAAGTTTAAGCTCCAACATTATTTACTCTGCAAACGGTTCAAATGTTGATACAACCATCTGCAATGGTAAAATATTGATGGAAAATAAAAAATTAGTTGTCCTGGACGAACAGGAAATTTATGAAAAAGCTAGAAAAGCAATAAAAGAATTAAAAGAAGCTATCTAGCTTCAAATTCTATTTTTTCTTTATTTATAACAATGCTCTTTTTCCATTCATCCAGTGTTTCTGGGAAATCAGACCTGTAATGTGCTCCTCTGCTCTCTCTTCGTATGATTGCAGATTTGACTATCAAAATGCAGATTTCAACCATATTTATTACTTCAAGAGCAGTTACTAGTTCTGTGTTATATTGCTTTTTATAACTTACATCCAGGTTCTTCAGGTCTTTTTGCATTTCAAGCAATTCTTTCAATGCATCGTTCAATGTTTTTTCTTCTCTTACGATTGCAACTTTTTCCCACATTAGGCTTTTGATTTTATTTTTGAACTCTTGTGGTTTTATTGAACCCTTTTTAATTAGTTTTTCTATTCTTGAAGCTTCTTTTTCAACTTGGATTTCGTTTGTTTTAAGTTCGGTGTTTTCACATGCCTTTGATGCGCTTTCACCGGCAATTTTTCCGAATACTTGAGTATCGGCCAAAGCATTGCCGCCTAAACGGTTTGCTCCATGAACTCCACCGCATACTTCTCCTGCTCCAAATAGGTTTTCAAGAGATGTTGATGCATCTGGATTGATTTTTAAACCACCCATAAAGTGATGCGCTGTCGGAGCTACTTCAATCGGCCCATGTTTGATATCGACACCCACATTTTCAAATTGGAGAACCATTGTTTCGAGCTTTTCATCAATGTAATCATCGTCTAAGTGTGAAATGTCAAGGTAGACTCCTCCGTTTTCAGTTCCCCTTCCTTCAATAATCTCCTGATAAATTGATCGGGCAACAACATCACGGGTTGACAATTCCATTTTTTCAGGTGAATATTTGCTCATGAATCTTTCGCCATCTTTATTTATGAGTTTTCCGCCTTCAGCTCTAACTGCTTCAGTCACCAATACTCCTTTTTTGGATTCTGGTGTCACCATTCCAGTAGGGTGGAATTGTACCTGTTCCATGTCAACCAAATTAGCTCCAGCTCTATAAGCTATAGCGTAACCGTCACCATTTTTTTGGAAAGTGTTTGAAGTTACAGGGTATAATTGACCAGCACCTCCGCTGGCCAATATAACAGATTTTGCTTGGAAATAAATTAAACTGGAATCTTTTAAATCGAAACCACACGCCCCTATTACTTGTGTGCCTTCTGTTACAAGGGATGTTATCATCACTTCCTCAATACATTCAATATCTCTTTTAATGATTTCCTCTTTAAGTGCATTTAGTAATTCTGCACCTGTTCTATCTCCTTGATAACATGTTCTTCTAAAAGACTGCCCACCAAATGGTCTTTGGTCTATTTCACCGGATTCCTGACGGTCGAATAATGCTCCATAATTTTCCAGATCAATCAATCTTTTTGGAGATTCATTTACTAATATATCGACAAGTTTTTCGTCGTTCAAATAGCTTCCACCTTTTAGTGTATCAAATCTATGGGCTTCTATTGAATCTTCCTTATCCACTGCTTTAAAAACAGCATTATATCCGCCTTCAGCCATTCCAGTACAGCCAGACCTGAATGAAAGGCCTTTTGAGACTATGATAGGTTTTAAACCAGCATTATCCACTTCTATAGCTGCTCTAGAACCAGCCCCTCCAGATCCTATTATTAACACATCTGATGAGATAGTTTTTATTTCCATTTCTTTTACCCTGTAATAATTTTATTAGTAATATTTACTTTATTCTTCAATGTTTAAAAAATTTTTTAAAATGTCCTTCTTTAACTATTTAAATTAAAAAATCAATAAATTATAGTGTTCAATATAATTCTTTGAATTGAAAGTTAATTTATTTGACAGAGTTTTGATTTAATTAATTTTTCTTTTAAGATAATGCTAAGGTATTTAATTAAACTTGTAAATTATTAGAGGTTATTTCATGAAAATTGATGGAGAGGTCACTACTGGTTTGGGAAAAGCGGCTTATTTTTTATCTCAGGAATTTTATACGAATGAATTCAAGAAAAATCTGGGATTCGTCCCATTTCCAGGAACCTTAAATGTTGTAGTAAGTGAAGACAATCTTGATGAAATAAACAATATCAAAAACAATTGTGAAAATATAATAAAACCTGATGAAGGTTTTGGTGCAGTAAAATATATAAAAGCTGTTTTAAACGATAATGTTGAAGGAGCTATTGTATTTCCAGCCAAAACAACTCATGAAGAGAATTATTTGGAATTCATAGCTTTTGAAAAACTTAGGGATAAATTAAATCTTAAAGATGGCGATATCGTTTGCCTTGAATTTTAGAATTTTTACCAAAAACTATTTTATACATGATAAATATATTTGTTAATACGTTCTCAGGGCGGAGTGAAATTCTCCACCGGTGGTGATTTTTAATAAATAAGTCCACGAGCACAAAATGTGTTGATTTGGTGAAATTCCAAAACCGACGGTGATAGTCCGGATGGAAGAGAAGAAATAGTTATTAGTTATTTTTAGCCCTGGTTCTAGTAAATAAGGAGACATTACTATGAATCAAGAAACAAACTTAGATAAAGCTTTAGAAGCTATAAGAGATGGTCAATTCGTACTAGTTTTCGATGATGATGATAGAGAAGGGGAAGTTGATATGATTATCGCTTCCGAATTTGTTACCCCAAAATCTATCGCTACAATGAGAAACGATGCAGGCGGTTTAATTTGCAACTGTTTACATTCTGATTTTTGTGATGCTATTCATTTGCCATTCATGGTTGACATCATGAAAGCAGCTAGTGAAAAATATCCTGAACTGGCTGAACTTGCACCTAATGACATTCCATATGACGAAAGGTCTTCATTTTCAGTATGGACAAACCACAGAAAATCTTTCACAGGTGTAACAGATCATGACAGAGCAATGACAATTAGTGAAATGGCTATTATGATGAAAGAAGAAAGATTTGATGAATTTGGAGCAACTTTCAGATCTCCAGGTCATGTATGTCTTTTAAGAGGAGCAGACGGACTTGTTAAAAATAGACAAGGACACACAGAAATAGGTCTTGCATTATGTGAGATGGCTGGAGTTACTCCTGTCTGTGTAGTTTGCGAAATGATGGACGGTGAAACCGGACAAGCTACATCCGTTGCCGATGCTCGTAAATATGCTGAAGAAAATGGATTGGTCTTGCTTAAAGGCGAAGACATCATCAACAAATATTTAGAAGAATAAGCTATTATGAATACATATTAGCATTATTCAACTTTTTATCATTGATATAATTTGCAATAAACTGGGTAATTTGTTGTATTTTGTAGGAATTGTAAATGCTGAATGCCACATATTTCCCATCATGCATTTTAATTTCCAAACCATCTTTTACTTCTTTTGATTTAGAAATTAAGGCAACCTTATCCCAAGGAATTCTTAATGTTTTGCTTTTTAGAGCCTTTTCGATATAGATTCCATCATCTTTTATTTTAACAATCTTGACGACGCGGCGATTCATATCAGATTCTATTTGAATGTTTCCATTTTCATCAAAAACGTAATCAGGAATAAGACAATTTGCTTTCCATCCCTGTTTCATTTTAGTTAAAACATGTGCCCTATCCTTTTTTGTAAGTTTTACACCAGGTTCGGGGCTTAAATTAAGAGCCATTATATCACTCTCTCTTTGATTTCTTCAAATGAATATATTTTTTCAAATTCGACTTCAGATGTCATAGCTATTATTTCTTCTATATTGAGATTCTCTTCAATAAGATTCATTGCATGTGAGGTAAACAGTTCATATCTGATTTCAACTTCCGGTATGAATCCTCTCATATCGGCAGATTTTAGTTTCGGAAGCTTTAGGATATTATCAACGTTGGTGTTTTCTTTTATGTAAGGAACAACGGTATCGAATATATTTTCATTGTATACCTTGTTTAGCAGAATTGCTTCTACTGTAACACCAAGGTTGTTTAGCATATTAGTGTGAGCCACTATGTCAACTGCCGCTGATTCTATTCCACCTTTATTTACTCCAGTAGCCAATATCATAGGAATTTTTGAAGACATTGCAATTTCTGCTGCTGAAAACGGTACTTTTTCATTTAAAAGCCCTGTAAACACGCTCATCACGCCTTCGATAAGGACAATATCATAGTCTGAGTTGTTAAGTTTTTTTATTGTAGATTCGATGTCACTCCAACCCAAATGTCCGATTTTTATTGAGGAAAATTCTTCCATTTTACCTTTTGTCAAGTATAATCCCGGTATAATGTCCCTGACATCGGGGCCGACTTTTAAAAGTGCGACCTTATATCCTCTTTTTCTAATTGCACCTGCAAGACCAGTTAAAATGAATGTTTTACCAGAATCTGATCCGTTACTTCCAATCATTAGGTATTTTGGCCTGTCATTTTTCCTGTTTTCGGTTATTTTTATCCCGGAATTTATTCCGACTTCGCTTTGCAGATACTTTTTGACTTCCAGATTTCTATTGTATATTTCATCCATATCCTTAATGTCTATTTGATTTTTCAAATTTTCTACAAGGATTGGATTTTCATCCAATATGCCATGGATCATTGTTCCGATAACGTTACCGTCATCGTTACAGGCACCTGAAAAGATGTTGTAGTCTCCCTCTTCGTTTGTATCGCCATAATTCATTCTTTGAACTTTGGAATAGAACAATGGCTTGGCATCCCCTTCCACTTTACCGTAAGTATGGGTGTGAAATCCGTCAACATCCTCATTTTGATTTTCAACCAAAAAGGAGTTTTTGAATACTTTTGCCTTCACCCTGTCACTTGTGATTAACGGTGAAAAGTTGACATCTATTATTCCAAGCCCTTCCTTAATTATTGGCACTGGGGATTTTCTTCCGATATCTATCTGGTTTGATAGCAACTGAAAACCTGCACATATGCCGATAATAGGCTTTCCGTCACGGGCCATCTTTTTAATTTCTTTATTCAAACCCATATCAATATCGTTTGATTCGATTAATGTTCCTCCAGGAATTATTAGTGCATCTAATTCATCGCTGGCTTTATTACCGTTAACCAAACCGTTTTCTTTAACGATATCTGTTGGTAAATTTCCAAAATCTTCAAATCCTGGAACGGCTCCGTTTACATAAGCAAGTCCGATTTTTGTCATAAAAATAACCTCTTGATATTCTATTGTATTTTATAATGTATAAAATTTTAGAGGTATATTTCAAGTGTAAAAAATATTACAAAAAAAGAGAATTATTGAGTGTTTTCAAATACACTCATAGCTTTAATAATTTTCAAGTCATCCAATGGTTTAGCTTGAATCTGCAATCCTACAGGAATGCCCTCAACTTCTCCAGCTTTTATGCTTCCAGCAGGAATTCCAGCCAAGTTAGCGATAACTGTCAATATGTCGTAGGCATACATTTCCATTGGTTCCAATTCAGCACCAATTTCGTGAGGAAGTTTAGGAACTGTTGGACCTACAATCAAATCAACGTTTTCAAGCATCGCAGTGATTTCGCTTCTGATTACGGATCTTGCTTTTAATGCTTGTTTGTAGTATTTACCACTGAATTCAGCTTCTGCAATGTGGGAACCGATTTTGATTCTTCTCAATACTTCTTCACCGCAAACTTCTTCAATTCTGGATCCATAATCTCTTCCGTCATATTTTCTTGTTGCTGAGAAGAACTCCACATAGTTGATTAGGTAGTATGTAGGTAAACAAAGGTCAATATAATCAAAGCTCACTTCAACTAGTTCCGCACCAGCATCAACTAATTTATCGATAGCTTTGTTGACGGTTTTGTTGATTTCATCATCTGTCACATCAATGAATTCATTACATACAGCTATTTTCATGCCTTCAAGGGATGTGTCATCCAGAACTTCAGTAAAGTCAGGTTTGTCCCAGTTTAAGGTTGTACATTCGGTTTCATCGTATTTTGCAATGGTGTTTAAAGCTAATGCGATACCGCTTACATCATTTGCCAAAGGTCCGATTTGGTCTAAACTCATGGACAGGTCAAGCAAACCTTGTCTTGAAACTCCACCGTATGTTGGTTTAAATCCGACAACACCACAATGTGATGCAGGGTTTCTGATTGACCCTCCAGTATCTGAACCGATTGAGATGTCACACATTTCAGCTGCAATAGCTGCTGCACAGCCTCCTGATGAACCTCCTGGAATTCTACCCATAGCCGCAGGGTTTTGGGTAGGTCCGTAGTATGAGGTTTCAGTTGAACTGCCCGCTGCAAATTCATCCATATTCAAAATACCAATAATTATTCCATCTTCAGCCAATATTTCATTGACTACTGTTGCATTGTAACTTCCATAGTAGTCTTCCAAGGTTTTTGAAGCTGCAGAAATAATCATGTCTTCAACATTAATGTTTGCTTTAATACCGAATACCAAACCAGCTAAAGCACCGACATCTTCGCCATTTGCGATTTTTTTATCAATAGCTTCAGCTTGTTTCAATGCATTTTCATAGTTTAATTCAATAAATGCATTAATGCTTTCGTTATTTTCATCGATAACTTTAATGAAGCCTTCAACATTTTCTTTAGCTGTCATTTCTCCACTTTTAATGGAGTTTAATTTTTCAATAACATTCATTAAAACACCTAAATAATCGTAAATTATAATATTATTATTTTATTTTTCAATGTTTATAAAGTTGTTTTTTTTAATTAATTATAAATATTATTTTTTAACTACTATTAATCATGAAAAAGGCAGTCGTATTTGATAACTCCGGCACTTTAATAGAAAGGTATAGGGTTATTAAGGATGTATTAAATGGAAATATATTCACAGACATTAACTCTTTGGATTTGATTGAAGCAGCAGATGCATTAGCTTTGGTAGTTCTTCAATTCAACACCAATAAATTGTTAAAATTAGATCCTAATACATTAATTTCAGATGTTATCAAGGAATATGACATTGATTTTGACGTAAGTTTTTCCACAAGGCAGGTTTCAAAGGCTGATGTTGAGGAAATCCTTTATAATGAAAAAGTATCAACCATTTCAGACATTACTGACGGATTTGATATTTTACGCGAAAAGATCTCTCACATGGAGCTGTGCAATGGATCCGCTTTGATTGTTGACATGGACCTCGGCGTCGTTGCATATACCATTACTTCAGCGGGCAAATTTTTCCCGAAGGTTTTTGAAACAGTCGAGACTTTGAAGTCCCGGGGAATTGAAATATTCATAGCTTCTGGAGATAGAAAAGGGGCCATCAATAGGTTAGCCAACATGCTGGATGTCCCTGAAGACAATGCATTTGGAACTGTTTCTACCCGAGGCAAGTGTGAAGTTGTTTCTATCCTCAAAGAGGGAGGATACAAAGTCATGATGGTTGGGGATGGTCTTAATGATATATTGGCATTTAAAAAAGCGGATGTCAGCGTTTTGACTATCGAACAGCAGGAAGAAGTCTCTCCAAAGATGATGGATAAGACAGACTATATAATCGAGGACATTTTTGAAGTTACTATGATTGACTTTTAGATTTATTTTTTTAATTGATATAACTTAAAAGGTATAACTTATAAGTGATAACCTCTAAAAAAAAGGATAATAAATTATAGGTTATCAATGACTTCCTTGCTTTTTAGGATATTATCAAAGTTGTTCAGCTCAATGATTGCACTATCAATCTTTTTAAGTAAATTCAAGTCCAAAGTCCCTTCGCCTAAGGTAATGTGCTGATCTTTGACACCATCGTTATCGTTTAAATGACAATAGCTAATGTTTTTTAAAGAAAGCATCTCTTCGAGGTTTCCGCAGGTATTTCCATGTCCGGTATCTATTGTCAAGCTGCAGCCGGTAGCCTCCTGAATTATTTCAATTTCCTCTACAGTATTTCCCAAAAATTTTCCACGAACAGGCATGTTTTCAACAGAAATTTCAACATTTGTATTGTCAATTATTTCACCAATGCTTTCAATTGCAATTTCCAAAGCCCATTTTCTAAGATGAGGCTCATTTCTGCCGATAATTCCAGGGTGTACTGTAATTGTATTTGCATTTATGCTTTCTGCATATTGTCCGCATTGAATCATCTGTTTTACACTTTCAGCTCTAATTCCTTTGTTTAGGCTTGCGACGTTAATGTCCACTGTTGCTGCATGAATTCTCATATCCAGTCCACAGTCCTTGAATTCCATATTGTCTTTTTCAAAAAATGGACCTTCCCCAAGAATTTCTATAATTTCAAATCCGTGTTTTTTAGCTAAATCTATGATTTCATTGTTAGGTTGCATGAATAAAGCTAGTGTTGTAAAACCCAATTTCATGTTAATATATTTGTTTTCAATAAATTTATAAACTTTTTACTATAATATTAGAATTATTAAAGGGAAGTAATACAATGACCACAAAAAATATAGAAAATCTAAAAAAGGAAAATATGAATCTTGCAGATAAAATTTATATTTTCGATACAACCTTGAGAGACGGTGAACAGACACCCGGTGTTGCTCTGACAGTCGATGAAAAAATTCAGATTGCTCAAAAGCTTAACAATTTGGGTGTTGATAAAATAGAAGTTGGATTTCCGGCTTCTTCAAAAGGAGAAATAGAATCAGCCAAAAAAATAAGATCTATGGATTTGAAATCTACTTTGGTTGGTTTGGCACGTTCCTTAAAAGGTGATATCGACGCGGTTTTAGATGCTGATTTAGAATATGTCCACACATTCATTGGAACTTCCCCTTTGCACCGTGATTATAAGCTTAAGATGTCTAAAGAAGAAATAATTGAAAAGGCGGTAGACGGTGTTGAATATGCTAAAGACCATGGCTTGACTGTTGAGTTTTCAGCAGAAGATGCTACAAGAACTGAAGAGGATTTCCTCTTTGAAATTTTCAATGAGGTAGTTGATGCCGGGGCAGACTTTTTAGATGTTCCGGACACAGTTGGAATTCTAACACCAATCATGACCCGTGACCTTATTACTAATATCAAAAATAACTTCACAACTCCAATCAGCGTTCATTTCCATAATGATTTCGGTTTGGCTACAGCCAATTCCCTAACAGCCATCGAATGCGGTGCTAATCAAGCTCACGTTACTATCAATGGTTTGGGTGAAAGGACAGGTAACTGTTCCCTTGAAGAGCTTGTAATGACTTTAAAGTCAGCCTATGGTGTTGATTTAGGTCTTGACACTACAAGGCTATACAGCCTATCCAACCTTGTCGGACGTTTAACTGGTGTCAAGATGCCTGTCAACAAACCAATTGTCGGCGATAATGCATTTGCTCATGAATCAGGAATTCATGTTCATGGAATTTTAAATAACGCTTCTACCTATGAGCCAATGTCTCCTGAAATGGTAGGTCATTCACGACGCATAGTTTTAGGAAAACACACTGGAGCCAATGCTTTAAAATCAAAACTTAAAGATTATCATATAGATTTGGATGAAGAGCAATTTTGTAAAGTATTTGATGAAATCAAGTCTTTGGGTGACAGCGGAAAATGTGTCACTGATGATGATTTGATAGCTATTGCAATTACAGAACTTTCTTCAGCCCGTGAAACTCCTATTGTAATTAAGGGTTTGAGCATTTCTATGGGAGCTAATGTATCTCCTACAGCTACTGTTAAATTGGAAATTGATGGTGAAGAAAAGGAAACCGCAAGCACTGGTGTCGGTCCTGTTGATGCAGCTTTGAATGCTATCCGTAAGCTGATTCAAGGCACAATGGATATTGAACTAGAAGAATATAATCTTGAAGCTATTACTGGCGGTACCGATGCATTGGCCGAGGTGTTTGTGATTACTTCTGATCCGGAAGGAAATAAATCAACCGGACGTTCAACCAATCAGGACATTGTTATGGCCAGTATATTGGCAGTTCTTGATTCAATCAATAAGTTATTGTTGATTAAAAGGTCTAATATTTAACATTTTTTTTAATTTTTTTTGTTTTATTATATTTTATTTATTAAATTTTAATTTAAACAAGTTTTGTTCAAAAAAATATTTTTTTATTTATATATCAATTGCATAATATTCATTGTTTATTTGTGTTTGTTTAATTTTCAATCATTCAATATGTAAAATTTTATATACATCTATCACTAATATTTATATGGTGAATTAAATATGGAGAATAATACAATTTTTGTTGGAAGTAAACCTGTTATGAATTATGTATTAGCAGTAGTTACACAATTTAATGAAGGATCTAATAGTGTTGTTCTTCGCGCCAGGGGAAAAGCTATTAGTAGAGCAGTAGATGCTGCTGAAATTGTAAGAAATAGGTTTGTTCCTGATTCTGTTGTTAAAGACATTCATATTTCTACTGAAGAAATTGAAAACTATAACAACGAAAAAACAAATGTTTCTATTATAGAAATTTTAATTGAAAAGAGTGAATAATACTCTTTTTAATCAAATTTCTTTAGAAAATTTTTTTCAAACAAATATTTTGAAAGTTTAATGTTTGATGTTCCTTTTCCTTTTGCTTCTGTTTTTCCTTTTGAGATTGATTTTAGAACACTGTCGATATCTTTTTCACAATCTATTAAACTGTAGCAATCACCGACAAATTTATAGTAGTGGGCATCACTTGCACCCAATGCCGGCAGGTTTTCTTTTAGGGATAGATTTTTAGCTTTGTTGTTGCAGTATCCTACGATGAATCTGGCATTTCTTGTTTCTATTGCATCAATTTTTAATTTTTCTTTGTAATTATGCAACAGACCATGCCTATAAAAACAGTACGGATGCGGTATTATTGCAAGACCGCCCAAATCATGAATTCTGTCAATAGTATCTTCCGGTGAAAGGTCTCTAGGTATATTTTCCTCACAGCCAAAACCAAGGATATGGCCATGACTGGAAGAAATCTCTATAGATGGAATGGCTAATATGTCTGTGTTTCTAGTTTTTTTTAATACTTCACTTGTTCCATCTACAGTATTGTGGTCGCTTATTGCAATGATGTCAATATTTCTTTTGGCAGCGACTTTTAAAATATCATCGATTTTAGATGATGAATCTGGTGAATATTCACTATGAATATGTGAATCCATCTTAAACATTATATCTATCCTATTATTGTTTTTATCAATCCGACAGTCCCGGTCATCATCACGTCTCCTCCAGGAGCTGCATGATGCCACTCTAGGTTTGTCTTTTCAATCAATTCCCTTTTAGGGCCACTTACTATGACCTTTTCTAGTTTTGATATTGGATTTATTACGTGTGCTCCGTGTCCATAGTCCTCATGTACCTCTTCATGGGTAATTTCTCCTGAAGCCAGTCTTTTGATGTACCTTTCAAGGGATTCGCCTGTAAGGCTTGAGGTGTGATGTTCAAAAACGCCCTGTATTTTCCCGTCTTCTATTGATGCGGCTGTTGTATGGCCATTTCCAATATCGATTACAATATAGCTGTTCAATTCTTTTGCAACTTCATCATAACACATTCCGGCTATTGATGCGAATTTGGTATCCATTACAAGGGGTAAATCTTCAATTCCTTCATTTTTAACTTGCCTTCTCACAGCTTGCATTCTAGTAAAGTATTCGGGAACATCTTCCCTAAATCCAAATTCCAAAGGTGAAATAGGCTTTGATACTTTTTCTCTAATCTTTTCAAATCTGAAGTCCCTATCACCCATGTTTTCATTGTAGCCGTGATCCTGTACGGCAATTGCAATCTTATCAAAGTCAAATTCCAAATCATAGCCTAGGAGAAATTCTGATAGTTTGGTTATGTTGATGTCTCCCATATTGATTTTAGTATATCCCTTATATTCTTTAGATTTGTCAGCTATTTCTATTCCAAGCGATTTGACCTGATTTAAATCATCACGTATTGTTTTAGCGCATGTTGGTTCCATTACCACTTTATATCCCTTTTCCATATGTTCCAGGATACTTCTTTTTATTTTTCCTCCACCCATTATCTCCCCGGTAAAGTAAATGTCATTTTCAATTTCTTTCATCTGCTGGGAAATATACAGATGGGGGGATGGCAGAACTATTTTTATTGAATTTTCAAGCTCTTTTTCAGTGTCATATATCATTATATCCTGTGTTCCGGTTCCAACATCAATTGCTAATATTCTCATGATTTAAAATTGTTTTTTATATTATTAATAATTAAAGTGTACATTTTTGTACAACAAAGCTTTATATAGTACATTAAAGTAACTATTATTATGACTTATAAAATTGAATTATCATCAGATGAAGTGCCAAAACAATGGTACAATATGCTTGCAGATTTACCTTGTGAACTTCCTGCTCCTAAAAATAGTGAGGGAAAAGATCAGATTGCTGCATTACAGCTTGCATTTACAAAGGCAGGACTTGAACAGGAATTTGCTACTGACCGTTACATTAAAATCCCAAATGAAGTTAGAAATCTTTATATGGAAATGGGCAGACCTACTCCATTAGTTAGAGCCAACAAGCTTGAAGAATATTTGAATACACCGGCTAAGATTTACTTTAAAAGGGAAGACATGTCCCCTACCGGGTCTCATAAATTGAATTCTGCTATTCCACAAGCATATTTTGCTAAAAAAGAGGGTGTAGAAAGATTAACTACTGAAACTGGTGCAGGACAATGGGGTACTGCTTTATCACTTGCTTGTAATTTACTTGACTTGGAATGTACTGTATATATGGTTAAAGTCTCTTTTAACCAAAAACCTGATAGAAAAAATATTATGAATATTTATGACGGTAACGTTTTCGCATCTCCAAGTGAAAACACTAAAGTCGGTCGTGAAGTTTTAGCCAATAATCCGGATCATCCTGGTTCTTTAGGTGTTGCCATTTCTGAAGCTATGGAAGAAGCACTGGAAAACGACGAAGTAAAATATTCATTAGGAAGTGTATTAAACCATGTAATGTTACACCAAACCATTATTGGTCAGGAATTAAAGACCCAGTTGGAAATTGCCGAAGAGACTCCTGATGTCATGATTGCCTGTGCTGGTGGTGGAAGTAATTTTGCAGGATCATTATTCCCATTTATTAAAGATAAGATTGATGGAAATTCTGATACCAAATTCATAGCAGTTGAGCCTACCGCATGTCCAACCCTTACTCAGGGTACTTATGATTATGACTTTGGAGATTCCAACGGTTTTACTCCTATGCTTAAGATGTTTACATTAGGTCACGATTTTGTTGCGCCTTCTGTACATGCAGGTGGATTAAGATATCACGGAATGTCACCTATCGTTTCCCTTTTAACTAAAGAAGGTTATATCGAACCTAAAGCTGTTCATCAAAGGGACTGTTTCGAGGTTGGTATTACTTTTGCACGTAATGAAGGAATTTTACCTGCACCTGAAACTACTCACGCTATCAGAGCTACTATCGATGAAGCTTTGAAATGCAAAGAAACAGGTGAGGAAAAAACAATTGTAATGAACTTCTCTGGTCATGGAATGTTGGACTTAAAAGGATACGCTAGCTATTTTGAAGGAACAATGCAAAATGCTAAATAATCCTTCTTTATTTTTTTCTAACTTTTTTGTTATAACTTATAACTTATAACTTATTAAAGATAAGTTGCAAGTGTTAACTAATAACTGTTAACTTATCTGTGAAAACAAATACTTTATAAGAGAGAAGTTATAAAATATAACTTATTTGTTAAAAGTTAGTTATGATAAGTTATTTCTTAAAACTTATTTTTTATAACTTTGACGTTTTAACTTAAAACTTAATTCCTATCCCTTAGAAGTTAAAACTGATAAGTTATTTCCTTTAAGTTTTAATTTCCTCGAAATAACTTAATTCTTTTAACTTATACTGAATAATTTAATAATTATTCTTTAAGTATTAGTCTTTTTAAGTTATAAATCATAACTGATAACTTAAAATCATGGAAATAGGAGAATTCTTTAGATGAGTGAAGTAATTGCGGTTATGAATCAGAAAGGGGGTTGTGGAAAAACAACCACTGTTGTAAATACTGCGACATCTTTAGCGGTAATGGGTAAATCTGTTTTGGTTGTCGATATGGATCCTCAAGCTAATGCCACAACTAGTTTTGGGATTGATAAAACTAAAATAGAAAACACTATTTACGATGCTCTTATGGGAGATATAAGTATAAAAAAAGCAACAATTCCTACGTTTATTAAAAATTTATTTATTATCCCAAGTAATATATCTCTCAGCGGTGCTGGAATGGAACTTTCCAAACGTGACAATTACCATATCGTATTGAAAGATACTTTAAAAGATGTTGTTCCATTATTTGACTATATATTCATAGATTTACCTCCTTCATTAGGTGTAATTACTGTCAATGCATTAGTAGCTTCCGATAGTGTTTTAATTCCAATCCAAGCTGAGTATTACGCTTTAGAAGGAGTGGCTGATTTAATTAATACAATAAAATTGGTCGAAAAAAGGCTTAGAAGTCCAACTCCTATCAAGGGAATTCTCCTTACTCTATTTGATAAAAGGACTAGACTCAGTAAAGATGTGCACAGAGAGCTTAAGAATTACTTTGGCGGTACAGATTTACTTTTCAAAACTATTATTCCAAGGAATATTAGATTAGCTGAAGCTCCTAGTTTTGGTAAGCCTTGTTTGATTTATGATCCTGATAGTACCGGAACAAAAGCTTATTTAAAATTAGCTAAGGAAATTATCCAAAGAGATGAAAATGTTCATTTGAGTGTTGCTAAGAAAAATCTTGATTTAAAAGCTAAATCTCAATTCCAGATGATTCAAAGAAATTTAGAACGAAAAACAGGTGGTAAATAATGGCGAAAAAGGGACTTGGTAAAGGCTTAGCTTCATTAATTCCTGATTTTTATAATGAAGATTTTGACAGTAATTCCACTCAATCACTGGAAGAGTTATTAAATGAAGATGAATCAGATAAAAACATTTTTGAACAGTTAGAAGAGGAGAGTAATCAAGGAGAAGATTCATCAAATAATGAGGAAGTAACTGCTGAAGAGGTTTCAGACGATGTTGAAGAAGACAAGGAAAATGAGGAAAATAGCGAAGCATCCGAAGACTTATCTGGCGCTGTACGCAGCGAAGAGGATTTACAGACACCACAAGAAATCAAAATACAGGAAGAACATGTAGCCGAAGTTAAAGAGATAGTTGATAAAAATCCAAGGATTACACTTTGGTCATCAAGATCTTCTGCAGTATTTAGATATTTAAGAAAAACCGAACCAGAGTTTAGTATTTCAAAAGAAGCATCCATATTAATCGATGAAGCTGTAGCTAAAAAATACCCTGAAATATGGGCGTTATTCGACGATTACTGAATTTAATTTTTTTATATTATAAATTATATTGGTTTTATAATAAATTATATTGTATTAATAGTATAATCTATTTGGTATCTGATAAATTATATTGTTGATTCATTTTTTTAATATTTATTTTGTTTAAAAACAGTTTAATTATTCTATTTTCATCTAATAAATCTAAAAATCAAAAATAACTTGATATTCACCATCAATTTTAATATAAGGCTTAGCTCTTTCAACTACTACCCCTAATTTTTTAAGCTGTTCTTCTGATGTAAACGGTGCTTTTTTCCTAATAGAAATTATTTTACGGGCAGATTTTACACCTATTCCCGGCACTCTTATGAGTTCAACTAGAGGCGCAGTATTGATTTCTACAGGGAAGATATCCATATTTTCTGCAGCTAAAATCTTAGGATCTTGAGTAAGTGATAATTTGTCATTTTCATCAAATACAAGTTCTTTTACTTTATAATGGTAATCATTAAGTAAACTGTCCGCATTATATAATTTTGCAGTTCTATCGGTCGGACACGCTTCTTTTTTTCCAAATTCAGTATCTTCAATTGGAGTGAATGCAGAGAAATATGTCCTCTTCAATTCGGATTTCTTGTAGATTTTTTCCATTCTCTGGAGAATCTCCTTGTCACTTTCGTTGTTCGCACCTACAATTAACTGGGTGGTGTGAGTAGAATTTGGATAAGTTGTACTTTTATGCTGAAAGCTATTAATCCAGGATAATCTTTTAAGAATATCCTTATTGTAATCTTTAGTGGAAGATAATTCTGCAAGACCTGAAGGTGTTGCAGCTTCAATATTGATGCTAACCCTATTTGCAAGCGCCATAGCTCTTTTTATAGAATCCTTACTTGCGCCAGGCACAATTTTAAGGTGAATATAATCGTCATAACCATACTTGTTTCTAAGTAGATGGACAGTTTCTATTT
Source organism: uncultured Methanobrevibacter sp. (assembly GCF_947166415.1). Classification (GTDB taxonomy): domain Archaea; phylum Methanobacteriota; class Methanobacteria; order Methanobacteriales; family Methanobacteriaceae; genus Methanocatella. The sequence goes on along the minus strand of NZ_CAMVEE010000004.1, from coordinate 423 downwards.
GATTTTCCATTGTAGTGTCCACGTCTCCAGCGATTCCGGAACTTAAAAACAATCCGTTGACTAAGCCTCTATTGTAATATCCCAAAAATGCACGGGCTAGCTCTTCAGGTGACAGTTCAAGTCTTGTAAAGTTTCTTTTTGATTGATTAATACAATATTTGCAATCATTTTTACATTTATTGGTTTGCAGTGTTTTGAAAAGAGGAATTTTACACCCGTTATGACCTGTTGCTTCATATATTCCAGGTAAATTGACCTGTGAACTTTTATTATGACTTACATAGTCACAAAGGTCATATTGTGCGGAATCTGTTAAAATTTTCATCTTTTCTAATGTAGTCATGATATAATATATTGTAGTTTTTCATTAATTATTATTTCTTTTACAATATGCAAATATTATAAAAGATATTAATTGAATAT